>JBEKUT010000215.1:0-11887 GCA_049514735.1 Bryobacteraceae bacterium
CCGCTCGTCCGATAACAGAGGCTGGAGGTGCTGCGAATCCCGTGGATAATGCCGTCCTTGCTCACGCGCTCGCGGCCGTTTTCAACGTTCGTCACGCGCGAGGACATCGACAGCGCGGCGCCGCCGGGGAGCGTCAAACGCGTGAAATCGAGGCCGAGAGCGGCCGTCTCATGCACAAAACCATAACCGACCTTCTTTACCGAACTTAGTGCTCCGGTGACCAGCGTGCCCGCGGGTAACACGGTCTCGCCGTCCACCACAACCGGAGCGATGAGAATTCCATGAACAGACGTTCCTGGTTTGCTGGCATACGAGCCTACGGCCGTAATCAGTCGAATGTGGAGTTGCGTGCCAACAGGCGCCTGCTTACAAGTTATCAATTGCGCCGCAATGAGCAGGTGCAGGAGAAAGTACATGCTAGGTTCTTTAGCTGGGTTCTAAACGATAATATGCGATTTCCGAAGCTTCGCGCATGAAAAATCTTACATACTGGGGATCTTCCCGTCCGTAACAGTACTTTCGTCAGCGGGAACCTAGGACTGTAGGACTGTGTCAACCTACTTAGCGGTTTCGAGAAACATCTTGAGCCGGAGCATGGCCTGTTCCAGGATGGCGCGTTCCGCAGCATAACAGATGCGAATGGACCCTTCGCCGCCGGCTCCAAACGCGACGCCCGGCGCCAGGCCAACGTGCGTCTCGATCAAGAGTCGTTTGCAAAAATCGAACGAGTCGGTCATGCCGGCGACCTTGGGGAACAGATAAAACGCGCCGTCCGGGTTCGGTACCGTGACTCTTGGCATCTTGCGTAACGCGGCGAGACAGAAATCCCTGTTTTCCTTCAAACGCACCAGCATCTCCGCCATGGTGTTCTCACCCCACAACAAGGCCGTTTCGGCGGCGCGCTGGGTGAAGCTGGCCGCATGCGAGACCATGAACTCGTTCAACTGGCCGGCGCGAGTGGCCAGGTCGCGGCGCGCCACCAGCCATCCGAGCCGCCAACCGGTCATGCAGTAGGCTTTTGAGAACGACTGTACGACAACCACCGGATCATCTCGCGTGGCGAGCTTAAGAATCGATGGCACGGAATCAGTCAGCTTCGCGCCAGTGTAGTTGAGGCGCTCGTATACTTCGTCCGCCATCAGCCAGATATTGTGACGGCGCGCGAAGTCGAGGAGTTTGCGCTGGTCTTCCAAGGTCGCGACCCAGCCGAGCGGGTTCGAGGGCGAGGTGTAGAGCAGCATGCGGGTGCGCGGCGTGACGGCCGCTTCGAGGGCCGCGAAATCGATCTGGTAACGGTCTCCCACCAGCGGTTGAGGAATCTCGATGGGCGTGGCATTCGAGAGCATCACGTTCGCGGCGCCGTTCGGCCATGCGGGCGTGAGGACGATGGCCTCGTCACCGGGGTCGAGCAGGCAGCGGATCGCGACATGCAACGCCTGAACGCCGGATGCGGTGATTACGAATTCGCCGGCGGGATCGAGATCGACTTTATGGTGGTCCCGATAGTAGCGGGCGAGCGCCTTGCGCAGCGACGGCATGCCGGCATTTTCGGAGTAGAACGTGTAGCCGTCCGCCATGGCCTTTTGGGCGGCGCGCTTGATGTAGTCAGGCGTCGGGATGTTCGACTCGCCGAAGTAGAGCTTCAGCACATCGTTCATCGACATGGCCATTTCCGCGATCTCGCGGATGCGCGAATAAGGAACGCGCGCGGCGGACGGGGAGACCGAGGCGGTCAGCGTGGGTTGTGTGGTGGTCATACGATGACGGCTACCATGGAGAACGTGAAAATGATTGATACTTTGCGCATCGGGATGTTCGTGGTTCTTACTATTGTAGGGGCATCGGGGGCCACGATTGCGGAGAAGACTGCGGGCGCGACGCCCCTGCCCGGATACTTTCCGATGTACTGGGATGCGAAGAACGGGAAGGTTCTGCTGGAGGTCGATCGCTTCGAGACGGAGTTTCTCTACGTCAATTCCATGCCGGCGGCGGTGGGCTCGAACGATATCGGTCTGGATCGCGGACAGATCGGCGAGTCGCGTATCGTCAAGTTCGAACGCAGCGGACCAAAGGTGCTGTTGGTGCAGCCGAATTATCAGTACCGCGCCCTCACGAACGAAGTGCATGAGCGCGAATCGGTAGAACAGTCGTTCGCGCAATCGGTTTTGTTTGGGTTCACCGTGGAAGCCGAAGAGGGCAATCGTGTCTTGATCGATGCGAGTGCGTTCTTCCTGCGCGACGCGCACGACGTGATCGGCAGAATGGAGCGGACGAAGCAGGGGTCCTACCGGCTGGATGAATCGCGGAGCGCATTCTATTTGCCTCGCACCAAGAATTTTCCTAAGAACACCGAGGTAGAGGTGACGCTGACGTTCACGACCGAGAAGCCGGGTCCATTGGTGAGTGAGGTCACGCCGTCCCCCGACGCCGTCACCGTGCGGGAGCATCATTCCTTTATCGAATTGCCGGACAGCAACTATAAGCCGCGGGCGTTCGATCCTCGGGCGGGCTATTTCGGCATGAGCTTCGCGGATTACGCGGCGCCGCTCGGCGATTCGTTGGAGAAGCGTTATCTGGTGCGGCATCGGCTTCAGAAAAAAGATCCGAGCGCGGCGGTGAGCGAGGCGGTGCAGCCGATCGTCTACTATCTGGATCGCGGCGCGCCGGAGCCGATACGCGCGGCGTTGCTCGATGGGGCGCGATGGTGGAACCAGGCCTTCGAAGCGGCCGGTTATAAGAATGCGTGGCGCGTCGAGCTATTGCCTGAAGGCGCGGATCCAATGGACGTCCGCTACAACCTGATTCAGTGGGTGCATCGCAAGACGCGGGGATGGTCGTATGGCGCCGCGATCAGCGATCCGCGAACGGGCGAGATTATCAAGGGACAGGTCACGCTCGGGTCGTTGCGCATGCGCCAGGATTACATGATCGCCGAGGGCTTGCTCGCGCCTTATGAAGACGGTAAGCCGCGCAATCCGGAGATGGAACGAGTGGCGTTAGCGCGGCTGCGGCAGTTGGCGGCGCATGAGGTGGGACATACGCTCGGACTGGCGCACAACTTCGCGGCCAGCATGCACGGCCGCGCGTCGGTGATGGATTATCCGCCGCCGTACGTGAAGTTGTCGGGTCCTGGCGCGCCCGATTTGTCGGAGGCGTATGCGGTGGGGATCGGCGAGTGGGACAAGGTCGCAATTGCATACGGATATTCCGATTTTGCTCCGGGCACCGATGAGCCGAAACAACTGGACGCCATCTTGCGCAATGCGACAAAACGCGGCTTGATTTTTATTTCCGACGCCGACGCGCGGCCTGAAGGCAGCGCCCATCCGCAGGCGCATTTGTGGGACAGCGGATCGAACGCGGTGGATGAATTGAATCGGATCATGCAGGTTCGTGCCCGCGCGTTGAGCCGGTTTGGGCAGGACAACATTCGCGAGGGCGAGCCGTGGGCAATGCTGGAAGACACGCTTGTGCCGACGTATCTCTACCATCGCTATCAGACGGAAGCGGCGTCGAAGGTGCTGGGCGGTTTGGATTACACCTACTCACTGCGGGGCGACGGTCAGACGGTGACAGCGATGATTCCCGCCGCGGAACAGCGCCGCGCTTTGGAAGCCGTGCTGGCCACGATTCGCGCCGATGCGCTGACGCTGTCGCCGGCATTGCTGGACCTGATTCCACCGCGTCCAATCGGCTTCTCACGAACGCGCGAAGATTTTCAGAATCGCACCGGTTTGACGTTCGATCCGGTGGGGGCGGCGGAATCGGCCGCGGAGATCACGGTGGGTCTGATCCTCAACGATGAGCGCGCCGCGAGGCTGGTGGAGCATCATGCGCGCGATCGCAATATGCCGGCGCTTGAGGAGGTGATCGACCGCCTTCTGGCCGCGACTTGGAAACTGAATCCTGCTCCAACCGGCCTGGCGTCGGAGGTGCAGCGATCGGTCGACTCCGTGGTGCTGTATCACTTGATGGAACTCGCGATCGACGAAGATCCGCCGGAGCAGGTTCGCGCGGTAGCGTGGGAAAAGCTGCAAGACTTGAGGGATTGGCTGAAGCAGGCCTCTGGGGTTCCGGCGGAAGAGCGTGCCCATTTTGCGTATGCAGCGGATCGGATCGCGAGGTTTCTGACGAATCCGAAAGAGATCACGATACCGAAGCCTGCTGAACCGCCGCCCGGGCAGCCGATCGGCTGCGGTTTCGAGTTCAGCGTACACTGAAAATCATATCTATAGTAGCGATCGTCGCGACTTGCAGATTATCGGAAGTGCCGGGCTGGAATCGCCAAGTGCGTAGCGTCTCGACCGCTTTTTCGTCGAGCCCATAGCCGAGGCTGTGGACCAGTGCGATGTCCTGTGGGACGCCGTGTTCGTCCACTACAAAACGCAGCGAGACGGTCCCGTTGATCTTGAGAAATCGCGCGGCATCCGTGGGGCCGGGCTCGGCCTTGTTTATCAATTTCGGCGCTGTGACGCCTTCACCAGGTTTGAAGGCAGCCGGAATTTGCGGCGCGCCAGCCTGCATCTCGCGCACTCGCTCTTTGCGGATCGCCAGAGCGCGCTCGGATAACGGGGTCGCGTCCTCCACCTCGCCGATGGCGTTCAGAACCGCGGCTTCGAGTTCGAGGGTGAGCGCAAGTTTATCCGGATCGGGGTCCGTGAGGCTGCGCCGATAGACGTTGAGCGCGTGTTTGTAGAGGGGCTCGACGGTGGTCCGCAACGCCTGGATATCGAGATCGGCTTCGTGCTGGTGCATCATGCCGAGCAGCGTGAGAGTCTCGGCGTATTCAGGATTGCGCGGATCGCGATCCTGCCAGCCGGCGATGGCGTGCTCCAGCAGCGGCTCCGCCTGGTCGATGGCCGCATCGTTCAGCCCGAGGGCTTTGGCTTTTTGCAGAGTCTGGTGCGGCGTCTCGGCTTCCTGGGCGAGCAGTCCGATGGCGGCCGGCAGAAAGAAAGCGAGATGTCGCAGGGAAAACACAGGCCCTAGGGCCTATTTTACGCGGCTTTTTCGACTTTGCCGCTCTTGATGCAGGAGGTGCAGACGCGAATGCGCTTGGCCGCGCCTTTCACGACTGCACGAACTTCCTGAAGGTTGATATTCCAGCGGCGGTTGGTCACGTTGTGAGCGTGACTGACCCGATGCCCGAACTGAGGGCCGCGCCCACAAACATCACATACTTTGGCCATTGTCGCTTTTGCTCCTTGAGTGTCAGCAACTAGTGTATCAAATCGTTGACAGCTCAAGCTACTTTGAATTACCTGGAAACCCGCTTCGAGATGCGATGGTAAAAGAATACCGATAAGTAGAGGAAAGCTATAACCGAAAAAATCCCGGCCAGCGGAACTGTCGCCATCAAGACCGCGCCGCCGTGCGCGGGCGAGTCGTAGACTGCCTGGAAACCGTGGACAGCCATCATAATCGCCAGCGGGAGGAACGCCCCGAAGAACAGCCACGCAATTACCGAGAGTAGTCCTGCGCCCAGGATGGCGCCTGTAGCTATGAAAAATGCCCGTACCACTCTCATCGACTGATTCTACCTCGCCGCCTTGCGATGTATTGTTGGTGGCTAAACTGCGTCGGGATTACTTGGGCTCGACGTAGCAGCAGCCTTAAGGACGGAGGCTAATTGCACGGTTAACATCCTCCTCATTAGCGATTCCATAACGCTGACGTCAACGATTCCTTCCGACCATGCGGCATCGGCTGCGTCAAGAGCTTCGTAGTACGGTTGTCTATTTGCCACGACCTGCTCGGGAATCGTGTTCGTTCCGTTTATGCGGTATCCGATCCTACAGCACAGAACAAGGTAGGAAACAGCCCGCGAGGTTCTGCCGTTACCGCCAGCGAACGGGTGAATCCAGTTCACACGCCACATGATGTAAGCAGAGAGATGGAGCGCCGATTTACCCCAGTTGGCGTTAACGTGCTCGCACAGGTCTTCTACCTGCTCCGGAACTTCCGATGCTGCGGGCGGCTGATGCGTCGTTCCTGCGATGATTACAGGGCCAGTCCGGTAATTGCCCGCGCAAGTATATATATCTTGAATCGCGAGACGCTGCAGTCGTTGCAGCGTACTCGGCCGTAATCGGAATCCGTCCTTAGACTGATCGATCAGTTTAAGAACCTCATCAAACTGCAAGAGGCCATTTCTGGCCTCCAAACTTGCTTTTTCTTCCGGATTCGCGAACAGTTCGTGAGATGCGGGCCTACTGTCCCGCTGGATGTCCGTTCTTCTCATCCTCGGCCTTCAATGCCTCTGCCGCACGGTCGATTATTTCGCGTGTGATGCTCTCGTTCTCAAAATGCGTATTGCCGTAGGCAAAACTGCGGCGTTGTTCCTCCTGCTCCGCAGGCGAGATCTCACGTTTGCGTGCGGCCTCAATCAGCAATTCGAGATCACTTGACATGAACCCTTCCTTTAATATCATAAATCGACCTTAGGCTCACAATGTATCACGGAGCCACCAAGCGGTTTTACACGCGTAGTTCGTAGCCGTCCGACTGCATGCCTTCGATCAGGCGCGAACGGATCGCCGAAACGTCTTCGGACGACAACGTTCGATCTGGGGCGCCGACGGTGATGCGGTACGAGACGCTCTTGCGATCTTCCGGTAACGGGGCGCCGGCGTATTGGCGCACAAACTCGATGCCGATCACGTCCGAGCCGCCGAGATCCTTGAGCCGACGCTCGATATCGCCGACTGGCTCCCGAATCGCCGACACGACGGAAAGGTCGAAGGCGCTGGTCGGAAAGCGTCGCAGGGGCTGATGTTTTCGAGCAGCTGTGTCGAGCCGGAAAGCCACGGCCAAATCGATGTCGAGAATTGCGGCTCGCCCGTCGACACCCAGCGAAGGATGCAACTCGAATAATCGGCCCGCAGTTTCGCCGCGCCACTCGATGGTCGCCGCGCGTTCGGGATGCTCAAATGGCCGCCCTTCCGCGGGCCGAGCCTCCGCGCCGGGCAGGACGCACTGGGCCACGCGTTTTAACTCGAAGAGTCCAGCCGCGCCGTCATCGCGGGAATAAAGCGCCGCCGCTAGGTGAGGAGTCTCGTCCGGCAATCCCGATTCCTTCTTTTGAATCTCGCGGCCGATCTCGAAAAGGCGGAACGTTGCAAGGTGCTTGCTGTTCTCCAGGATGTTGTTCCACAGGCCGGGAATCAGGCTGCGCCGCATCAACGTCTGGTTCGACGCAATGGGATTCGCGACCGCGAGGTGATCCTCCGACAGCATTTGAAACGCCCGCGCCATCTCCTCGCTCACGAACGAGTAATTGTGGACCTCAGTGAATCCCTGGCCGGCGATCAGGCTTCGAATGCGGCGGTGATAAATCCTGGCGGCGTCGGAAGGCGGCACCGTGGCCGCCACGCGAGGCGCGACGGGAGTGATGGAATCGTAACCAACCATGCGGCCTACTTCTTCGAGCAGGTCGTCCTTGATCGAAATGTCTTTTGTTGCACGCCAGCTCGGAACGGTAACCGAAAAAACGCCGGGGACCACCAGCGCGACGCCGAACCCCAGCGACTCGAGGATCGCGCGCACTTCGTCCTCTTCCATGGGACGGCCCAACTTGCGGCTGAGCCACTCGATCGGCAGCTCGATCACCGGCGCCGGTTGTTGCGGCGCCCGCGTGTCCGCGAGACCGCCCATCAGCCGGATTCCAGGCGAAACGGACGCGATCAGTTCCACAGCGCGATGCAGCGCCCGCACCGTGTTCTCCGGGTCCTGCGATTTTTCGAAGCGCATGGACGCGTCCGTGCGCAGCTTCAGAGCCGACGACGTTTTGCGGACGCTTGCAGCCTGGAAGCAGGCGCTCTCCAGGACAATGCGAGTGGTGCTGTCGTCAATCGCGCTGTCGAACCCGCCAATCACGCCCGCAATCGCGATCGCTTCCTGGGCATCGGCGATTACCAGGTTCGACGATGACAGATCGTACGATTCCCCGTTCAGCGCCTTGATCTTCTCGCCTTCCCGTGCGCTGCGAACGAAAATGGTGTTCCCGTGCAGCTTGCTTGCATCGAAGGCGTGCATCGCCTGCGCGAGCTCCGACATGATGTAGTTCGTCACATCGACAATGTTGTTTATCGAATTGAGGCCGATTGCTTCCAACCGATACTGCAGCCACAGGGGCGAGGGTCCCACCTTAACGTTGTCGAAAACCAGCGCGCTGTATCGCGGGCACAACGTCAAATCCGCGATTTCCACCTGAACCGCGGAACGCGCATTCGGCAATCGCACCGGTTCCACGGGATCGCGTAGCGGCTTATGCAGAATGGCCGCGACTTCACGCGCCATGCCGAAATGCCCCCACAGATCCGGACGATGCGTCAGGGATTTGTTGTCGACTTCAATGATGCTGTCGGGCCGCAGGCGCGGATCGTCGGGCCATTCCACGATTCCGCTGTGATCGTTGTCGATGCCCAGGTCCAAGCCGCTCGCGAGCATCCCGTCGCTCTCGACGCCGTCGATCTCCTTGGGCGGCAGCGGAAGATACGCCGTTTTCATGCCCATGCGGCAATTCGGCGCGCCGCAGACCACGTTTCGAATGCCGTAGCGTTCCGCGTCCACCTGCAGCTTCTTGTTATGGCTGTTCGGAATCTCTTCGATAGCGAGGATGCGGGCGGAGGACACCCTCGCGAGCCGCTCTCCGGCCGGCTCCACGCCCTCGCATTCGGCGGTCTTCATCGTGATCGACCGCATCAGGTCCGGGGGCGCCGTGTCCAGACCCTCCACCATTTCGGCAATCCAGTTGTAAGAGAACTTCATGGTCGTTAGAACTGACGCAGGAAGCGCAAATCGCCGCCCTGCATCAGCCGGATATCGTCGATTCCATAGCGCATCATGGCGAGCCGCGTCAGGCCGAGCCCGAATGCAAAACCGTTCCACTGCTCCGGGTCGATGCCGCTCATCCGCAGCACGTTGGGATGCACCAGGCCGCAGGGAAGCAGTTCCACCCAGCCGCTCTGTTTGCATACCGGACAGCCCGGTCCACCGCAGATCAGGCACTGAATATCGAGCTCGAAGCCGGGCTCGACAAATGGGAAATATCCCGGCCGCAGGCGGACGGTGACGTCACGCTTGAAAATGGCGCTGAGCAGCGTCTTCATGAAGTAGATGAGGTGCGCGACGGATACATCGCGGTCGATCATCATGCCTTCGAGCTGATAAAACGTGTGCTCATGCGAGGGGTCCACTTCCTCGTTTCGGAAGACGCGGCCGGGCGCGATCATGCGCAGCGGCGGACCCAGTTTCTCCATGCCGCGCACCTGCACCGGCGATGTATGCGTCCGCAGCAGGTTCCCATCTTTTAACCAAAACGTATCCTGCATGTCGCGCGCAGGATGTTCCGGCGGGATGTTCAGGGCGTCGAAGTTGTGATACTCGGTTTCGACTTCAGGTCCGTCCAGCACGGCGAATCCCAGCGACGTGAACAGGTCCTCGATCTCGTTCTGGATCTGCGTCACGGGATGCAGACTACCGGGCCGCGGTCCGGGCGCGGGCAAGGTGAGGTCGATCCATTCGCCTTTCAGCCGCTCCTGCTGCACCGCGTCGGCAAAGGAATGCTTCTTCGCATCGAGCGCGCTTTCCAGGCCCGCTTTGGCGGCATTCAACGCCTTGCCAACGGAAGAACGCTCTTCCGGCGTCAGCTTTCCGAACGTCTTGCTGAACTGGCTGAGCGATCCCTTGCGGCCTAGCACGTCGACGCGCACTGCTTCCAGGTCGTCGAGATTCGCGGCGGCCTGAATACGATCGAGTGTCGCCGCTTGCAGTTGTTCGATTTCTTGATCGAGCACGGTCTCTCGCTTACGCTCCCTGCGCGCCCGCGTGGGCGTCGAGCAGATCCACTACAGCCTGATGGCCCTTGGTCAACGCCAGATCCAGCGGCGTCTGGTTGTTTTCCGCATGCGCATCCGGGTCGGCGCCATGGGCGATCAAAAGCTTGACTGTCTCCACATCTCCATTTTGCGCGGCGGCGTGCAGTGCCGTCCAACCGCCGTGCTGGCGCGCGTTGACATTCGAGCCGTGCGCCAGCAAAATCGCGATAATCTCTATGTTGCGGCTCGCCGCGCCGGCATGCAGCGGAGTATTTTGCATGGCGTTGCGGGACGCCGCGTGTACATCGGCGCCGTGCGCCAGCAGGACTTCCGCGCAGGCCGGATGAGCGAAGAACGCCGTCAGGTGAAGCGGCGTCCAACCATCGTGGCTGTAGCTGGTGGCGCGCGCGCGATCTTCCGCCAACAGACTCACTAGGCGGTCGAGAACGCCTGCCATGGCGGCCGCGAAAACGTCCAGTTGCGCGCCTTTTTCGATAAGAAGCGCGGCCACGGCATCCTGGCGCGAATAGCGCGCCACGGTGAACGCTCCTAAACCGTTCTCGTCGACGGAACTCAATAGTCCAGGCTCCGCCTCGATCATACCCGTCACTTTCGCGACGTCGCCGGCGCGTACCGCATCGAAAAAATCCTTGTTCATATCAAGCCGCGGCCGGGGCGAATACCTGCTCCTGTTTCAGCAGTTCCAATCCCAGGTGATTGACGTAAAAGAGGAGCAACGCATCGGGAAACTTGCCCCGAAAATTATCGACGACGCGCTGCTGCCATCCATCGGTCATGTACTTTGTGCCGTCGATGTCCTTGGCGAAGAAGCCCTCCTGATGCGGGATTTCGAGAAAATTGAGGACCGCCTGAATCATCTCGAGATGTGAGACCAGGATTGCCTGCGCCAGTTCGGTGGCGAATTCTTCATCGTGCTCGTTCAGACGCTCCCACACGCGCGGAGCCACTTTGCGGAGCATTTCGGAGTTCAGCTTGTTGACATGCAAGCGCGCCTTGAGCCGGTCGAAGAGCTGATAGGTCTTGAGCTTGCCCAGCGAGATGGTGCGCAGCAGTTCGGCAACGGCCGGCTCGCCCAAACCTACGAAGATATCGGAAATCTGCATAAAAACTAAGCGTACTATATGCAGTATGGGTGTGATCGTGTCCATGCTGCGCGGGGTCAACCTGGGCCCTCATCGACGGATCAAAATGGACGCCCTGCGCGAGGTTTATGAGTCGCTCGGCCTCAAAGACGTGCAGACCTACGTGCAGAGCGGGAACGTCGTTTTCAGGAGCAGCGGTCGGGATCTGCCGAAGCTGGCAAAACGGATCGAAGCGGCCTTTGAAAAAAAGTTCGGATTTCGTTCCGACGTGATTCTGCGTACCGCGGCCGAAATGCGCGACATCATCGCGCGCAATCCTTTCGCAACCCGCAGCGGCATCGAGCCGAACAGGTATCTGGTCACGTTCCTGGCGGCCGACCCCGGCCAGGAGCTGCGCGCTAAGGTCCTAGCCATTAAAGCCGATCCCGAAGAGCTGCATTTCGACGGGAGCGAGATGTACATCTATTTCCCCAATGGACTGGCTCGCCCCAAGCTCTCGCTGCCGGCAATCGAAAAGATCCTCAAGATTACCGGAACCGGACGCAATTGGAACAGCGTGCTCAAGCTTCTTGAGCTAGCCGAGAACGCAAACGCAAAGCTTCGGTAGCATGGGGTTGAACGAGCAGGGTTGCAAGAGTTTACGCCAGGATGACGTCGCCGTTCACGAGGGTGTCACGGAAGTGGCGAATACACTAGCATCGTAAGGGTGGGCGTCCTTAGCTGTTTTCATTGCGCGAAAAACGCATCTAGGGCCCCGAACCTCAAGCCGAGATGTCGTTTGGAATGTGTGGTCTACAGATGACCTTATAGTCGACACGAATACGCAGGCAGACCTGATCTCGCTTGGCGACCGGGACAGCACCACTTGGGGGCAGAATGTTAGATTACTTCCGTATCCTGAACCATCGCTTGAAGTCTAACATACTCCCGCAAGCGTTTCAACATCATCGTCCGAATGCTAACCTT
>JBEKUT010000216.1:0-11507 GCA_049514735.1 Bryobacteraceae bacterium
CACGCGCTCCACAATCTGAAGCGCTGGATGGAGCCGCGCCACGCCGCCGTCGGATGGCAATTCTGGCCCGCGCGAGCACGCGTGATGTACCAGCCGCTCGGCGTAGTAGGCATTCTGTCCGCCTGGAATTATCCGCTGTTCCTCAGCATCGGCCCCATGATCGGAGCCATCGCCGCCGGCGACCACGTCATGGTGAAGCCATCGGAACTCGCGCCGCAGACCGCTGAACTCATCCGCTCGATGGTTGCGGAAATCTATCCGCCCGAGTACGCGACTGTCCTCACGGGCGATGCCGCCATCGCCGCCGAATTTGCGCGGCTCCCATTCGACCGCCTGCTCTTCACCGGGTCTGAGCGAGTCGGGCGTCTCGTGATGAAATCGGCCAGCGAGAACCTCACGCCGGTCACGCTCGAATTGGGCGGCAAAAGCCCGGCGCTGATTCATCTCGATTATCCGCTTCGCACCGCAGTCGAGAGAATCCTGACGGGCAAGCTCTACAACGCCGGCCAGACCTGCGTCGCTCCGGATTACGTTCTTCTGCCGGCCGATCACAAGGACGAGTTTCTGAAGTTATCGCGCGAGTTGGTTTCCGGCATGTATCCACAGCTTGTCGCCAACCAGGATTACACCCGCATCATTAACGCGAAACAATACCAGCGGCTAGCGTCTCTGCGGGAAGACGCGCGCCGGCGCGGAGCGCAAGTGGTTGAAATCAATCCGTCCGATGAAAAATCGGACGAGGCCAATCGCGTGTTTCCGCCGACGCTCCTTCTCGACGTGAACGACGACATGCAGATCATGCAGGAAGAAATCTTCGGCCCGCTTCTTCCCATCGTGCTTTACAAAGCCCTCGACGAAGCTATCCAATATATAAATGCACGCCCGCATCCGCTGGCGCTCTATTATTTCGATTACAACGGGAAGCGCATTCGTCGCGTTTTGGATGAGACCGCAGCCGGCGGCGTCACCGTGAACGATTGCATGTTTCACGTCGGCCAACCCAACTTGCCCTTCGGCGGCGTGGGTCCGAGCGGCATGGGCGCCTATCATGGTTTCGATGGCTTTGAAACTTTCTCGAAGAAGAAGGGCGTGTTACTACAGTCCCGTTGGACTCCGCTCAGTCTCTTACGGCCGCCCTACGGAGCGAACGCGCATCGTATCCTGCGGTTTATTGTAGGAAAGTAATACGCCCGTAGCGATCGAAAACTGGGCCGCGTAGTAAGTGCCCCAGACCAGGTAATCGCGCAGCGGAAATGTACCGGCGAACTTGGCCGTCGCGAGCAGCGAATCCGACGCCAGAAACAGAACAGCGCCAATCGGCACCCACCGCGGCAACCGCGAACAGATCGCCGTCGAGGCCATTGCCGTAATCACGCATATATAGAGCGTCACGGGAATCGTAAGTGAACCTAATCGTGGCGCAAGCCAGATAGAAAATCCGAGCGCATAGAGCAAAACTGGGATGACTGCCCAGCGGAATCTCGACCACGCGCGCACAAAGAGTACAGTATAAATCAAATGTGCGGCCAGAAATGCCGATAATCCGGCGACAAAAAGCCCCTTGGGATCGAGATCCAACAAAACATCGCCTATCGAAGACACAGCCAATGCGAGCGCCAACAAGGGAAATCTACGCACCAGTGCCAGCACCGCCAGCAATGCAATCGATAATCCTTTGACGGCAACACTGCCCGGAAACGGATGTCCCGCCGCAATAAAATAAATAGCTCCGAAAAGAAGGGATGAATTTCTCAGCAGAACTTGCATCTCTACCAGAAATACGTCGCGACGACCCGCGGCGAACTGGGGGCCCCGGAAATAACCTTGACATGAAGAACAAGCTGCATGTTCTTCTTCGGCCAGTCCGGCGGAGCGCCTCGCAGCGCGTCCGCCATCAGATCCGGAGTGGTCACCAGGTCCGACGCCGCGTCCGTGCCATACTGCGTGATCCCCGCGAGTTCCACCAGCATCGCGTGAGTGTCGGGATGGAAGACTCTCGAAACGATGGCGTAATCTTCGGTGGTATGACGGTCGGCCGGAAGGTTCAGCAACGTCCACTGCGTCGGGGCGCCATGATCCGTGATGCCCACCGGGGTTCTCGAAGCGTCGATAAAATAGCGCAGCTCGCTGCTGATTTCTTTCCAATGCGTCAGCGAGTAGCCGACCATGATAGCCGGCGCCACTTCCAGATCGTGCAATGAAATCTCGTTGCCGATCCGAACGTGATAGGCGCGTTGACGGCGCGTCAGCAAAGCGGACAGGCGCGACACCGCGATCAAATCCCCGCCGCCCACAAACTGATCCGTGAACAATGTGAAGCCCTGCGTGGAATTTGGATCGCGTCCCAGCAGCGGCACGTAAGCGGCGCACACCGAGACCGGCGCGCTTCCCTGCAAAACCGGCGCCCAGAATTGATCGAGCGGCGTTAGCGGCGCCCCACTCCGGCTCCAGATCCACAGGCCGGCTCCAAAAAGAAGAATTACGCCCAGGATGCAAAAAGTGGCGAGCCACCGATGCGACGCCGCGGCAGAGGGTCGCAACAGCGGCACGACGGAGGGAATGGCAACCGCTTCCAGATTCGCCGCGCCGTTCACCCGAAACTCCGGTATATAGGTGCCCGCCGGCAACTCGATCCGTACGGGATTATGGAGACCCTCGGCCGCATAATACATCCCGAGCCGTTTGCGAACCTCACCCGCTTTTACGCGCACGGTTGCATCTTCGCTCGGATCGTAGGATACCGGCCGGCCGAATACTTCAATCCCGATCGTGCGTTCTTTCAGCGTCTCGGAGTGGCCATCGAGAGTGTGCTCCACCACGTAGCGAAGGAAGTCCTGGCTACGCTTGCTCGACCGGAACTCGTGACCGGAAAGGACGCGCGTCAGTTCTTCGCGAATCGAGCTTTCCGGAACGTTCCCCTTAAGTTCCGACTCCGGCTTCCGTGACTGGGGCAGCCCCGGTGTTTGCCCCTGGACCATAGCGCCACCTTTGTACAGCCTGGAATCGATTCTATCACGGCGTTACAGTCCGCCTACAAGCAGCCCCTATGTTCGATTGTCAGCCATTGATAGGAAAGCCTGTTCGGCGATGTAATGAACGCCCTCATAACATGGAAGCAACCGTTCTGAACTGGACACTCGATGGGCGCGCCTCCATAGTTCAGCCTGAGATGTTCCGCGCTATTCTTATCGCCGCTTCTCTAACGCCCATAATCATGGCAGCGGAGATTCAACTCATGCCTTGGCCCGCGAAATTATCGCCCGGGAACGGCGCACTCCAGATCGATGCCGGTTTCGGCGTCTCCACGTCAGGCTACTCAGACACGCGCCTGCAAGCGGCCATCGCCCGGCTGACAAACCGGCTTTCCCGCGTGACCGGCATCCAGATGAGCGCTCTCAAGCCCATCCACGCGACGCTCATCATTTCCTGCCGGAGCGCCGCACCGCATATTCCAACATTGGGAGAAGACGAATCGTACGCGCTGGACGTGGAGCCCAACGGCGCGCGCCTGGCCGCCGAGACCACCACTGGCGCGCTTCGTGGGATGGAAACGTTGGCCCAACTCATTCGCCCCGGCTCATCGGGTTACGAGATCCCGGCGATCCATATTGAAGACCGTCCGCGCTTCGCCTGGCGCGGCCTTATGATCGACGTGTCCCGCCACTGGATGCCACTGGACGTAATCGAGCGCAACCTCGATGCCATGGCCGCCGTGAAGCTCAACGTCTTCCATTGGCACCTCAGCGACGATCAGGGCTTTCGCGTGGAGAGCAAGCTTTTTCCGAAGCTCCAGCAGTTCGGTTCCGATGGCCTTTTCTACACCCAGGACGAGATCCGCCGCGTGATCGCCTATGCCGGCGATCGCGGTATTCGCGTTGTGCCGGAGTTCGATATTCCGGGCCACACCAGCAGTTGGCTGGCCGGGATACCGGAATTGGGAAGCGCGCCGGGACCCTATAAAATCGAGCGGAAATGGGGCGTTTTCGAGCCTACGCTGGACCCCAGCCGCGAAGAAGTCTATACGTTTCTCGACGCTTTCATCGGCGAGATGGCCGCGCTCTTTCCCGATCCCTGCTTCCATATCGGCGGAGACGAAGTGGAGGGCACTGCGTGGACGCAATCGCCGCACATACAGGCATTCGCGCGCGAGCACAGTCTGAAAACGAATCAGGATCTTCTCGCCTACTTCACCGTCCGCGTCGAGAGGATTGTCAAGAAACACGGCAAGATCCTGATCGGCTGGGATGAAATCCTCAGTCCCGAGATTGATTCGGATGCGATCATCCAATCCTGGCGCGGGCAGGAGTCTCTCGCGCAGGCCGCGAAGAAAGGGAATCGCGGAATTCTCTCTTACGGCTACTATCTCGATTACCTGAAGCCCGCCTCGTATCACTACGCGAACGATCCTCTGAGCGGCGCGGCTCACGACCTGTCTCCCGCGGATTCTAAACGCGTTCTCGGCGGCGAGGCCTGCATGTGGTCGGAGTACGTGAGCGCTGTCACCATCGATTCGCGCCTCTGGCCGCGAACTGCCGCCATCGCCGAGAGACTGTGGTCGCCCGCTAGCGTGAAGGACATCGATTCCATGTACCAGCGCCTGGATGCCGTCAGCGGCACTCTCGCCTGGGTCGGCGCGAAGCATCGCTCGAACACGGTAGCGATCCTGAATGAAATGGCCGGTGGCGTGCCCGCCGAGCCGCTCGGCGTTCTCGCAGACGCCGTGGAGGCGCTGGGAATCGTGGGACGCCGCGATGAGCATCACTACACCAGCGGTGTTCCGTTAAATCGCCTGGTGGACGCGGCGCGGCCGGAAAGCGAGTCCGCGCGTGCGCTGGAGCGCTGTGCCCAGGAAATCGCAAACAATCCTGCGGCCAAAGCCGCGATTAACACTGCGTTAACGCAATGGCGGGAGAACTACACACTGCTGTTGCCGCTCGCCAGGAACAACGCGCTCGTTGAGGACGCTCTTCCATTTTCGGAAGAATTATCGACTTTGGGGACCATCGGTCTCCAGGCTTTGAAATATATCGAGACGGGCCAAGCGCCTTCGGAGAACTGGCTTACAGCACAACGGCGAGTGGTAAGCGAGATTGGGAAGCCGAAAAAGGAGCTGTCGATCGCGGCGGCGCGGCCCGTGTTGATCCTGCTGGATGCCGCCTCGCACGCTTCAACACAGTGACATATGAGCTATGTTCGGTACGTAATGAACGTGGCCGTAACACCCCCGCAACCGTTTGGAACTGGACACCACGGCGCTGGGGGTAGATCATGGCCTGAACGAACGCTTGAAGAGTGGTCTCGCAAATGCACCTTCGCGAACCAAACATGAGTTGTCGGCCGGAGAAATCCTCCAGTCGATGTGGTGTGGGAGTGATGAAGAAGGAAAGAATCTTGATGAAGGAGTCTATGGAAGCGAAACACAGACCAATTCTGCTCTTACTGCTTAGCTGTCTCCTGGTAGCAAGCGTGCTGATGCCCCCGTCCGGACTGGCACAACAGGTGACTGCGTCCATTACCGGGAAGGTGACCGACGCTACCGGCGCGGCGGTCCCGGGCGCCAAAGTAACTGCCGTCGATACCGAACGCGGAACGCAAATTACGACCAGCACGAATTCAGAAGGCTATTACAACCTGACGAACCTTCCGGTTGGAACCTATAATCTGAAGGTCGAAAACCAAGGGTTTCAGACCGCCACGCAATCGAACGTCGTGTTGCAATTGAATCAGGTTGCCAGGCTCGATGTTCAGCTTCAGGTGGGCAACCTCTCCACTTCGGTCGAGGTCAGCGCATCCGCTCCCGTTCTTCAGACGGATTCGACGCTGCTTGGCCAGGTGATCGATGCCCGCACAAATACAACGCTTCCCCTAGCCACGCGCAATTACGTCCAGTTGACATTGCTCAGCGCCGGAAGCGTGCACCCCGATCCTTCCACGTTCACGAATGGACAAACCACGTCCAGCAGCGGACGCCCCTACGTGAACGGAAACCGCGAACAGGAAAACAACTTCATTCTCGACGGCATGGATAACAACCAGGTATCCGACAACCTCGTCGGCTACGCTCCTAGCGTCGATGCGATTCAGGAATTTAACGAGATCACGCAGAACGCGCCGGCCGAGTTCGGCAATTTCATGGGCGCCATCGTCAGCACCCAGATCAAGTCCGGGAGCAATCAGTTCCACGGCAGCGCGTTTGAATTCATCCGGAACGATGTTCTGAACGCCAACACCTGGTCGAACAACTTCGAGGACGCCCCTCGCGCCAAATTGCGTTGGAATGAATTCGGCGCCACCTTTGGCGGACCCATCAAGAAAGACAAGTTATTTTTCTTTGTGGATTATCAAGGACAACGCTTCGACACCCCCACCAGTATTGGAGCCACCAGCGTGCTGACGGCCGCGGAGCGCATGGGGGATTTCTCAGCGCTGCTTCCCGGCATCCAACTGTACAACCCCTACTCGGTGGTCGGCGGAAAACGGACACCGTTCGCGGGCAATATCATCCCGGCCAGCATGCTCGATCCGGTGGCCCAGAAGATTGTCAACGACACGTCGGCTTATCCGCTGCCGACTGGTTCCGGACTGATCAACAACCTGCTGTACGCCAATCACACGTACATCAATGGCGACCAGGGGGACGCGAAGGTCGATTGGAACGCGTCCGACAAGGACCGGCTATTCGGCCGCTATTCGCAAAGCTCGATCGTAAACCCGAGCACGAACAACGTGCCGATCTTCTACAACTCCTTCGCGAATTACCCCGTGCATAACGGCGTGCTCGATTGGGTGCATACCATTTCGCCGACTATGGTCAATGAGGCTCGCCTGGGCGTTAACTATGTGTTCATCAACAATGGCGCCGCCAGCAACAGCCTGACGAATTTGCCTCAAACCGTCGGGCTGCCCGGCGTTGTATCGGACCTTCTCCCGTCCCAGAGCTTCTCCGGCGGCAACGCCGCGAGCATCGGAAATAGCGACGTCTATCAGCTCTTCGCGGACACTGTCATCCAGTACGAAGATACGCTGAACATCACCAAGGGCGCCCACCAGATGCACGTGGGTTTCCAGGGTTGGCGCGATCGTATTGACACCTTCTATTCCGGCAACAATGGCCGCGCGGGCACGTTCACATACGACGGACGCTATACGGCGGGGCCGAATCCGCTGGCCACTTCCGGCGGCGGATCGGGTATCGCCGAGGCCGATTTCCTCCTCGGACTTCCCGCCAGCATCGGCGGCGGCGTCAACGGTGGAACCTGGGGCCAGCGCTCCAATATCTTTTCCGGATTTTTCCAGGATGACTGGCGCATCACTCCGAAGCTGACTCTTAACCTCGGACTTCGCTATGAAGATCATACGCCTTGGGTTGAAGTGGACAACCGGCAATCGAACTTCGGTTTGATCAGCGGACAGGTCTACATCGCCGGCCAAAGCGGCTGCCCCTATTCGAACTGCCGTGCATTGTACAACTCGTACAACGGGATCATGAATTGGCAGCCTCGTATCGGGTTTGCGTACAACCCGTTTAAGAACACCGTGGTTCGCGCTGCCTACACTCTTTCGTCGTATCTGGAAGGGACCGGCACCAACCTTCGCCTGCCCATCAATCCGCCGTTCGCCCACGAGACGGACGCCCAATACACATCGCTTCCCTTCCCGACGACGACCTTGAGCCAAGGCTTTACGCCTCTCACCGGAACCAACAGCAATCCTTTCGAAGGCGCCACTCTGCGCCTCTGGGACCCCAACGTCCGGCCCGCGGAATCGAATCAAATTAACTTCACCATACAGCAGCAGTTCGCCAACAACACCACTCTGCAAGTCGGATACGTCGGCCAGAAATCGACGCACTTGATGGTGCCGATGCCGTACTTGCAGGAGCAATTGCTGTCTAACGGTACCGTTGCCCCGAGCGTGTATCTCTCCGGCAATCCGACTCTCCAGAGCGAGATTGGCCAGATTTCGGGGACGGCCTCCAACGGCAACCAGAGTTATAACTCGCTCCAGGCCGTGCTGCTGAAGCGCTTCAGCAACGGGTTGGAATATTCCGTCGCCTACACGTATTCAAAGTGCATGACCGATTCCAGCGGCTACTACGGCTCCTGGGGCGGACAGACCACGCCGACGTCGCCGTACTTTCAGAACCTCTACGACCAGAAGGCCGAATGGGGCCCCTGCTATTACGATGCCACGCACATTCTTACCAGCTACGCAACATACGACATTCCTTTCGGACGCAACCGCGCTTACGGCAAGGACATGAACAAGGCTCTCGACGCAGTGATCGGCGGCTGGCAGGTGAATGGTATTCTCAGCCTGCACACTGGCTTCCCGCTGACCATCTCGGCCGGCGACGCTTCGGGCACCAACTCCCGCGGCGCGCGCGCCAACTGTGTGGCGCCCCCTGACGTCTTTGGAGAACAGAACTCACCATTGGGCGGTTACCAATGGTTCAATGCAGCGTCTTACGCACCGGAAACGCCCGGTACCTTTGGAACTTGCGGGGTCGGCACCGTCCGCGGTCCGGGTCTGCATACATTCGACATGAGCCTCGATAAATTCTTCAACTTCACGGAGCATCAGAACTTAGAACTCCGCGCGGAGGCCATCAACCTCACGAATACTCCGATTCTCAACTCGCCCAATGCGGGGCTAGGTTCGACTGTGGGTCTGATACAGAGCGCGCAAGGAGCTCGGCAGGTCCAGTTTGCATTGAAGTTTCATTTCTGACGGCGTCTCAGCCGCCGGAATAATCGGGAGCCGCTGCAACCACAGCGGCTCCTTTTCCTTTAGCCTATAGTCATGTGCAAGTTTTCTGCGGCAGTCCTCGCTGTTTCCCTCCTAAGTGCCTCCCTGGTAGCGCAAACCACCGCCAAGCCCGCCCTCTCTGTCGAGCATTTCACTTCGCTCGCCGAAACCGGACATTGCCAGGAGGCGTTGCCGCAGTTGAAAAGGATCCTCCCCCAGGTCTCCGATGTCACTCTGAAGCGCCGCATTGGTGGGGCGGGCGTACGCTGCGCCATGACCATCAACGACGCCGGCACGGCTGTAACGTTCCTCGCATGGCTCAATCGCGAGTTTCCGCACGACCCTGCTATCTTGTATCTTTCTTCCCACGTATACTCCGATCTTTCGCTGCGCGCATCGAATGAACTGCTCATGACCGCTCCCGGTTCGCCGCAGGTCCATGAGCTGAACGCTGAAGCTCTCGAGACCATGGGCAAGTGGAAAGAGGCCGCGGAAGAATATCGCGCGGTGCTCGCGAAGGACCCGGGTATGCAAGGTATTCACTACCGTCTGGGCCGGCTTTTACTTTCCGAAAACGATGCCCCGGAATCGAACAAGGCGGCCGCGAAAACCGAGTTCGAGGAAGAATTGAAAATCGATCCGAATAATGCCGGCGCGGAATTTGTGTTAGGAGAACTGGCGCGGCAGGCCGAACTATGGCCGGAAGCGATCGCGCATTGTTCCAAAGCAACCAAGCTCGACACCAGCTTTGCCGACGCCTACTTTGCTCTGGGCCGCTCCTACCTGGGCGCGGATCGGCCCGCCCAAGCGATCGCTCCGCTCGAAATGGCGGCACGGCTGCAACCCAATAATCCCGCGGTTCACTTCCAGCTCGCTACAGCGTACCGGCACGCCGGCCGCAAGGCCGACGCGGACCGCGCCTTCCTGGCGTATAAAGAGACGGCTGAAAGATCGCAGCAGACCAAGGACGAGATTAAGAAGCAAGTTTCCGGCGGGGCTTCGGATCAGAATCCGCCGGCCGCGAAGCCCCAATAATAAATATGCGCGCCATCGCGTTCCTAGGAGCTGCCATGCTTCTTGCGGCCCCCGCCGCCGTGCACTTCGAAGATGCCGCCCAAAGCTCCGGTATTGAGTTTGTCCATTACAAAGGCGCTCAAGAGATTTCGACGATCCTCGAAGAGGCCGGCCCCGGCGTTTGCGTAGCCGACTTCGACGGCGACGGGTTCGAGGACATCTATTTCGTCAACGGCCGCAACCTGTACGGCGAGAAGACCGCGGTGCGCAACGCGCTCTATCGCAATAACGGCGATGGCACGTTCACCGACGTCACTGAAAAAGCGAACGTCCCCGGCAACGCCTACGGCCTCGGATGCGTGTGGGGAGACTACGACAATGACGGTCATCCCGATCTTTACGTCAGCCAGTTCGGCAAGAACATTCTCTATCGCAACAACGGCGACGGCACCTTCACGGACGTAACGGAGAAGGCGCACGTCGACGGCGCCGATTTTGGAACCGTGTTCCATACGGGCGCAACGTTCTTCGATTACGACCGCGACGGTTACCTCGATCTTTACGCCGGCGGCTATGTCGAGTTCGGGCCGAAAAGCCGGCAGAAATGTCTGATCGGAAACGGCGTGCAGGCGAGTTGCCCGCCCTCCGAATACAAAGGCAGCCCCGCGGTGCTTTATCACAATAACCGCGACGGTACTTTTACAAATGTCACGAAAGCCGCGAAAGTTTTTCAGCCGAACGGGAAAAATCTTTCGGTGGCCGCGTCGGATTTCGATAACGACGGCTGGCCCGATCTGTTCGTCGCCAACGATGGCTTGGACGTTTATCTGTATCACAACGAGCGCAACGGCACGTTTAAAGAAATGGCGCTGACAACAGGCGTCGCCCGCAGCGCCAATGGCAATACCATGGCTGCAATGTGCCTCTCGTTCGGCGATTACGACAACGACGGTTTTCTCGATCTCTACATTTCGGACTGGCAGGGTTCAGGCGATCATATCTGGCATAACGACGGCCAGGGTTTTCTCGAAGAGGTCACGGATCGAACCGGGATTCTGGGTCCCACGGGCCGCGTCCTCAGCTTCGGAGGCGGCTTCTTCGATTACGACAACGATGGCCGCCTCGATCTGTTCATTGCGAACGGGCACGTTTATCAGGGCGTCGAAAAGACTTCGGGAAATATCCCGTACAAGCAGCTCAATACGCTGTTCCATAACGAAGGCCGCGGAAAATTTAGCGATGTCACGGCCCATTCCGGAAGCGGATTCACGACGCCGCATTTGGGCCGTGGAGTCGCGTTCGCGGACTTCGGCAATCGCGGCTCGCTGGATGTCTTAGTCGCCAACAATGGCGACCCGCCGTCGCTCCTGCGCAATAGCGCGGACCATGGAAATCACTTCATCAATCTCAAACTGGTGGGCACAAAAAGCAACCGCGATGGTATGGGTGCGCGCGTCAAGCTAGCGGCGGGCGGCGTGAACCAGGTTCGGGAAATCTCAGGCGGCGGCAGTTATCTTTCTCAGAGCGACCTCCGGGCACACTTCGGCGTGGGAGCCCAGACCAGCGTCGACAGCATCGAGATTGCGTGGCCCAGCGGCGCTAAATCGATCTTCCACGATGTGGCCGCGGACCGGTTCTACAGGATACAAGAAGGCAAGATCGCGATGGACCTCGCAAAGTCCCCGCGGCCCTGACCGGCAGCAACGTGGGACAGGCCATCGGGTTTTGTGGCCTGTCCTTCCCCG
>JBEKUT010000217.1:0-11493 GCA_049514735.1 Bryobacteraceae bacterium
TGATTATCGCGGGCCGCGTATCGAATAAGATGGCCCCGGTGATCCGGAGACTGTATGAACAAATGCCGGAGCCGAAGTGGGTGATCTCGATGGGCGCTTGCGCAACGTCGACCGGGGTCTTCAGCAATTATGCGCTGGTGCCGGTTAACCAGGTGATTCCGATCGATGTTTACGTTCCCGGATGTCCCCCGCGTCCGGAGCAGTTGATCTACGCGATCATGCTCTTGCAAAAGAAGATCGAAGCGGAGCGCGGGACGGTCAAGCGGGTCTTGAATCTGGCTTGAGCGTCCGGCCACACCGTGGCTCGATAATCCGTCGCAGAAATTTCCCCGCATTCGATGGCGATCAGGCTCAAACAATGGTCGCACACGCCGATAAGTACCATGAGGCCGCACTTAGAGGCCCGGCTTTAACGGAGTGCAACATGAATATCTCATCGGTCAATGCCACGGTAAACCCTGTTGGGATTAAGGAAAAAACTGCTCCGCCGCCAACCCCGGAGCAGGTTTCCGACCGTGCGAAGGTAGTGCAGGCTGTGAAGGTTGTGAACGACAGCAACACGCTCGGGGACAACAGCGAGCTGACGTTTGTATTCGACCGAACCACCCACCGCACTCTCACGCGGGTAATCGATCGCATCACAAACGAAGTGCTGATGCAGATTCCATCCGAATTCGTGATACGAATGGCCGAACAACTTAAACAGAATGCCGATGGCTGACCGATAAGGTATGTGAGGGAAGAATGCGGACCAACCCATACGAAGCATACATCAACGATGAGATTCTCAACGCCGACCCGCTCAAGCTGGTGCAACTCATGTACCAGGGGACGATCGACGCGGTGACCAGCGCACGCGCCAGCCTCGCGCGGCGGGATATAAAAGCCAGATCCGGCTCCATCACAAAAGCAATTTTAATTTTGACGGAACTTTCTTCTTCGCTAAATCATGAAAAGGGCGGGGAGTTGAGCGCCCGGCTCGCCGCGCTCTACGATTACATGCAAAGGCGGTTGCTAGAGGCCAATCAAAAGCAGGTGGATGCTCCCCTTGCGGAGGTTGCCCAACTGCTCCAGACTCTGTTCGAGGCCTGGGAGACGATTGGGACGCCCGTTGTTTCGGAACAGGCTGTTACGGAAGAGGCTGTTCCGGAAGTGGCTCGTCCCGAAGTCAGAAGAAGGGCGTACGTGGAAGTGGAGGATGAGGAGTACGCTCCAATGAGTTACTCCTACTCCTATTGATCGAGCGTATGCTCGTCGATAAGCTTAGCGGCGACGGCCTTCGAAGACGGGTCATATTGACCGCGTTCGACCTGGAGGCGCAAGGCCTCCAACCGGGATTCACTGGGGCTGAGCGCCGCCGCCATGCCGGAAATGCTCGCCGCATCGCCGTCGGATGTCTGGCGCGATGCGGCGCCGTTTTGGCTGCGGTCAGGCCGAACGCCCTCTGTCTTGGCTGATTCTTGCGGCTGAGGAGCGCGATTTAAATCGTCAATGCGCATTTTTGGATAGTCCCGCTACAATCATATTAGCGATTCCCAGTCCCCCGCTGTTCGCGATGGCCTTGGCGAATTGCTGCTCCCCGAGTTCAATCAGGGACTCATTCGTTTGATCCGAATCGTCGTCCGAGTTCTCGCTGGAACTTTCGCGAGCCGAGCGAAGCATCTGGCCGATTAGGAGCGCTTCGAAATCGGTGGCGACATGTTTCAACTTGGCTGTTTGCTCGGAGCCAGCGTCTGTCGTGTTCTGTTGTGCGGCCTGCATGGCGGGTATTTGCGCGAGTATTTGCATTAGATAACCTCAATTTCTCCGTCCAGAGCTCCGGCGGCGTGTAGGCCTTGGAGGATCGCGATGATATCCCTCGGAGTAGAGCCAATGGCGGTTAGGGCGCGCACGAGCTCTTCGACCGTAGCGCCGTCTTTCAGTATGACGTTACGAGCCTTCTCTTCCTTCGTCACAACCTTAGTTTCCGGGACGACCACGGTCTGACCGGAGGAAAAGGGTAGGGGTTGCGAGGGCTCAAGAGTTGTTTGGATCTCCACGGTCAACGCTCCGTGTAGGATGGCGACGGGCGAGATCCTGACGTCTTTCCCCATGATGATGGTGCCCGTTCGTTCGTCTACGACGATTTTTGTCGTACGATCAGCCTCAACGGTGAGATCTTCCACTTCCGCAACGAACTCCACCGCTCTGTTTCGGTAGGCGAGGGGCATTTTCACGCTGACCAGGGCTGAATTCTCGGCGTGCGCCACGGGCTTTCCATCGTCACCGAATTTCTTATTGATAACCGCGGCTATCCTCGCGGCGGTCATGAAGTCGGCTTGATGAAGCTGCAGCCGGAGGCCGTCGGAGGGAGCGACTGAGGGCGATGTGTGTTCGATGATCGCTCCGTTGGGGATGCGCCCCGCAGTAGGATGATTCACGGTGCGAGTACTCCCCCCCCGTCCAGCGGCAAAACCACCCGTAACCACCGATCCTTGCGCTACCGCATAAACCTGTCCATCGGCCGCTTTCAAGGGGGTCAGAATCAGGACGCCACCCTGCAGGTTCGAGGAATCGCCGATTGCCGATACGGTGGCGTCGAGGTGCGCGCCAGGCTGGCCGAACGGGGGCAGATCGGCGGTAACGAGCACGGCGGCCATGTTCTTGACGAGGATCGCGGTGGGGTTTATGGTAACGCCCATGCGAGCCAAGAGGTTTGCCAGACTCTGCGCCGAGAATACCGTTTGGAGTTTGTCGCCCGTTCCGTTCAGTCCTACTACCAGCCCATAACCGACGAGTTGGTTGTCGCGAACACCCTCAAGCGAGACGAGATCCTTGAGACGGGTGGGAGCGGGCGACGCGCTGGGGGCAGCCAGCAGGAACAAGAGCACAAATGGAGTAAAGAATCTCATGGGTCAGAACGGAAGCAGACCCAGAAGCAGCCGGTAGAGGATGAACGGTCTCTTGATAGAGTCGTTCACGATGCCCTTCCCCGTGACCCGTACATCGAGCATGGCAATGCGATCCGAAGGGATCTGGTTTAAGCTCGACAAGTCAGCCGGCCGCACGATTCCACGAAGCGTTATTGTCTGGTGCTCGGAGTTGACGTTGATTTCCTTCTGCCCCTGAATCACGAGGTTGCCGTTTGGCAGCACTTGCGTGACCTGAGCCGTAACTGTTGCCGTTAGGGTGGTGCCCCGGCTGGTTGTGCCCTGGCCTTGCAACTGTTGGTTGTTGGCGGTAGTGGCGAGGTTTGCGAGCGGGCCCGTGGCCGCTGTGATGCCGGCCAGCGCAGTTATGGAAGAAGCTACGCTCGACTTGCGTGACGTGTTCGAGGCGCCTGTCGAGACCGCCGAAGTGGTGTCGGAAACCACTACCGTGACGAGGTCGTAAACTCGGGAGGCTCGCAGGTCGCGAAACCCGTCCGCGAGTGAGCCGGCGTTGGTAAACAGAGAACCGGGTGAGGATTCGTCAACGACTTTCGTGCCACGAAGGGCTTGCTCGACGTACAGATCGAGGGCGCTAGGTTTGGCCGGCGCCTTTTTATTTTGCGCCAGCGCCGAGATCGTGAAAAGCAAAACCGCAAAGGCCGCGAGCCCGCGGCGCCATAACGGCCTGGAACCAGCGATCCTGCAGAGCTTGTCGCGGTCCGTTTTGCGCGGGTTCCTCAGAAGGATTGCGGCTAGTTGTTTCATAAGGCCGGGTCTCCCGAGTCGGTGTGCGCCTGGCCTCTTCCATCGACGATCGCGCGGAAGGGGATATGGCTTTCGGGGTTGAGCAGGACGATGGAATTTCCTTTGTTGCCGCCGCTGCTGGCCACTGCGTCGAATGTAATCCGCGTGAATCCGCGCGAGGCGATGACATGCACGGTTTGTCCGGGTGCGATATCGGGCGGAATCGCCATCAGATCGTCGGAAATAAACGATCCCGAAGCGATTGTCCTGCGCGCGCTGCGCCCCACCACGTCGCTGGCGGTTTCGAGATGCGGTTCCAACGGGCAGATTGTGCGCCGCAGTATTACGAAATCGCCAGCGGCGATGACAACTCCGGCGCGGAGTTCGCGCAGCGCCACTACTACCGGCCGCTCTTCCTCAATGCGCACACGCGCCCAGACGGCGACGGTGTGCTGCGGACTGTATCGTACCGTTCCCCGCCACAGAGCCGGATCTTCGCGGTGCGGCCCCGCTGGTATCTTCAAGCCGGCGCGGGGGAACTCCAACTCGCCGGAAGGCACCGGGAGACGGGAAAACTCCACGATGCTGATTTTCGCTGTACTTGTCTTGAGAGTCGCGATCATAGCCTGCTGAATTCTCTCGGGCGTTAGCATCGCGAGGGCGCGCTCGAAGCAGACGCCTGGAAGGATTCCGTCGCTAGCAACGCCGCTTCGTTCTGCGATGGCGCGTAACTGGCCCCCGGAGAAGGTACGATGCGATCCGGGAGCCGGAGCATAACCGGCAACGAGATTCGGGTCCAGTTCGGCGAAGAGCGGCACATGGGGCGCGATATCGGAGGCCAGAATGCGGTCGCCGTCCACGATCGCGCAGGGAGCGGCTGCCCAAGCCGAAGCCAGTCCGAAAAGGCAAAGTGCGAGCAGCGGTTTCATTGTGTGATGCTGTTCACTTGTTGATACATCTCATCCGCGGCTTTCACGACCTTCGAATTGGCATCGTAGGCGCGCTGGCTTACGATCAGGTTGACGAACTCATTCACGATGTTGACGTTCGAACCTTCGACGTAACCCTGCATCAGGGAGCCAATTCCCTCCTGCCCGCCGGGGACACCCACGGTCGGATCGCCGGAAGCATCGGTCTGCGAAAAAAGATTCCCGCCGAGGCTGTTCAGTCCCGCCGGGTTGGCGAAGTTGGCAAGTTGGATCTGTCCGACCACCTGGCTTGCCGCTTGCCCCACTTGGGTATAGCTGACCGTGCCGTCCGCCGCGATGGTGATGGATTGGGCCTGGGCCGGAATCGTGATCTGCGGTTCGAGAGGATTGCCATCGGCAGTGACAATATTTCCGGTGGCGTCCAACTGGAACCCACCATCGCGCGTGTAAGCGGTATCGCCACTCGGAAGTCTCACCTGAAAGAATCCCTTGCCTTCAATCGCGAGATCGAGCGGATTGTCGGTTTCCGTAAACGTCCCCTGTAAGGAGATGATGTCGTTCGAAGAGGGCCGCGTTCCGAGTCCGACCTGCAGTCCGCTTGGGATGGTGGTTTGGGAACCCGCGGCGGCGCCAGGCTGAATAAGGTTTTGATAGATCAGGTCCGCGAATTGGGTTCGCCGGGCCTTGAATCCGTTGGTGTTCGCGTTGGCGAGATTGTTGGCGATGGTGTCCACGTTTAACTGCTGGGCATTCATGCCGCTTGCGGCGCTGGCGAGAGCTCTGATCATAACTGTTCCTTCCCGTTTTTCCTTTTCGATTTGGTGCTACTAAAGAGATTCATGACGTGACCCTGGCAACCTGTTCTACGACCTGGCGGTTCATATCCGTGCTGAGGGTAACGGCGCGCTGCAGCATTTCGAATTGGCGCAAGACGGTTACCAGGCGCACGGCCGATTCGGCGGGCTGGAAATTGGACGACTCGAGGCTGCCTTGCTGTAAATCGGCTCCCGCGGCCGCGACGCCGTTTTGCGGGAAATTGTAATAATTCATGCCGTGCTTGCTCAAATCCGTGCCGGCCTTCTTGTCGACGATATCCAGTTGGGCGGCCAATTGGCCATCCTGGCGGATATCTCCCTCCGGTGTGATCTCGACAGGCCTTGTTGCGTCGAGTTGAATCGGGTTTCCATCCTGACCTCTCACTTTGTAGCCGTCCTGAGTTTCGAGGTCGCCGCCGGAAGACAACCGGAAACTGCCGTCGCGGGTGAGTAGTGGGCCAGCCGGTGAGATCGCGACGAAGAAGCCCTTGCCTTTAAGCGCTACATCCAGAGAGTTACCCGTCGGTGTGAGCGAGCCCTGCGTGTAATCGGTCCATTGCTTCTCGATCACGGGCATGACGGAGCCAGTCCCGTTGCCTTCGGATTCCGCGGCATCCGCGGACAAGTATGTGCCGTAGAATTCGCGGTCGACTTTAAATCCTGGGGCGGAAGCGTTCGCGAGATTGTTGGCGAGCAAGTCGAGGGTTTCGAGTCGTGCTCGCATTCCGCTCGCGGCCGCCGCAGTGAACCCATCCATATACCGGAGAGCCGATGCAATTTCGACGCCAAAGCAGGAATGTTCTAAAACAATTGAGCAAGATGCCGATGAGTTCCTTTTGGAACACGCAGGCCGTGGCAAGATTGTGCCGAATCAAGACTCGTGCCAATTTTGCATCGCGGCTTCGCCTTCTAAATCGCTGATCCAGATCCCTTGGCGTTTGGCCGTCTATCTGCATATTCCGGTTGCGTGAATATTGCGAGCGCACAATCAACCCCGGCGAACTCTCCTCTTTCAAGTGCGCTCGCACCGTTCACATCAAGTTCCGACACCGCAAGTTCGCAGCCGGCAGCACCACCTAGCAACTTCGTCTCCCTCCTTGCGGCGTTTGTAGAGCAGACAGTTGCCGCAGCGGCGCAGACTCCAGGCTTCAAGGGAGCGAGTCAGACCCGAACGAACAAGACCAAAGACGACAAGCAAGGCAATGACAAGCAAGGCAATGACAAGCAAGGCAATGACAAGCAAGGCAATAACGACCAGCTCCCTTCGCTCCCATCTCAGCTATCGGTTTCGCAAACGCCTTTTGGATTACCGCTGAATGCTGCTGCGTGGCAGGCGAACGGATCTCGATCGGACACGCAGGCCACCGATTCCAAAGATACGAGCAGTCCATCGAGGGCCGATTCCGCGTCCAGTTCGGCGCCAATCTCTCTTGATGCTTCCCTTGCAGCGGGGGGGGCGCCACTCGCATTCGCACTGCAGGTAAAGGAAGCAGCTCCGCAAGGCCAAGTCGAAGATCTTCCCGGAGCAAGCCCGCGCCAAGCGCTAAATGCGAGTTCCCGACAAGACATGCCGGCGAACTCGATGGAGTCTGAGTACATGAATGCGGATGGGCATACATCTGCGGACTCTTCGCCGCAACACCAGGACGGGAATATGCGAACAACGTCCGCGTCTCGCGAGACGGGGAGCACGGACGGCGACGCGAAACTGGAGTCGAGTCCAGCGGCGAAGCCCGCGGCCGACGGCTCGCAAACGCGGCCTGCCGCGGCGAGGACAGCAGCAGACGTTGCGCAGCAGACCGGCGATGGGCCCCAGAAGACCGTACGAGCCCGTCAGAGCGCCGCTCTCGAAGACGATCCGGCAAAGCAAGAATCGCCGGCCGCGCCCGAGGCGGGATTCAACGCTGCCGCAGTTTTCGCGCGTGTCAACACGAACCCGAATCCGGCGGGGGTGGCTAGCGCGTCAGCGGATTCCGGAAGCCGCTCGCTGCGCCCTCAGAGCCCCGAGATACCCGATGCCGGTCCGGCGCTTACTCCGCCAGCCGCGAAGGAGATCTCGATGCGGCTGAGTGCGGAGGACTCACAACCGGTGGACATTAAGCTCCTCGACCAGGGCGGAACGCTACGAGTTGCGGTAAGGACACCGGACACGGATCTCGCCCGTAATCTGCAGTCGGGCTTGAGCGATCTGGTACAGCGCCTGGAGCATAAGGGTTTTGAGACGGAGACGTGGTCGCCCATGGGCAATTCCGGAGCTCAAGTTGAAAAAAACGCCCAGGCGAACAACGAGGATTCCAACTCGCAAAGGAACTCACGCGATCCGCGAGATGGCGCTCAGCAAGGCAACGGTGGACAACAGAACCAAGGCCGGAACCGGCCGAAATGGGTGGCCGAATTAGAACAAAAACTCGGCATAGGGGCAACGGAGTAGGAACGGAGAACACATGAACATTGCAGGCACAAGTCAAGCTCAAAGCGCGCCCACATCGACAACGCAATCGGCTGCGGGGGCGCTGGCAACCGCAACGGACTCCCTTGCCAATGAGCAGACATTCTTGAAGCTATTTGTGAGCCAGATGGAGAACCAGGATCCGACCAATCCAATGGACGGCACGCAATTTGTTACCCAACTTGCGCAGTTCAGTCAACTGGAACAGTCACTGCAATCGCGTGAAGACCTGGACACCCTCGTTACGGATTTTAGCGGGATGAGTTCGAGCAGCGCGACGGGCAGCACGGGTTCAGGCGCTGCTGCTGGAACGACGGGTTCAGGTACTACAACCGGCACGACGGGTTCAGGTACCACAACCGGCGCGACGACGCCTTAAGGAAGAATACAAATGTTCAGCTCATTCTCGACGGCGCTATCCGCCCTCAACGCCACATCGACCGCCATCGATGTAACCGGCAACAACCTGGCCAACATCGATACGCCCGGTTTCAAGGCGAGCTCCGTATCTTTTTACGATCTCGTAACGCAATCGTTGGGTTCGGGCCTGGGCGAAACGCAAGTTGGATTTGGCGTCGGAAGCCCGATCACACTCACGCAGTTTACGCAAGGCGCCGAGCAGACCACCAACGGTCCGCTCGATGTGATGATTCAGGGCGACGGGTTCTTCGTGGTCAACGGTCCCGGAAACGCGACGGAATACACTCGGGGAGGTAGTCTGGAAGTCGATGCCTCGGGCAACCTGACCACCGCAACTGGGGAACAGGTGCAAGGTTGGCCTGCGACGAACGGTGTTGTCAACACGAACGCGCCCGTCAGCAATATACAAGTGCCCGTCGGCGGCGTCAAGGCGCCCGTAGCCACGCAGAATTTTTCATTCGATCTCAACCTGGACGCAGCGTCCACGGCCGGGCCGCCGGCGGCCACGTTTTCGGACTCCATTAATATCTACGACTCTCTGGGCGAGGCGCACACCGTGACAGTGGACTTCACAAAAGACGCGAATACCGGCCAGTGGGATTACTCGGTGAGCATTCCCGATGCCGACGTAAACTCTCCCATTACGCCGGTTACGGGAAGCATCACGTTCGCTTCCAATGGCACGATGAACTCCCCCCTGGTGACCGATACACCTCCCCAGATACAGATTCCGGACGGCGCGTTTGTCGACGGAGCATCGGGAATGACGGTGAATTGGAATTTGTTTAATGGGCAGACGCCGCGGATTACCCAGTATTCTCAGCCATCGGCGCCGTCGGCGGAGCAGCAGGATGGGTCGGCCGCGGCGCAGTTGGTCAATGTGGCCATCGGCAACGGCGGCTCCGTGCTGGCGGAGTATTCGGACGGCACGCAGACGACCGTGGGACAGCTTGCCATGGCCACGGTTCGCAATCCGGAGTCGCTGATCGCGGTGGGAAATAACAATTATCAGGCGACCGGCTTGACGGCTCTGCCAGCGGTCGGCACCCCCGGGACGGGCGGCCGCGGAACAGTGGTTGGCGGCGCGGTAGAGGCGTCCACGGTCGATATCGCGACAGAGTTTACAAATCTTATCGTCTTTCAGCGGGCCTATGAGGCGAATGCCAAGGTGATTACTACGGTCGATCAATTGAGCCAGGAAACCATCAATCTGAAGCAGTAAAACGGGTGCGATCCAGATGACGGCCCTCGAGGAAATTGCCAACCTATCGGACGTGCCGGTGGAAGTGGAAGTGGAGCTGGATAGGAAGATCATGACGATCAGCCAGGTGCTGGACCTGGACGTCGACAGCGTGATTCGCATGACGCGCTCCGCGGGAGAGAACATCGATATTCTCGTCGGCGGCACTCTAATTGGCTTCGGTGAGATCGTGATCATCGAAGATGCGGTAGGCGTTCGAATTACCGATTTCAATCGCGAGGAGTAAGTGCAACAGATTTTTGCGGTTCTATTCGTGCTGCTAGCTCTGCTAGGAGCCGTGGCGTTCCTCCGAAAAAAAGGCTTCGCCGTTTCAAGCGCCTCTCTTGGCGTCCGGCGTCGCGAGGCCTTGATCGATCAGATCGACAGGATGCGCCTCGGACCACAGCATTCCATCCACTTGCTCCGCGTTGACGATCGCAAGTTGCTAATCGCTCTACACCCCCATGGCGTTACCGTGCTGCGCGATGGGAACGAAGAATGTGGCACCGCGAAAGGCTGCCGATGACATTTCGCATTCTGTCGGTTTCGATCGCCGGAACATTAGCCTGCCGGGCTCAAAGTGGAAGTTTGCTTCCGGGCGTCAGCCTGGGGCAAGGCAAGAACCCGAGCGCATTGAGTGCACCGCTGCAGATTGTCGTTCTCCTCACCCTGTTGACATTGCTGCCCGCGGTCATCATGTCGGTGACGCCTTTCTTGCGGATCTCGGTTGTCCTGCATTTCTTGAGACAAGCCCTGGGGACGCAAGCCACCCCTTCGAACCAGGTGCTGGTCGGACTGGCATTATTCCTCACGGTGTTGATCATGCAGCCAGTGGTAGTGGATATGTACACCAAGGGATGGGAACCGATGGAAAAGGGGGATTTAACGACGCAGCAGGCCTTCGATGCAGGGACACAGCCGCTGCGGGCTTTCCTGGTGCGTTATGTCCGCGAAAAGGATGTGCGGTTGTTCCTTGAGATCACACACACGCCAGCACCAAAGCGGCCGGCCGACCTGAGCTTGGGAGTTCTGGCTCCCGCTTATATGCTTTCGGAGTTGAAAACAGGATTTCAGATCGGCGCGGTCCTGTTCCTTCCGTTTCTAATTATCGATCTTGTGGTAGCTTCCATCACGCTGTCTATCGGAATGGTGCAATTGCCGCCGGTGATGCTGTCCGCGCCCTTTAAGATTTTACTCTTCGTTTTGGTTGACGGATGGAATCTGGTGGTTGGTTCGCTGGTGCGGAGCTTTTACCCGGCATGACGACTCAAGCGGCGGTCGATTTATTCCATCAGGCGCTCATGACAACCTTCTGGCTCGGCATGCCGTTGCTGACCCTCGGTCTTTGCGCGGGTGTGATCATCAGTCTGATTCAGATTGTCACGTCCATCCAAGACAGCAGCTTTGCTTCGGTGCCCAAGCTTGTGACATTCTTCTTTGGACTCCTGATTCTTCTTCCCTGGATGACCGCGAAACTCGTTTCATACACTACCACCCTTTTAGGGGACTTCAGCCGTTATGCACACTGACGTCGCGATAGATTTTCGCGTCCTCTACAGTTTCATGGCCGCTTTGGCGCGCGTGTCCGGATTTCTGGTGTTCGTTCCTTTGCCGGGCATGAACGCCGGGCCGAGTATGAGCCGCGTGGTTCTGGCCTTAACGCTTACGCTCTGTCTGATGCCGCTGTGGCCGCCAGTCGCTGCGACGGCCCAATTCGGAGACTTGGCGATGTTGGTGGTTGCCGAATTAGCGGTGGGACTGGTGATTGGGCTCGGAGTTGCATTTCTGCTGGAGGGCTTCCAGTTGGCCGGGCAGGCCATAGGTTTGCAGGCGGGGTTCTCTTATGCCTCTACGATCGATCCGTCTACTCAGGCGGATACGGCGGTTCTCCAAACCATATTGGAATTGTTTACAGGCATCCTGTTCTTTGCAAGCGGTCTCGATCTTCAGTTGATCAAGCTCCTCACGATGGGTATGGACACTCTCC
>JBEKUT010000218.1:0-11481 GCA_049514735.1 Bryobacteraceae bacterium
AATCCAGGTGGTCAGCGGAGTGCCGAAATACCGGTGCAGACCGGGCATGGAGCCGGCCTCGATATAGCCCCGGAATCGCGACCCCATCACGAACTCGTTCCCGCCGCGCAGCTTTTCGAGAAACGGTTGCAACTCCCGGAAATCGTAAGTGCAATCGGCATCCCCCATCAGGACGTACTTGCCGCGCACCCGCGCGATGCCCACCTGATACGCCCGTCCCAGACCGCGTTTCGGAGCATTCACCACCCGCGCGCCTTTTTCGGTTGCGATTGCGGAAGTTTTATCCTGCGAGCTGTCGACGATAATAATCTCGGCCTTCACCCCCGTCCGCTCGATTCCTTCGCGGCACCAGTCGAGAAACGCGCCGACCGTCAGTTCTTCATTGAGCGTTGGCACCAGGATCGTCAATTCCGGAGTGTCGGTTCGCGTGGACTCCAACTCGGCCGCCAGCGCAGCTAACGACAGACTGGCATCCGGGACCTGCTCGATGAGCGCAGAGTTGGGCATCCTGTTTAATTTATCGACGGGATCGCGTCGTTCCGTTAGGTACTAAGGGTTCCGCGCATTTATGTCGATAAGACTATCGGATCTGGCGTGATCATCACCCGCACACCCCTACGTATTTCCATCGGCGGCGGAGGTACCGACCTTCCTTCCTACTACGAACAATACGAGGGGTTTGTCATCGCCGCGGCCATCACGCAATACATCTACATCAGTATCAACCGGATGTTCAAACCCGGCTACCTGCTCAAGTATTCGAGCCTCGAAGAATGCGCCGCCGTTGACGACATCCGCCACCCTATTTTTCGTGAAGCGCTGCGCCGCCATAACGGTCACGGCGCGATCGAAATCGCAAGCATGGCCGATGTTCCGGCCGGCACCGGCCTGGGCTCCTCCGGCGCTTTCACCGTCGGGCTCCTGCGCGCGCTCTACGCCTATAAGCGCGAGCACGTTTCGCCGACTCAGGTGGCCGAAGAAGCCTGCGACATCGAAATCGATTCGCTGCGCCAATCCGTCGGCAAACAGGACCAGTACATCGCCGCCATCGGCGGTCTCACTTGCTTCGATTTTCACTCCGGCGGCAGCGTGACGTTCGAACGCCTCGCCGTAAAGGAAGACACGCTGTGCGATCTCGAAACAAATCTGGTAATGTTTTTCACCGGCTATGTCCGCAACGCGGTGGAAGTGCTCAACGATCAGAAACAGCGCTCGCTACAAGGCGATAAGGAGATGATCGAAAACCTGCACTTCACCAAACAGCTCGGAATGGCGGCCCGCGACGAGCTCGAAAAAGGACGGACGCGCTGCTACGCAAAGCTGCTGAACGAACACTGGTCGCACAAACGCGCGCGTTCCCGTGGCATGACGAATGAGCGCATCGACCGCTGCTATTCGCTGGCCCTTGCCAACGGCGCTCTGGGAGGAAAACTCGTCGGCGCCGGCGGCGGCGGATTCCTGCTGTTCTACGCTGAAGATCCCCTGCGGTTGCGCCAGACCATGGCCGCGGCCGATCTCGTGGAACTGCCGTTCCGCTTCGACCACGACGGCTCGTCGATCCTCGCCCGCGGCTGATGACCACCTCACCACAATGTGTTGTCTTAGCCGGCGGGCTCGGCACCCGCATGCGTCCCTTCACGGAATCGTGCCCGAAAACCATGCTCCCTGCGGCCGGCCGGCCCTTCGCAGAGCACCAGCTCGAATTCCTCATCCGCAACGGCATACGCAACGTTCTTTACCTGATCGGCTACCGCGGCGAGATGATTCGCGACCATTTCGGCGCGGGCCGCAAATGGAATGTCCACATCGATTACGTGGACGAGGGTCCCGTGCTGCGCGGGACCGCCGGGGCCCTCCGTCTGGCGCTGCAGCAAGGCGCTCTCGAACCGTCGTTCCTTCTGATCTACGGCGATTCCTTTACGCCAGTCTCCATCCCCGCTGTCTGGAAGGCTTTCGAATCGAGCGGCATGCCCGCATTAATGACCGTTCTCGGCAACCGCGAGCGTTGGGATCGCAGCAATGTCGTCTACAGCGAAAACCGTATCGTGGTTTACGACAAAACCCGTAGCGATCCGCGCTCGTGCTTAATGACCCACATCGATTACGGTCTCTCGGCGCTCAAAAGAGAGGTTGTCGCGGACCGCATCCCGGATACTATCCCCGCCGACCTGGCCCACGTCTTCCACCAACTCAGCCTGGAAGGACGCCTGGCCGGCTTCGAGGCCACGGAACGCTTTTACGAAATCGGATCGCCCGCCGGCCTCCGCGACTTCGAGCATTCGATCGCCCATCATCTGGAGTCGACCGGAAGAACTGCCGATGGAAGAACCGGATCGGTTTGATGGCATCTTTCAGTAGTACCTTTATCGCCGAGGCTCAGGCCGTGCTCGCGGCCCTGGACCTCAATGCGGTGGAATCGCTGGCCTGCGGGCTCGCGTTCGTCCGCGACGGCGGCGGCCGCCTATTCATCCTTGGTGTTGGCGGATCGGCCGGTCACGCCAGCCACGCCGTCAACGATTTCCGCAAGCTCTGCGGCTTCGAAGCCTACGCGCCCTCCGATAACGTCAGCGAGCTCACCGCCCGCATCAACGACGACGGCTGGGAGAGCTGTTATTCCTCATGGCTCACCACCTCGCGAATCGGCCCACGCGATGGAGTCCTGGTTTTTTCAGTCGGCGGCGGCGACAATGAAAAGCGCGTCTCGGTAAACCTGGTCCGCGCCCTCGAAACCGCCCGCGCCGCCGGCGCCCGCATCTTTGGAATTGTCGGACGCGACGGCGGATTCACTCACCGTATCGCCGACGCCTGCGCCCTCGTTCCCGTCGTCAATCCGCTGCGTATCACGCCTCACACGGAAGGTACTTGCGCCGTCATTTGGCACCTGCTGGTAAGCCATCCGGCTTTGCAATTAGCGCCCACGCGCTGGGAGACGGTCAGTGCCCGCTAAACGCTGGTTCATCGCCGGAGGCGCTGGATTCATCGGCAGCCATTTCACGGATCGTCTGCTCGGCGATCCCGCCATGGAGCGCGTCACGCTCTACGACAACTTTTCATCGGGCCGCGCATGGCACTATGCCCATCACACCGGCGACCCCAGGCTGCACGTCGTCCGCGGCGACTTAGACGACTGTTCGACGCTGCAGTCGGCCATTGACGGTCACGACGTCGTGATACATCTCGCCTCAAACCCCGATATTTCGCGCGCCGTAACCGACCCCGACATCGATTTTCGCGAAGGTACGCAGCTCACGCGCGACGTACTCGAAGCCATGCGGATTTCCGGCGTCCCGCGGATTCTGTACGCCTCCGGCAGCGGCGTCTACGGCGACCTCGGGACAACGGAGGTTTCCGAAGACCAAGGCATGCTCATCCCGGTCTCCACCTATGGCGCCAGCAAACTGGCGGGTGAAGCGCTCATTGCTTCCTACTGCCACATGTTCGGTATGACAGGCCGCGCATTCCGATTCGCGAATGTCGTGGGACCGCGCCAGACTCATGGCGTCGGCTTTGACTTTGTCCGTCAACTGGCCGCGAACGCCCGCGTGCTGCGCATTCTCGGCGACGGATCGCAAAGCAAATCCTATATCTGGGTGGGCGACGTCGTAAGCGCCGTCCTGCTAGCCAACGAAAAATCGCACGAGGGATTCGATGTTTTTAACGTCGGCACCGGCGACTACATCACGGTCACTGAAATAGCCGAGCTTGCCATCGAAGCTATGGACCTCGAATTAGCCTCGGTGCGCTTTGAATACACCGGCGGCGATCGCGGTTGGAAAGGCGACGTTCCCATCGTGCGCCTCAACACAAACCGCATTCAAAACCTTGGCTGGCGGCGTTCGCGCAGCACGCGCCAGGCACTCGCCGATTCTCTGCGCGCTCTAATAGCCGACCTGGAACCCGTTTCCTTATGAGCGCCCGCCGCAAAGCCGTGTTTCTCGACCGAGATGGCGTTTTGAATCGCGCCCCTGTCCGTGACGGCCGTCCCTACTCGCCAAATTCGGCCGCCGAAATCGAACTGCTCCCCGGCGTCAAGACGGCATGTAACGCCTTGCGCGCCTCCGGATACCTGTTAATCATGGTGACGAATCAGCCCGACATCGCGCGCGGCCGCACCGCGCTGGAGACAGTCGAGGAGATGAATCGCCTGTTGGTCGAAGAGCTCGAACTCGACGGCTCCGAGCTTTGCGTCCACGACGACGGCGATGCCTGCGCTTGCCGCAAACCCCAGCCGGGCATGCTGACGCGCGCCGCCGAGCGCTTCCACCTCGACCTCGACCGCAGCTACATTGTGGGCGACCGTTGGCGCGACGTCGAAGCCGGCCAGCGCTGCGGCTGCCGCACCATCTTCATCGATTACGGCTACCAGGAAAAGCAGCCGCTCGCTCCGGACCACGCCGCCTCCAGTCTGCTTGGCGCGGCCGAGTGGATTCTCAACCCCCATCACCAATCGCGAGGGAACCCCAGCATCATGGAATTAACCGCACTGCGCGTGAAAATTTTCGCCGATGGCGCCGACCTGGCCTGCATGACGGCTCTCGCCCGCGACAGCCGCATCCAAGGTTTCACCACCAACCCAACGCTCATGCGACAGGCCGGTATTCACAACTATGAAGCGTTCGCCAGCGACGTCCTGCGGGCGATTCCGGACCGTCCCATTTCCTTCGAAGTGTTCTCCGACGACCTCGATGAAATGCGCCGCCAGGCCCTCCACATTTCATCCTGGGGACCGAACGTCTACGTGAAGGTGCCTGTGACGAACACGAAAGGCGAAAGCGCCGCTCCCATTCTGCAATCGCTGGCCGCCGACGGCGTCAAGTTGAATGTCACCGCGCTCATGACCGTGCAGCAAGTGGAACGCGTCGCCCAGGCCATCGCCGCAGGTCCGCCATCGTTCATCTCCGTCTTCGCCGGAAGAATCGCCGATACCGGCCGCGATCCCGTCCCCATCATGACGGCCGCCGTCGAAGCGCTGCGGCCCTATCCTCACTTAGGACTGATCTGGGCCAGTCCCCGCGAAGTGTTCAACGTGTACCAGGCCAACACCTGCGGATGCCACATCATCACGCTGACGCCGGATCTGCTCAACAAATTGGTTCTCGCCGGCAAAAACCTGGACGAGTTCTCGCTCGATACCGTCAAAATGTTCCATCGCGACGCGCAGGCGGCCGGCTTCACGCTAGGCTCGGACGTGCTGAACCTGTTCCGCGCTTTGGGTGAAGCGGACGGGCTCACTGCTCCTTCGCAAACTGAATCGTACTCTGAACCTGTGCCCGTTGAAATCCGGCGCTCGAAGAACAAATAGAAACGTCGCGTCCTAACCGAGCCGCGCCCGTAACGAACCACGAACCAACAACGACGAACGGCCTCCCCGCACCAACACTCCTAACCGAGCCGCGCCCGGCAGGAAGCGGTCCCCGCCATTCCCCAACAACAACGAACGCTTCCCCCCACCAACACTCCTAACCGAGCCGCGCCCGTCAGGAAGCGGTCCCCCCATTCCCCAACAACGAACCACGAACCAACAACAACGAACGCTTCCCCGCACCAACACTCCTAACCGAGCCGCGCCCGTCAGGAAGCGGCCCCCCCATTCCCCAACAATGAACCACGAACCAACAACAACGAACGCTTCCCCGCACCAACACTCCTAACTGAGCCGCGCCCGGCAGGAAGCGGTCCCCCGATCTCGCTACACTGGGACTTCCCCATATGCTGAAGTGCTCCGCCTGTTCGTTGGAAATTCCGGAGAACAGCCGCTTCTGTCTGACTTGCGGGACGGCCGTCCCGGCGAACGGAACGTCCGCGGCCACCGTCGCCGCCACCGTGGCGATGGTCGCGTCCCTCACCGCTTCCAATTTCGACGAAGGCCGTTTTGTTCCCGGTACCCTGCTCGCCGAACGCTACCGCATTCTCGGACGCCTGGGCAAAGGCGGCATGGGCGAAGTTTTCCGCGCCAACGATCTGCGCCTCGGACAAACCGTGGCCCTCAAATTCCTGCCGGAAGCCATGGCCAGTAATCCCGGGATGCTGGCGCGCTTCTACAACGAGGTTCGCGTGGCGCGGCAAGTTACGCATCCCAATGTCTGCCGCGTGTACGACATCGGCGAGGTCGACGGGCAGCCTTTCATTTCGATGCAGTTCATCGACGGCGAGGACCTGGCTTCGCTGCTATTGCGAATCGGCAGGCTTCCCGAGGACAAGGCCGTGGAGATCGCGCGCCGACTCTGCGCCGGTCTCGCAGCGGCGCATTCGCAAGGCGTTCTGCATCGCGATCTGAAGCCCGCGAACATCATGATCGACGGCCGCGGCCAAGTGTTGATCACCGATTTCGGCCTCGCCGGAATCGCCGAAGAGATAAGGGGCGCGGAGATCGGTAGCGGCACGCCGGCCTACATGTCGCCGGAGCAGCTTGCCGGGCGCGAAGTGACCATCAAGAGCGACATTTACGCGCTCGGGCTGGTGTTGTACGAGATGTTCACCGGACGCCCGGCTTACAAGGCCGAGACGCTGGCCGAGCTGATCCGGCTGCGCGAAGAAAGCCGCCCGGCCGGCATTTCGAGCGTGGTGCGCGATCTCGATCCCGCCATCGAGCGCGTGATTCTGCGCTGCCTCGACCCGGAACCACAGAACCGGCCCGCATCGGCGCTGGCAGTATCGGCAGCGCTGCCCGGGGGCGACCCGCTCGCAGCGGCGCTGGCGGCGGGCGAAACGCCTTCGCCCGAGATGGTCGCGGCAGCCGGCACTCATGAGGCGTTGCGGCCAGCCGTCGCCATCGCCTGCCTGCTTGGAATCCTGATCTCCCTCGGCACCATCGTGTTCACGAACTCTGCGCAGATGCTGGTCAACATGGCCAACCTCGAGATGCCGCCCGAAGCCCTCGCGGTGGAGTCGAGAAAAATCGTTCGCCAATTCGGATACACGGGCGCGCCGGCGGATCGTGCGTACGGTTTCGATTACAACTACGATTATGGCGAATATCTGAGGTCACATAACGGCAAACATTTGGACTGGGGCACGCTGGTGAACGGACAGCCTTCGCTGCTGACGTTCTGGTATCGTCAAAGCCCCCGGCCTCTCCAACCGCAAAGTGTCACCGATCTGGGTCAGGTGGATTGGAACGATCCTCCGGAAAGCGTCTCAGGCATGGCGGCCATCGAACTGGACCCGCAAGGCCGCATGTTGGCGTTCACAGGCGTTCCTCCGCAATTGGACGAATCGCCGCCGCGAACGCAGCAGCCCGACGCCGCCCCGCTATTCTCTGCGGCCGGGCTCGACATCAGCCGCTTCAAAACAGCGACGCCGCAATGGACACCCCTTACCGCAACCGAGACGCGGGCGGCGTGGACCGGCATCGTTCCAGGAAAAACGGAAACGCCGATTCGAATCGAGGCGGCATGGTGGCGCGACAAGCCCGTCTACTTCCGGATCGTCGGACCGTGGACGAAGCCGGATCGCATGCAAGCGGCAAGCGTCAGTACTGGGGAGACCGTCCAGCGGTACGTCTTCCTCGGCATCACCCTGCTGCTGATTGTGACCGGCTCGTATCTCGCGATTCGGAACCTGCGGCTCGGACGCGGCGACAAACAAGGCGCCTTCCGGCTGGCCGCATTTGCGTCACTGGTCAGCGTGGTGAGCTGGTTGTTATCCGCCCACTTCGGAACATCCACGTGGGGCCTGACGCTGTTCATGGCGGCGTTGGGTTACGCGCTTTGGACGGGAGCTGAATTGTGGCTCGCCTACATCGCGTTAGAACCCGCCGTGCGGAAACGTTGGCCGCGCATTCTAATTTCTTGGACGCGCGTGATGGCGGGACGATGGAAAGATCCGCTGGTGTCGCGCGACGTGCTGATTGGATTGTTGGTCGGTTTAAGCTACGACCTGGTGTTTGCCGTAGAGACGGCTGTGGAGCGCAAGACGGGCGCCGCTCCGCTGACGAGTATTTCGTTGGATAGCCTGCTCGGGTTTCGAAACGCTCTGAGCGGTGCGCTGCACCACGTGCATCAGAGCCTGACAGGCTCTCTGGAATTTTTTCTACTATTTTTCGTCCTGCTGCTTCTGGTGCGGAAAGAATGGATTGCGGGACTGCTATTTGTCTTGATTTTCGCGCTTGGGCGCGGACTTCCGAGCGATTATCCGCCGGCCATGGTCCCGGCGTACTTCATTATCTACGGCCTCGTCGTCGGAATGCTGCTGCGTTTCGGTCTATTGTCGCTGGTGGTGGCAATATTTGCGGCGGATTTAATGTCGAATTTTGTATTCACGTGGAATTTTTCCGCCTGGTACGGGACCGCGTCGCTGGTGGTTGTCACTCTGATCGCGGGGCTGACGATAGTGGCGTTTCGCAACTCCTTGGGCGGACGGAAGGTGCTGGGTGATTTACTCGAGTAGTTTTGCGGCAGTGGCGCAACGGTCCTAATTAGCTAAGCTACGACCGGCGGCCCAGATCGGGATTACGCATGCAGATAGAGAATCTCAAGATTAAGAACTTTAGCGGTTTTGAGAACCGTACCTTCACGTTTAATCCTCGGTTCAATTTGCTCATCGGCGACAATGCCAGTGGAAAGACCTCCGTCCTAGACGCGCTAGCCGTTGCCACCGGAAGTTGGTTCCTCGGTCTTCGTGGATTTGAGAAAGGTCCGGGGATCGACCCCGAGCAAGTTCGCGTCGCTGCCCATAAACATTTGGATAGCTACACTTTCGAGAAGCAGTTCGTCTCTCGCATCGAGTGCAGCGGCGTAGTAATGGGTAAGCGGATCGGTTGGGCTAGAGAACTACAACGCGAAGGCGGACGCACGACAAGTGTGGATGCAAGAGCGATCAGCGACGTCGCTAACGAAGCCGAACAACTTGTGCGCGGCGGCCAAGAGGTCACGCTTCCGCTTATCTGTGCGAATGGTACAGAACGTCTGTGGTTTTTTGATGAGGGCCACCACAGGCGAAAGAAGGCAAGCGACGACACATCACGCAGGCTGTCGCGATTCGACGGCTACCGCGACTGTTTCGACTTCACGATTCAAGAGACAGCGCTTGTCGATTGGATTCGGGACGAGGCTACAGTATCGCTGCCGAGCAAGAGCGGGACGATAGCGCTTAGTGTCGTTAAACGTGCCGTCGCGGCATGCGTCGAGGGGGCCAAGGACGTCTATTATGACGGTCGATACAGGGACCTTGTCGTCTTGATCGATCTGAGCGGGCCTCAGCTCTTTAGAAATCTGAGCGATGGACAAAGAATCATGCTCACGCTGGTAGGCGAGTTGGCGAGACGTGCGGCAATTCTGAACCCGCATCTGGGCGATCTGGTCTTGCAGAACACTCCAGGGGTCGTGTTGGTCGATGAGTTGGACCTGCACCTCCATCCAAAGTGGCAGCGCCGGGTGATTCATGACCTGAAAGCCACATTCCCATCCCTGCAGTTCATTACAACTACCCACTCACCACAGTTGATTGGCGAGGCCCAGCCCGAAGAGATCATTCTACTGGATGGCGGTGAGTCCACCATGCCCCCACAATCGTTTGGTGTCGATTCCAGCCGCGTCCTTGAAGAAGTCATGGGCGCCAGTTCTCGAAATCAGCCCACAGAGGAACTCTTGTCCCGCTTATTCAGATTAATCGACGACGAGAACTTTGTTGGCGCCCGGGAAGCGTTGGTCGATGTTGAGGCGAAGCTCGGTCCGGACGATCCGGAAGTCACACGAGCACGGGCTCTAATGACATTTCTGGAATCGACGGTATGAGGACGATTGTTAAGGGCAACGAGCCCGCTAGCCTTTCCGAGCATCGCAGCGAATCCCGGCGCGGATTACGATAACTACCAGGATAAGGAAACGTTGCGGACTCGTCTCGCAAGCGAACAGAAAGGGCTTTGCTGTTATTGTCTATCTCGGATTCGAGCGGAACCGGGCCGGATGAAGATCGAACACGGGCACAGCCAACATCACTACCCACCCGGTTTTCAACGACGAACTCAACTCGGTTTTGAACTTGAACTTGCCGTTCTTGAAGAGCAATCGCAAAGCAGTCCTGACAGCATTTAAAGACACGCTGCGAACGAGAGGCGAATTGCGGCGAGCTGCGTTAGAGAAATTGTTGTCGGAGTGGAGCGGGGAAGCAGGAATTGCTGAACTCCCTGCTTACGCTCAGGTCATCGTTTACTGGCTACGGAAACGCTTGGCGCGGCCATGAGATCGAGGATTCGGTCTTCAGGTAGACAGCGCTACGCGTCCCCGTTTCATCAGGAGCTACGGGTTTGGCCATTCGAAGGAAGCGCCGTTCACTATGCGAGCGCCAAATTCAGATTCTCAATCGCCTCATCGATCTCGCCCGTGTTCTTGTAGCCCAACGTCACGCTATCGACACCAGCATTTTTAAACGCGAACTTCAGCGCCGCCTGCCGATCCTCCCGTGCCGTGAACCTGCCCTCGCCCACCAGCTTCATGCTGATCACGCCCATCCCCTCGCCGTGGACCTGCTTCACATGCGTCACCACCTCGGGCACGTTCCCCAGCCCGGCGGTGGCGTAATCTTCGGCATCCATGATGACGCCTTTATGATTCATCCGGATCATCGCGACTTCGAGCCACTTGTTTCCCGGAAACTGGCGCAACGCCGGAAGCCCGTGTACCGACGCGCCATATCCGACAACTGCGTTCTTCGACTTGGCCTCTAAAACCGCGTCCTGCCACTTGACGGTGTCCGTCGGCCACGTCGGAGTGTGTTGCCAGTGCAGCAGCAAAATATCGAAATAGTCGGTATTCGCGAGCTTGAGAAGCTCATTGATCTTGGCCTGCGGATCGACGCCTTCATGCGTGGTCACCTTCGACATCAGCCGGTAGCTATCGCGTGGGACGCCCTTCAGCGCCACGCCGAGCATGCGGTGCATGTCGCCGTAAGACTCCGCGGTCTCGAAGAAGCGAACGCCGTTGTCGTAGGCGTAGCGCACTAGCCTCGTGAACTGTTCCTGTCCCAGTTCGCGCTGCACTCGCCCGCTCATGGTCCCGGTGCCAAACGCGAGGCGCGTTACTTTTACGCCGGATTTTCCGAGCGTTACCCAATCCGTCGCTGTCTGACGCGCCGCTTTCAACGGCAAAATTCCGGCGCCAGCGAGCGCGCCCGCGGCAAATCCGGCCTTCAGAAAATCGCGTCTTGAATAGTGAGCCATTCGCTACCTCCAATGCGCCGAATCTTAACACGAATCGAGTGTCCGATGCTTGCGGATCGCGGATAATGTTTGGTATGGTCCTGGCGATTTTCAAGTACGATGTGAAACCCGGCCGCATGGCAGATTTCATGGCCAAGCTCCGCGCGGCATCCGATGCGAAATTCAATAGCCCCGTTATGCCGCATGCGGTGCGATTATTTCGCAGTACCGTACCCGGTCCCGATACCGGCCCCGTGATTCTAATGATCGAATATCCCGACATGGCCGCGTACGGAGCGAGAACCGCGTTTGAAAACAGCAACAGCGAATGGAAGAAGCTCTTT
>JBEKUT010000219.1:0-11475 GCA_049514735.1 Bryobacteraceae bacterium
ATCTGACGACGCCGGGAACGCCGGGATCGGTGATGATCCTTTATGGAACGGGGCTCGGACCCATTAGCGGCCCGGATAACGTCGCGCCCGGCGCGGTGAGCACGGGCGGAACCGTGACGGTGACGATCGGCGGGACGGCGGCGACGGTGCTGTATGCCGGGCGCGCGCCGCAGTTTCCGGGTGAGGATCAGATCAATATTCAGCTTCCGTCGAATGTTCCGTTGGGATGCTATACGCCGGCGGTGATTACGGTGAATGGCGTCCCGAGCAACGATTTTGTCTTATCGACGGCGGCCGCGGGCAGCACATCTTGCGTGCATCCGTTTGGGTTGGACCAGGCGGCCGAGGCTACGGTGGATGCGGGAGGGACGGTGAACGCGGGCGTGTTTGCGGCCGTGCGCGGGGCGGTGCCTCCGATCACGGCTGAGGGCACGGGCGGGCTGTTTGGCAATTTCAATGGTTCAGAACTGTTCAACGCTTACACGCAGATCCTGAATAACTTCCACGTGGTTTATTATCCTGTGCCGTCGGGACAACAGTGCGTTGTTTACGATGAGCTTTCGGGCGCGTCGAAAGGGGTAAATATACCCACCGATTTCACAATCGTTGGCGGTACGGAGCTATATCCGGCGCCGTCGTCGCCCGCGCTCGACTTTTTGACCCTGTCGGGACCGAACGGCATCACGCAGAACATTACGCGGGCTGGTAGCGGCGGGCCGGGCGCAGGTTTTCTGTGGGTCAGCATTACTCCGTCGGTGTTGGGACAGGGCGCCTATACGCTTTCCGGTCCAGGTGGTCCGGACATCGCTGCGTTCATGGCTACTACTCAATTTCCGGAGAATCTGGTGTGGACGAATATGGGCAGCCTGCTGACGCCACCGACTTCGGGTGTCACCTTCACATGGACGGGCAACGGAACAGCGGCCCAGCCGAACGTAAACATTTTTGGGAGCGCGAGCGTATATAGTAATTCCGATCCGTCGCAGAACCGCGGCAAGTCTTTTTCGTGCATTGTGTCCGCTACGGCGGGTCAGTTTGCGGTACCGTCGAGCATTACATCGCAATTGCCAGTGGCGGGCTCTGGCCTGACGGGCGAGGGATCTTTGGGCATTTCGATTGGCGGCGGATCGCCTTTTAGCGCGACTCTGACGAGTGGTAAGGCTCTCGACGGAACGTTCTTCGGATTCGGCGAAGCTTTTGTTAACAGCCCCGTTACGTGGCAGTAAGAAGAATCGTGGGCGGCGCTGTAACCGAGCAAGTGAAGAAGGGCGGATGGAAAGGGCATTTAAGTTGGTCCCCGGATGTTTGCGCGCGGGATTCAAACTAGCCTTGCCCATGGCAGTCAGTTTAATGGTGCTGGTCCTCCGGCCAGCGTTTGCTCAAAGCAGTTCGGCTCCTGTCATCTCTGGAGTGGCCAACGCCGCCTCGTACACGTCTCCCGTCGAGCCAGGATCGATCATATCGATCTTTGGCTCGAATTTGGCGGTCGGCACGGCGTCGGCACAGGCTTCCCCGACACCGCTGCCCACGATGCTCGCAGGAACGAGCGTGACTTTCAACAATACGAACGCCCCGTTGCTCTTCGTTTCGCCCGGCCAAATTAATGCTCAGCTTCCTTCCTCAATAACCACTGATGGAAGCTCGCCGTCAACTGTGTCGGCCGTGGTTTCCACCACAGCGGGTTCCAGTGCCGCTTCCCAATTGACCGTATTTCTTGTCGGCCCCGGCCTCTTCACCACAGATGCAAGCGGGTGCGGAACTGCTGCCGCTGTCAACATTACACCGGCCGGTACGGTATCGGTAAATTCGCTCTCGAACAGTGCGGCGCCGGGTGATTACATATCGCTGTATGGAACTGGTCTCGGAATTCCGAGTATCGTGCCAGCCGACGGCAACGCGCTGCCGGCGGCCGATTCGTTTACGGCTTCCGGCCTGGTTCATCTTGACTATTCCACCTCCGGCATCATCCCCGCATATTCTGGTCTTGCGCCCACACTTGTCGGCGTCGGGCAGGTGAATTTTCAGATTCCCAGCGATACGCGGGAGGGCTGCGCCGTGCCGATTTCAATGGAAGCCGACGCCAAACTGCTCAGCCCGCTTGTGACCATCAGCATAAGCAAGTCTCGAGGCCAATGTGTGGATCCTCTGGTCCAGACGTACGGTGAGGTATGGCTCGAAAAGACCGTTGCCTCGGGCACCAGTAATGATGGTGAAGAAGATCGGTTCAATGCAATCTTTCCGGCCGGTCCTGGTCTTAAAATGCCAGCACTCCCGGTGATGTCACCGGGATCCAATAGTTACAACTTCACGACACCCGCGGCTCCAAGCAAGATCTGCACCGTCCCGGGATATGGTCGTCTTTCGGCTGGCACGATCTCGATTCAATCCGGTGCGCCTGGGAGCACCTCGGCCGTCAGCGCTGCGCCGATCGTAGAGGCAAGCGGCGTCCAGTACCACGAGAGCCTGCCGACAGGCTTCGTTCAGCCTGGCCAATACACTTTGTCGTCGGAACCAAACGCGCCCACGGCAGTTGTCTTCCAGCAACAATTAGCTGTGGGATCGGAAATCGCCATCCGGACGCCCTTGCCTGCCGGAATGGTGCTCAGCGCCAGCACGAACAAGACTATTACGTGGACAGGGGGTGATCCTTCATCCCTCATTCGCGTAACCCTTATCGGCGATACGAGGCAAATCGCCAGTCCAAAAGATGTCTGGTATGCATCCGCGAGCGAGGGCTCGATCACGATTTCCTATTGCACTGGTGGGGTCGGTGGGTCGCCTATTGTATGTACGTACGGATTGCCGCCCTCCAAAAATGCTCAGCTTACCGTTGATGTGCTCCCGGCAAACGGTGTCGCCGATACCGTGGCGAATGTACTGGGGATTTCGCAATTGGTGCGTTTTTCTTGGGCCTATCACTACGTCTTCGGCGGGCTGACGATAACAAACTGAGCTACCTCTCCCTTAGTCCTTTCCGTTACCGAAAGCTCGGGACGCCGTCGACGCTTTTGGACATCCCAGCTACGCCTTCTCAGCGGACTGGCACCAACTCGGGGCACAATCGTCTATTCCACTGAGCTGAATGGATCTAATGCCCCCGTTTTCCCGTCTTGCCCTAAAATAGTAGCCGAAGGATCATTTTGGCCCAAGTTCATCAACGCTCCTCCGACCTCGAAAGTGGCCGAGTTGTTGAGTTCGTCTGTAACATTTGCGGAAAGGCAAATCGAAGCACCTTTCTCGAGCTAGCCCGAGAAAACGCCACCTGTTCGTCCTGCCGATCCACGGTCCGCACCCGTAGCCTTCTGCGGGTGCTTTCCTTGGAGCTTTTCGGGCTGGAGGTCTGCCTGCCCGATTTTCCGCGCGTCAAAAGTCTTCGCGGACTGGGGACGAGCGACACCGCCCTGTATGCCTCAGTACTAGCGGACAGATTCAATTACACGAATACGTTCTACGATTTCGCTCCGCGTTTTGACATAATGAATCCACCTCAAGGCGAACTCGGGAGGTACGACTTTGTCGTCTCGAGCGAGGTTCTAGAACGTTCCGCCCCCGATCGAGATAGCCCTCGCGAATGTCTGCGGGCTCCTGAAACCGAGCGGCGTGCTGGTCCTTACGGTGCCATATTCCATTGAAGAACAGACAATTGAACATTTCCCAGAGCTTCACGAATACGCCGTAACCCAAATTGGCCGTCACAGCATACTTGTGAATCGCACACGTGACGGAGCGGTGCAGGTGTTCGAAAATCTGGTGTTTCACTTGGGCTCCGGAGCAGCTCTTGAGATGAGAGAGTTTTCGGAACGCGACCTGATCGGGAGGCTGGCAGGAGCCGGCTTTGGGCAAATTCAGGTCCATGGGGAAAGTTGTGAGCGCTTCGGCATTTACTTTCCTGAAAAGTGGTCGCTGCCCATAGCTGCCCGGAAAGGAGACTACGCATTGGGCCGGGATTCCATGCGTGAGATCATGGACGAGTTCGCCCGACGCACGTTGAGGCTCGCTCAGCTCAACGAGAAGCCGTGGACCAAGTTGGGGCGGGCTTTGGGCTTTCTCTAAAGAGATTAGGGCCCTAAGGGCGACTACGTGATGTGCTGAAGCTGAGATCACAGTCGTATGGGACGCGGGCCGCTTCCGGGAAGTCGGGATACGAGGTAGAATCAGGTTCAGCCAATTTCGAGCGGGGAAGTGAACAGCCCGTTACTTGGCAGTAAGAAGAATCGTTGGGCGGCGCTGTAACCGAGCGGAAACATGCGCCGCCTTGTTATCCTAGAGAAAACAGCACTTTTGCTGGAGGGACTCCGTATGCTTCCCAAGACTCGCAGATGCGGTCTTTTCGCAATTACTTCTTTGCTATTCACAGGAGCGGCCATCGCTCAAATTTCCGCTATCGAGGGTGACGTCAAGGGCGCCGATGGGCAGCCTGTCAAAGGCGCGCAGATCCTCATTGAGCGGCAAGACATGAAAGGCGTCTACAAGGGCGCCAAGACCGATAAGAAGGGGCACTACATCTACAACGGCCTGCCCCTGGGCACCTATAAGGTGAGTGTGGTCATCGATGGGAAGACGGCCGATTCGGTGGACAAGGTCAAGACGCAACTTGGCGACCCTGTTCCGATCAATTTCGACCTGAAGCAAACGGCCCAGCAACAGCAGGCGCTGCAGCAGGCCGCCGCGACCGGCAATCTGACCAAAGATCAGGAACGCGGCATGACCAAAGAGCAGAAGGAGGCCTACGAGAAGAAGGCCAAGGAAAATGCCGCTGCCATGTCCAAGAACAAAGATTTGAACGATGCGTTCAACGCCGGCAAGGAAGCGATGGCCGCTAAGAATTATGACGCGGCAGTCACGGCCTTCGAGAAAGCCACAACGGTGGACGCTGGACAACACGTGATCTGGGGACAGTTGGCTGAAGCCTACATGGACCAGGGCGGAGCCAAGACTGGCGCCGATCAGACGGCCGCGTATGAAAAGGGTCTCGATGCGTACGGCAAAGCCATCAACCTGAAACCGGACGATGCGGCGTATCACAATAACTACGCGCTGGCGCTGGTGAAGGACAAGAAGATTCCCGAGGCGCAGTCCGAGTTGACTAAGGCGGCCGAGCTCGATCCGACCAATGCCGGGAAGTATTACTACAATCTTGGCGCCGTGCTGGTGAACGCGGGTCAGAACGACGCGGCAGCCGAGGCTTTCAAGAAAGCTATCGCGCTGGACGACAACTATGCCGATGCGCATTATCAATATGCGATCACGCAGATGGCGAAGGCTTCAGTGGATAAGGACGGCAAGATTGTACCGCCTCCGGGGACGATCGAAGAGCTGCAAAAATATATTGCGTTGAAACCGGATGGGCCGTATGCGCAATCGGCGAAGGATATGCTGACGACGCTGACGGGGTCGGTGCAGACGACGTATGTAAATCCGAACGCGGCGAAGTCGAAGACGAAGAAGAAGACGACGAATTAGGCGGACGTTCTACGTTCCACGTACTACGTTTCTTGGTGGGCGGGCCTTTGGGGGTTCGCCCATTCCTATTTTTGTGTGTGGCAGTGAAGAACCGCTCCCTTCCGGTCACGGCTCGGTAACGGGTTTATCGGATGCGGTAAGGGGTTTATCGGAAGCGGTGGCGGGTTTATCGGATGCGGTAACGGGTTTATCGGAAGCGGTGGCGGGTTTATCGGAAGCGGTGGCGGGTTTATCGGATACAGTAGCGGGTTTTTCTGCGGGCGGAGGCGGAGGATTTACGACCACTCGCACGGCCATGGGCTTGAGATCGAGGTCCTCTTTCACGTCGATTGCGAGCGCGGTCCCTATCTCGATGTTGTCGGGCTTGACGTCTTTATCCTTCTCGATGAATTTCGTCTTGTGATCGCGGCGGATGGTGACGATCTGGTCCGATTGCAGTTGAAGGACGATTTCTTTCTTGGTCAGCATCTTCAACGTGCCTTCGAAGGTGGGGGTTGGTTGATTGCCCGAAGGCGGAGCGGCGTTGGCTTTGCCGCCTGAGCGCCTGGCTCCGGGATAAGGATATGGATACTGCGCCGAGCTGATGACGGGGAGCAGGATTGCGAGGGACAGTACAAAGATTGCGTACCGCATACGTCTATCCTCGCACGTCTTTATTCCACGGGATGAAGCAGCAGCTTCTGCACTCTCCAGTTCAGCAGTTCGCCGACGTAAAGAGTGTTCTCCGACGGGCACGCCATCTCATGCACCCATCCGAATTGGCCGAGGCGCTTACCGGCTTTACCGAATACGCCCAGCACGTTGCCATCAAGGTCCATTTTGTAGATCCGGCCGGGCACGGAATCCGAACTGTACAGCACCTGTTTTGGTCCGGGGGTGATGCAGATGGCCCAGGGCGCGCCGGCGTTGGTCCACTGCTTTAGAAAAGTTCCGTCGCCATCGAATACCTGGATGCGTTTGTTCTCGCGGTCTCCGACGTACACTTTGCCGCTGGCGTCGACGGCAATCGAGTGCGGCGTGTGGAACTCGCCCGGGTCTGTTCCGCGCTTACCCCAGGATTTGATCCAGTTGCCATCTTTGTCGACCTTGGCGACTCGCGAGTTGCCGTAACCATCGCTGATGAAGCTGTTGCCTGAAGCGTCCCAGGCGATGTCGGTGGGACGGTTGAAAAGATTGTCGCGGGCCTGCGGCGTTTCGGCGTGAGCGGCCGCGCTTTCGACCGCTTCCGCTTTGCGGCCGAGGACCATGACGACGCGGCCAGCCGGGTCGAACTCGATCACCATGTTCGCGCCCTCATCGACGCACCAGATGTGGTCGTCTTTGTCGATGCGGACGACGTGCGCGAACACGAAGCCATAAAGATCCTTGCCGATTTCGCGGATGAACTGTCCGCCGCCGTCGAATTCCAAGAGCTGCGTGCGGACGCCGCGATGATAGACGAAGAGGTGGCCTTTCGAATTCAAGGCCACGCCCGCGGCTTCTCCGAGGTAGCGGTCCGCCGGCAGTTTGAGGAGATTCGGGACCGATTCGTACGGTATCTCGGGCGGCGTCTGCGCGAATAATGGAATGGAGCACAGCAGGAACAGCATAGTTCTGTTGTTTGGCATGGGGACTCTTGTACATTATCGATCGGCGGGGTCCGGCGTGTGATACTTTGCAATAGCTGGGGAGAAAACAGAATGCGCAAACTAATTCCGATTGTGTTGAGCACGTTGATGGGCATTGGCATCGCAGCGGCCGAGAGCGTTCTTCATCCGGAGATGAAGGTCGCGGCCGATGCGGGAACTTACGACAAACCGATGGGGACTATCGGTGAGAAGACGTCCGATGTGTGGTCGGCCACGACGATCGGCGCGGGCGTCGATAAGAAACCGGAGACTGGGAAAGCGGTGACCGAGACCGGCGAGATTATCGATTTATCCTGCTATTTGCAGCTCGGCAAGCACGGGGAGAAGCATGTAGGCTGCGGGAAGAAGTGCCTCCAGAGCGGCCAGCCGATCGGTTTGTTGACCAAGGACGGGGCGGTCTACATGCTCATGGAAGAGGAGCACGATCCGCGGCGCGATGGTCAGACTACGTTCCGCGAGGAGGCCACGAATCACTTGGGGCACATTATGGAAGTGACCGGGACGGAGGCCTCGCACGCGGGGTTTAAGGCCATCTATGTTCAAGGGTATGTGAAGAAGTAAGACGTTCTACGTTTCTACGTTCAGCGTACGGCGTTCAGCGTGCGGCGGCCAGCGGATTTCCGCCGATAGCGATGGTCTTCGCATGCGTGCGGAGGCGAATGCCCAAACCCACCAGTACAACGCCGAAGATCAGCGCGTAGATGCCGAACCATAGGGCGATTGTAAGAGCTCCGGCGATCGGGAACACCACAATGAGCAGTCCGAATACGATCGACGCGATGCCGGCCAGCGCCAGCAGCCACTCGCCGCTGATATATTTACGAAGGCGCACCGCAGTGACGAGTTCGAAAACTCCCGTAACCAGCGCCCACGCCGCGATGATGTAGACCAGCGCAATGGCGGTAATGGCGGGCCACAAGACCGTAATTACGGCCGCCGCAATTCCAGCGATGCCTTCAATGAGCAGCCCGGCCCAGCGTTCGTGGGCAGTTGCGGCCCGCCATACGCCGACAAGACTCATGACACCGTCGATCAGGGCATAAGCGCCGAATACCAGAACCAGGGCAGTGAGTGTGATGCCCGGCCAAGCGAACGTAATTAATCCCATGATTATGGCCACTAATCCACGAACGACTAATGACCACCAACTATTTACGATTTGTAGCGCCATTGTTTTGCTCCTTTTTAGTTAGTCCGGCAGGCCACGAAAACCGATGGCCTGCCCTACACGCCGCGCGATTTCCGATTTAGGCTGAACGCCGATAATCCGGTCGACCTCGCGCCCGTTCTTCATGACGAGCATGGCTGGAATACTTCGTATATCGAAGCGCGATGCCGTAACCGGATTCTCATCGACGTTCAGCTTGGCTATACGCACGCGTCCGGCCATTTCCGAAGCCAGTTGTTCAAGCACGGGGGCAATCATGCGGCACGGGCCGCACCAAGGCGCCCACATGTCGAGGAGGACGGGCAGTGTCGATCTGTTGACATCGGCCTCGAAAGTCGCGTCTGTGACGATTATGGGATGACGATCCGCGGGGAGCGAAGCTTTGCATTTTCCGCAAACAGGCTTCAAGCCCGAATCGAGTTTCTCCTGCGGCACGCGATTGGTTGTTCCGCAGGCCGTGCAAAGGATGAGCTGTGCGTCGGCCACAAACGTTAGATTCCGGCGGGCAGCAAATAGATACTGTCCTATAATGTAAGCGTTCCTACATGACCAGCTTGAAGACAGCCCAGGGATGATTCAACGCGTCGTCGATTTCTCCCTGCGGAACCGGTTCCTGGTCCTGGCGATGGGCATCGTTCTGCTTCTGTGGGGCGCGTACTCCTTTCACACACTTCCTGTCGAAGCGTACCCGGACGTTGCGGATACTTATGTCAACATCATCACGCAGTGGCCCGGGCGCGCCGCCGAAGAAGTCGAGCAGCAGGTCACGATTCCTATTGAGACGCAGATGAATGGCGTCGCTCACTTGACGCATCTGCGGTCGGTGTCGGAATTCGGACTCTCCTCGGTCACGCTCATCTTCGACGAACAGGCCGACGATCTGGTCAGCCGCCAGCAGGCGCTGGAGAAACTCACGCAGGTGAGCCTGCCGCCGAACCTGACGCCGCAACTCGGGCCCGATTACAGTCCTGTCGGCCAGATTTATTTTTTCACGCTGGCAAGCTCGAATCCGCTCTACGACACGACGGAGTTGAAATCGATCGAAGACTGGCTGGTAGAGAAACAATTCAAGTCGGTTCCGAACGTCGTCGATGTCAGCAGCTTTGGGGGCATCACGCGCGAGTACCAGGTGCAGCTCGATCCGAACCGCCTGGTGGAGTATGGCCTGAGCATCTCGCAAGTGGAGCAGGCGCTGGCCAACAACAATGTGAACGCGGGAGGCAGTTTCATCGAGCATGGGCCGCAAGCTTTCAATATCCGGACCGTGGGGCTGATGAAAACCACCGCCGACATCGCCAAGACCGTTCTGAAGGCGCAAAACGGCACCGCGATTCGCGTAGGGGATCTTGGCGACGTCGTGCAAGGGCCACGCATCCGGCTGGGAAAGCTCGGTAAGACCATCCTGCGGGATGACGGGCGGGCGGTGGATTACGACGATGTTATCGAGGGGATCGTTCTGCTGCGCAAAGGCGCCGAGACCGAGTCGACGCTGGAGGGGATTCACGAGAAGGTCAAGGAACTGAACACTCGCATTCTTCCGCCGGGAGTGAAGATCGTCCCGCACCTCGACCGCGGCGATCTGGTTCACTACACGACGCACACGGTGCTGCATAATCTCGGCGAAGGCATTCTGCTGGTAATCATCGTGTTGTTCCTGATGCTCGGCAACGTGCGCAGCGCGCTGATCGTGGCGGCCACCATGCCTTTTGCGCTGTTATTCGCGGCCATTCTGCTCGATTTGAAGCACATTCCAGCGAACCTGCTTTCGCTCGGCGCGCTCGATTTCGGCATGATCGTCGACGGAACGGTGTTTATGGTGGAGAATATTCTGCGGCATGTAGGCAATTCCGAAGCCTCCGATAGCAGCAGCATGATGGAGAAGATCGCGGACGCCGTCCATGAAGTGCAGCGTCCGGTTTTCTACGCGGTCCTCATTATCATCACGGCTTACGTGCCGATCTTTACGCTGCAGAGAGTGGAGGGGCGCCTGTTCCGGCCGATGTCGTGGACGGTGGCGTTCGCTCTATTGGGAGCCCTGCTGTTTGCGTTGATTATCGCTCCGGTCCTGGCCAGTTTTGTCTTCCGCCCGGGAATGAAGGAATGGCGCAATCCGGTTCTGGAATGGTTGAAACGTTTTTACCGCGTGACGTTGAAGTGGTGTTTCCGGTTCCGCTGGGTGGTGTTCGCGGGCGGCCTCGGAATCGTGGCGGCCACCGTGCTTTTGGTGATGAGTGGAATCATTGGATCGGAGTTTCTGCCGCACCTCGATGAAGGCGCGATCTGGGCTCGCGGGACGCTCGCGCCCAGCACCGGGCCCAGCGAAGGCGAGCGGCTTGCGAACGATGCCCGCCGCATTTTTGCGGCGTTTCCTGAAGTTACCAAAGTGGTCTCGCAGGTGGGCCGCCCCGACGACGGCTCCGACGCCACGGGATTTTTCAACACCGAATATTTCGTCGATCTCAAGCCCAGGGAAGAGTGGCGCAGCCAGTTTCGGACGAAAGAGGAACTCATCGCCGCGATGGACGAGAGGCTCGAGAAGATTCCAGGCGTGCTGTGGAATTTCTCGCAGCCCATCGCCGACAACATGGAAGAAGCGGTCAGCGGCGTTAAGGGCGAGCTGGCGATCAAAGTCTTCGGCGACGATTTAAAACAACTGGAACATATCGGCGATGAGATCGTGAACACCATGAGCCGCATTCGGGGTGTTCAGGACCTGGGCATCTTCCGGGTCATCGGACAACCGAACGTGAATCTGGTTGTGAATCGCGACAAGGCGGAGCGGTATGGAATCAATGTGAGCGACGTCCAGGATGCGATTGAAACCGCGGCGGGAGGAAAAGCGGTGAGCCAGATCCTGAAAGGCGAGGCTCGCTACGACCTGGTGGTGCGTTATCAGGAACAGGATCGCCGAACCATCGGGGATATCGCGAACATTCGCATCTTATCGCCCTCCGGCGAGCGCGTCTCCATCGCGCAGCTCTGCGACATCAAGGTGGAAGACGGCGCGTCGCAGATTTTTCGCGAAGCCAATTCGCGCTATGTGGCGATCAAGTACAGCGTGCGGGGACGCGATCTGGCGAGCACCGTACAGGACGCCATGCAAGCGGTGAATAGCAAGGCGCCGCTTCCCAAAGGCTATAAGCTCGAATGGGCCGGAGAGTTCGAGAGCCAACAGCGCGCTAATCGCCGCATGGCCATCATCGTCCCCGTGACGCT
>JBEKUT010000220.1:0-11295 GCA_049514735.1 Bryobacteraceae bacterium
CGGGTCTCGTCGGCGAACACGTCGATATGCTTTCCGGCAGCCACGGCGGCGCGGATCACGCCTAGCGCCGTGCCGTAACCGGCAGTCGCCAAAGCCCCTGCGTTGCAGTGGGTTAGGACCGTCCGGCCGTCGGGGATCAGCTCCGCGCCATTACGGCCCATCGCTTCGTTAATCGCGATGTCCTCAAGCCTGATCTGACGCGCCTCTTCAGCCAGCCTCGCCCGGATTTGCTCGATCGGCAAATGCTGAATCGCCGAGTACAGCCGTTTCATGCGATCAATGGCCCAGAATAGATTCACAGCGGTCGGCCGCGTTCCCGCCAGAGTGGCGCAGATTTCCTGAAATTCGTCAGCGGTGGAGGCATTCTTCATCCCGAGAGCGACACCCATCGCGGCTGCGACGCCAATCGCCGGTGCGCCACGAATCACCATCGACCGTATCGCGTCGGCCACTTCCTGATATGTAGTGCAGGTTACGTAGACCTCTTCGCGCGGCAACCTGGTCTGGTCGATCATGACCACACCTGCGTCAGTCCACTGTATGGTTTCAATCATCTGAATCCGTACCCTTTCCGAGCCGTGACCGGCAGGGAGCGGTCGTCTTTCGAACTGTGATGGTAACCAAACCGCGAAGTCCGGGTACAGTCTAAAGGATCTAAAATGCTCGCCGAAATACGCTACGCCCTACGCACGCTCAAGAATTCGCCAGTCTTCGCTTCGGTCGCCATTCTCTCCCTGGCCTTAGGAATCGGCGCGAACACCGCGATCTTCACCCTCGTCGATCAACTGCTCCTCAGATTGCTGCCGGTCAAGAATCCGCAACAGTTAGTCCTGCTGAGTTGGCAGGGTGAATACTACGGCGGCAACCGCGGCATGCACGTCCTGTCGTATCCGATGTACAAGGACATTCGCGAGCGGAACCAGGTCTTCAGCGATATGATGTGCCGCCGCGACGTTTCGGTCAGCCTGAGCTTCAACGGCCAGACGGAACGGGCATCCGGAGAACTGGTCTCAGGCAACTACTTCCAACTCCTCGGAGTCGGCGCCGCACTCGGCCGCACCTTCACGCCCGATGACGACAAGATTCCCGGCGGCCACCCTCTGGCGATTCTTAGCTACGACTATTGGCACAATCGCTTCGCGTCCGATCCCGCGATCTTAGGCAAGACGATCCTGGTGAACAATCACCAGTTGACCATCGTCGGCGTCACCCATCAAGGCTTCGACGGAGTTGAACCCGGGTCGGCCGCTGAGATTCGCATCCCGCTCGCGATGAAGGGCGAGATGACGCCGGGTTGGAACGATCTCGACAACCGGCGCAGCCGCTGGGTAAACGTTTTCGGACGCCTCAAGCCTGGAGTGACGCTGCAAAAGGCCAAGGCCTCGCTCCAACCGATCTTTCATGCCATCAACCTGATGGAATCGCAGCAGAAGGAGTTCGCGCACGCCACCGATTTCGAAAAACAGCAATTCCTCAAATCCTCGCTCAATATCCTGCCCGCCGCAAAAGGGCGATCCTTTCTGCGCGATCAGTTTCAGACTCCGCTCTGGGTATTGATGGCGATCGTCGGACTGGTGCTGCTCATCGCCTGCGCCAACGTCGCAAATCTTCTGCTGGCGAGGGCGACGGCCCGTCAAAAAGAGATCGCAGTCCGCCTCGCGATTGGAGCCAGCCGCGGCCGTATCATCCGCCAGCTTCTTATCGAGAGCGTTTTGCTGGCGGGAGCCGGAGGCATTCTCGGACTCGCCGTCGCGGTTGTTGGAGTGGGCGTTCTCATAAAACTGATGCCCCAGGGCGACTCTCCGCTGGCCATCTCCAGCACGCCCGACTTCCGCATACTGGCCTTCAACATCGCCGTCTCGCTCGGCACGGGGATTCTCTTCGGACTTGTTCCCGCGCTGCAATCCACGCGCCCCGACGTTGCCAACACTCTCAAGGAACAAGCTGGTTCCGTGGTCGGCGGATCTCACGTGAACCTGCGCAAAATCCTGGTAGTCGCTCAAGTTACTCTGTCGCTGCTCCTGCTCGTAGGAGCCGGACTCTTCATCCGAACGCTCCTCAACCTCCGCACCCTGGACGTCGGCATGAAAACGAAGAACCTCATCTCCTTTGCCGTTGACCCCGCACTGAACGGCTACACCGGCGCGCGCAACCGCACCTTTTACAAACGGCTTCTTCAAGATGTGAACGCTCTGCCGGGAGTGGAATCGGCGACGCTATCCGCTATTGAACTCCTCGACAACGACGACTGGGGCGAGACTATCACGATAGAAGGTTATCAGGCGAAACAGGGCGAAGACATGAATCCCAATTGGAATGCTGTGAGTCCGGCATTTTTCAAAACGATGGGCATCCCGATAGTCTCGGGCCGCGATTTCGATCGCCGTGACGAAAATCCATTCATCGAGAAGCGCAAGGACAGCGAACCCTGGCCCGGCTGGAGAGTCTGCATCGTAAACGAAAAGTTCGCCAAGAAGTATTTCGGCAATCGCAGCCCGCTAGGGGCGCACATCGGCGAAGGTGGCGATCCGGGAACTAAGACCAACATCGAAATTATTGGCGTTGTCGCCGACGCCAAATACAATACCGTTCGCGACGAAATACCGCGGCAGGTCTACGTTTCCTACGCCATGGCCGAATTTCCATTTTCCGTGGCGGTGTATGTTCGCACCACTATGCCATCGGATCGAATGTTCGCGGCTATTCGACGGCAGGTTCGCGATATCGATCCGAACCTCCCCATCTTTGCGATGCGCACTTTGGACGACCAGCTCGATCGCGCTCTGATCACCGAACGCCTGATCGCGGGCCTATCCGTAGTATTCGGCGTCCTTGCGACGCTGCTCGCCGTAATCGGGTTATACGGAGTCATGGCCTACACGGTGGCGCGGCGCTCGCGCGAGATCGGAATCCGGATCGCGCTTGGAGCCATCGGCGGCAACGTCCTCTGGCTGATCATGCGCGAAGTCGTGATCCTGGTTGGAATCGGCGTCGCCATCGGTTTGCCGTCGGCCTGGGCGCTGACCAAGTTGGTTCAAACCCAACTCTATGGCGTCCAGCCGCACGACCTGCTCACTCTTTTCGCGGCCACCGCGACTCTCGCAATAGTGGCCCTCGCGGCCGGTTATATCCCCGCTCTGCGCGCCACCCGGCTCGATCCGATTCAAGTGCTCCGCTACGAATAACGGCTTATGAACCCTGATGTAAGGTAATCGCGCCGTTCACCGTCGAGAGCTTCAGCTCATGACCGCCGGCTCCGATCCGGCCCCTCATATTGCGGGCCCCAATCCGGCCAGTTACGGTCATCGGAAAGTCGCTTGCGAGTTCGCCGTTGACGGTGCTGGCCTGGACATCGGCACCGGTGGCCGCGGGCATCGTGACGTCGATACTGCCATTCACGGACGAGAAATTCAGCGCGCCGTCCCAGGTCGATACCCCCATGGCAACGTCGATCGCGCCGTTGACGCTCGTAGCCGTCGCGAGTCCCGTCGTCTTGACCGTGACCTTACCATTCACGCTGCTGGCGTTCACATCGGATCTCAGCCCGTTAGCTACCACGGAGCCGTTGACGGCCTTGGGAGCAAAGCTAATCCCGGCCGGAAGTTTGACCATGAACTCGACGTTGACATCGTTATCGCGAGTATTGGAATGACCGCCCTTACCCGGGACGCAATCGTTTACTTGCGTGCCCGTGCTGGGATACACCGCGCAGATCGTCACGCCCTCCGAACTGGGAACGACCTCGATCCGGACACTGTTCGGATCGCTATGATGTGCGGTCTTGTGGGCAGTTACTTCAATTACACTTCCGGAAGCGAGTTCGGCGTGAATAGAACCGCTCACGCCCTTGATTTCGAGAGTCTGACCGGGGCTCAGCGTTCCGGTCCAATTAAAGTCGGCCTGGGCGAACGCGGTCCAGGGAAGTGCAATGGCAATGACGGCTAAGTAACGCATATTTTGTTTTTCCTCTTGCTGCAATACTCGGGATCGGCGGTGAGGTTACCCACTAATGCCGGGGATCGAGTCCGACGATCTTTCTGGTATGAGCGTTGTCCGTCTTTTTAAGTATGGTGTCCGTTTTGCAGCGTGGGTGACACCACACATTCAGCGCTGGCAACAGGAGCGCCAAGTCAACCAGACCGAGAGCGAGCGCCACATGAAGGCGCGGAACTATCCGCAGGCCGAGCAGTCTTTAATATTACATCTTGAGGAAGCGCACAGAAGGCGCTATGCGGCGAAGCGAAAACTCAATATCTGGCTGGACCTGGCCGATGCACAACGGTATCAAGGCAAACAGGCGGAGGCTGGGGAGTCATTTGCCGGCGCGCTCAAGTTGATCGAATCGAACAAACCCGATAGCGACTGCAAGTCGCTTTATCTGGACCGGTGGGCGCAGTTCGAAGCGGATCGCGGCAATGTCGAGGAGTGCTGCCGGGCGGCGCAGGAAGCGGTGGATCTGACGTCCTCATCGAAAAAGCCAGACTTGAACTTGCTCGCCATCCGCGTGCATGCGCTTGCGGTAGCTGAGAGTCGCGCGGGACGCGGGGAAGAATCCCGGGCGACGCTTCGAAAAGCAATGAATCTGTATGAACAGGCCTACGGTCCCGATCATCCGGACACGGCCGCGCGGCTGGCCGACCTCGGCGAGGCTTGCCGGAAAGAGGGCAAACACGACGAGGCGAAACAGTTATTGGAGCGGGCTTTGAAGGTTCATCAACGGAGTCTCGGGCCGACCTCGCCGGAGGCTATGCGCGATCTGTTGCATTTAGCTGTGGTTCTGGAGGACAGCGGGGACATTCCGGGAGCAATCCAACGGTATGAGCGCGCGCTATCGGTTACCGAAAAGATTGTCGGCAGCAAGGGCGCCGATGAGATCGAGATCCTACTAGGAATGGGGCGGCTGTACGTCGTGAGTGAGCATTATCCGAAGGCGATTGAGACGTTGGACCAGGCTTTGAGGCATTTGAGCCGGACCAAGGATGAACGCGTGGCCGGTACGTATGAGAAGTTGGCATGGTGCAATCGCAAGTTGCGCCGTTGGAAGGAAGCGGAAAAGTATTATTCGAGCGCAATTGCGATGTGGAAGGAATTGCCTGGCACCCACGACACCGAAGTGAAAGCCAATCTGGACGCGCACGTTGCGATGCTGCGGGATTTGGGGCGCGACGAAGATGCGGATCGGTTAGTGGAGGTTGCGGAACCGGCGGCTCACGCTTCGTGAGTTTGTCGTGAAGAGTGGGTACACCGAGTTATGTCATAGAAGGTGAGCTACTTAGCTTCTTCTGAGCCACTCGGCGGAGGCTGGAATGGGGTGTCTGCCTCCGCACGGCGCCGATTGTGTATATGAAAATGTCAAAGATCTGGTGGCCGGGGACTCCGAACACCTGAGGCGAAGGAGAGCGGATCGCGTTGCTTTCGACTTCAGTATATGAGTGAGGGTGAACTTCCAGGCTCGTAGCGGATACGACGTTTTCCTCGTAGTTGGCTGAAAGCACAGGTAAATGTGGCGCCGTAAGATTTTTTGATTTTGTCGTGAACGTCTCAGTGGCTGTTTGCGGGGCCATCGCCGAGTCCGAGGAAAAGCGTAAGCCCCTCATCGATCGCGGCGATCTCTTCTCCGGCAAGTTCTCCAAAAACGCGATGGATCCTTCGCTTGTCGACTGATCATAGGTGGTCGATGATTGCAAATGACTTCTCAGCGAGACCGCTTTGCCCAGGCGCGAGGGGCGGATAAAGGAGTCCTTCTCCCGGAGCCCCCTGTCACCGGGACGACGCTCACGACGACGCAAGGCCTCAAGCCCTGCTGCTGGTGGCCGGCCGTCGGATCGAGTTCCACGGCGACAATCGCGCCGCGCCCGAGCCTCACATCCGCGATGACCGTTTCCGTTCCCGCCGGCGCCTTCGCCGCGTCATCTTTGGAATGGTACATCGCCCGATGCTTTTCTGCGCTTTGCGCTATCTCAGACAGCACTGTTCCGCTTGCCCCGGTGACCAAAATCATCTCGTTTCCCTCTTCAATTCCGAATCGTATAGCCGCTTCGCCGAATTACGCAAGCTTCTTCCGGCGTCGGCGAAAAAGTACTGACCGCGCAGCTTCGTCAACTCGAAACGGTGCTCGCTCACAAGCGCGGGCGAGGAACTTATCGAGCCCATGAGCCTGCTCTGCGCGTGGGGAACGAAAGATCTCGGGATTCCATCGAACCTGCCGCGTTATCCGAAAGTGCAGGATTTAGAGACACAATAGAACATGCGGGATGTACACTACGCGTTTCGAACTCTGGCCCGTACGCCGGGATTCACCGCGATCGCGATAGCGACGCTGGCCCTCGGCATCGGCGCCAATACGGCCATATTTAGCCTGGTCCACGCTGTTATACTCAAGCCGCTTCCCTTTAGCGATGCCTCGAGACTCGCCGCGATCTGGGACACGTATCTGCCGCAGTTCGATAAAGCCGGAAATTCGCCGGTTGAAGTCCATGCCTGGGAACAGCAGACGGATTTATTCGAACAAACAGCGTGGTACCGATATGTTTCGCAGGATCTCGACCTGAGTGTGCCGGGAACGGAGGCAATTGAGGTTCATGCGGCCTGCGCTTCGGACCGTTTGTTCCCGCTGCTTGGAGTCAGCCCGCTTTTCGGCCGCACCTTCACAGCTTCGGAAGAACCGAATTCCGGGATTCTGAGTTTCAAGTTGTGGCAGAGTCGCTTCGGCGGCAGCCGCGCGATCCTGGGCAGGAGCATTCGTCTGAGCGAGCGGGAGTTCACTGTGATTGGCGTCATGCCCGCCGACTTTCAGTTCCCCGATTTCGCCGATTTGTGGTTGACGCAGGCGCAGATGGGAGATGAGATGACCAGTCCGGTGCGTCACGCGGCTGGTTTCATTGGGCGACTGCGGCCGGGAGCGAGTCTGGAGCAAGTGCGTGCGCGGGCACTGGCGATCTCGAGCCGCCTGGCCGCCGAGCATCCCAAGACGAGCCACAGTTGGGGCATGAAAGTAGCGGGACTTCAAAACGATCTGACGGCGAGCGTTCGTCCGGCACTGCTGGTGCTGCTGGGGGCGGTCGCGATGGTGCTGCTGATTGCGTGCGCGAATGTCGCCAATCTTCTGTTGTCGCGTGCGAGCGGCCGCGCCAAAGAGATTGCGATCCGAACGGCATTGGGAGCCAGTTTGTGGCGAATCGTGCGGCAGGTGCTTGCTGAGAGCATCGTGCTGGCCGCTGCCGGTGGATTGCTGGGGCTCGCTTTGGGTGCGTGGGCGCTTCATACTTTCGCGCCGATACCCGCGCCGCTCGATTCCGGGGTGCTCCTCTTTGTGTTTGCGGTGTCGGCGGCGACGGGCATCGCTTTCGGACTCGCGCCGGCGCTGCACGCGAAGCGCAGCGATCCAAATGCCGTGATCAAATCCGGCTCGGTGACGGGCGGCGGGTCGCCGGCTATTCGGTCAACGCTGGTGGTCGTCGAATTTGCGCTGGCGGTGGTTCTGCTTTCGGGTGCAGGCATTCTGGTGCGCAGTTTTGTGCGATTGATGCACGTCGATCCGGGTTTCGATCCGCACGGCGTGTTGACTATGCGCCTGGGAGTTCCGCCGTCACGTAAACCGGAAGTTTTGTTTCACCGTTTTGAAGAGAAAATGAAGTCCATTCCTGGCGTGGAATCGGTCGCCGTAACGAATGCGCTGCCGCTGCTCGGCAAACGCGGCAATACCAGCCGTTTTAATGTGCCGGGGAGTCCGCTGATCAATCCCGATGCGTTGCCGGGCGCGCAACTGCATGCGGCCAGTCCGGATTTGTTCCGCGCGCTGCGGATTCCGCTGCGAGCGGGCCGCGCGTTCGATGAACGCGATCTGAATCAATCTGTCGTGATCGTTAACGAGACCATGGCTCGACGGTTCTGGCCGGGCCGCGATCCTGTGGGGTTGAAGTACATCACGGGTCCGTGGGGACCGCAGCCCTCGTGGTCGACCATTGTCGGCGTGACCGGCGATGTGAAGCAGTTCGGTCTCGATTCCGAACCGTCGTTGGATGAATATTTTCCGAGCCTCGGGGCGCAGTATTTGTTAGTGCGCAGCCGCGGAAACGCCGCGTCTCTGGAGAGCGCCGTGCAGCGCGAGATCCACTTAATCGATGCGGAGCTGCCGATTTCAGACGTTCGCACGATGGATGAAGTGGTCGGCGAATCTTCGCGGACGCGGCGTTGGACGATGGGTCTGCTGGCGGCGTTCGCGGGTCTGGCGCTGTTGCTCGCTGTCGTTGGAATTTATGGCGTGATGGCATGGTCGGTGATGCAGCGGACGCGCGAGATCGGGATTCGGATGGCGCTGGGCGCGCGGCCGGGGCAGGTGATCGCGATGGTGCTGCATTACGCTTTGAAGCTGGCGGCTGCGGGGTTGGCGATTGGGATTGTCGGCGCGTTGGCTCTGCGGCGCGTTCTGTCGAGCCTGGTGTTCGAGGTGGGCACTACCGATCCGGCGACTTATATCCTTGTCGCTTTTCTACTACTGCTGGCCGCGGGGCTCGCTGGTTACGTTCCGGCGCGGCGGGCGAGCCGGGGAGATCCGCTGATGGCTTTGCGGTGGGAGTAAAGGAAGAGCGCAGACCACAAAAACCGATGGTCTGCGCCACCATGGCGTTGCGGTGGGAGTGAATCGCGCAAAATGAACAACCGTTCCCTTCCGGTCACGGCTCGGAAGGGACGGGCGCGGGGTGGAACAGGCTAGATTCCACGCCATTTTCGAAGGCCGGGAAACCACCACGCCCAGAGCGCTACGATCACGATGGTTCCGGCTCCTCCGAGCACCACGGCCGGTATTGTTCCGAACCATTGCGCTGTCAATCCGGATTCGAACTGACCTACTTCGTTCGATGCGCCGATGAACACCATGTTCACGGCGCTAACGCGTCCGCGCATATCGTCGGGAGTGGTCAGTTGCACCAGCGTGTGACGCACGACCACGCTGACCATATCGCAGGCGCCCACTAAAGCCAGCGCGGCCACCGACAGGAGCAGATTGCGCGACAAGCCGAATGCAATCGTGAAGACTCCGAATCCCACAACGCACAACATCATTGCGGCCCCGGCGTTCTTGCGCAGCGGCCAATGCGCGAGCACGATCGCCATGGTTACCGCTCCCAATCCAGGAGCGCTTCGCAGGATGCCCAGCGCGTATGGTCCGGCGTGCAGGATCTCTCGCGCATACACCGGCAGCAGCGCGACAGCTCCGCCTAGCAACACTGCGAACAAATCGAGCGAGATGCTTCCCAGAATCGTTTTGTTGCGCCAGATATAGCGCAGGCCTTCCAGCACCATCTCGGCTGAGGCTGCTGGGCGCGGCGTTGCCGAGGGCTCCAGGCGAACTCTCGACATCATCCACAGCCCGACAACATACGCCACGGCTGAACAGCAGTAGACGGGAATCGGACTGTTCGCGAGTCCGTATACTAAGCCGCCCGCGATGGGTCCGAAGATGGTCGCGGTTTGAAAGACCGAGGAACTCCACGCGATGGCGCTCGAGAAGGTCTCTTGGGGAACCAGCAGCGGCAGAAACGCCTGGCTGGCGGGACCATTGAACGCCCGCACGATTCCGTTCCACAGAAGCACGGCGTAGATCGGCCATACGCTCTTCAAGGGATGGAGCGAGAGTGACAACAGGAGCACGGAGCACAACGAGAAGCCCGCGTAACAAGTCGCGAGGATGCGTTGCCGTGGCACGCGATCGGCGGTATGTCCCGCGAGAAGGAACAGCAAGATGCCCGGGAGAAACTGCGCGAGTCCGACGAGGCCGAGATCGAAGGGGCGATGCGTCATCCCGTAGATCTGCCACGCCACCGCAAGCGCCTGCATCTCCGTTGATGCAGCCACCAGGAATCGAGCGGTGATGAAATAGCGGAAATTTGCGTAGCCAAAGGCGGCGCGAGCACCGGATGGAGCCAACTCTTAGGGTGGCACAGGCCGTCCGCGTACAGCTATTCTAAGGACAAATGAAAAAACTGCTGGCAGCGTTCGTGTGTTCGGCGAGTCTGTATGCGCAGGTGGATTTCAACGCCATCAAAGATCTGAAGTATCGTTTGATCGGCCCGTTTCGCGGGGGCCGCGTGGATACAGTGGCGGGCGTCACGCCGCAGCCGAGCGTTTACTACTTTGGAGCAACCGGCGGCGGCGTTTGGAAAACCACCGATGGCGGAGCAGACTGGCAGCCCATCACGGACGGTCAAATCAAGACCGGATCGGTGGGTTCGATCGCGGTCTCCGAATCCGATCCGAACACGATCTATGTCGGCATGGGCGAGCCCGATGTTCGCGGCAACGCGTCGAATGGCGACGGCATGTATAAGTCGATGGATGCAGGAAAAACCTGGAAGCACATCGGGCTCGAGAATACGTATCACATCGGCATGGTGCGGGTACATCCGAAGAATCCGGACATCGTGTACGCCGCGGCGCTGGGGCATTTATTTGGGCCTAACGAAGAACGCGGCATCTATCGCAGCATGGATGGCGGGACAACCTGGAAACAGATTTACACGCGTGGACCGAAGGCGGGCGCGGTCGACCTCGCGATGGATCCGAACAATCCTCGCGTGCTCTACGCGGCGTTCTGGGAGGTGAAGCGATCGCCGTGGAGTTTCGACAGCGGCGGGCCGGGTAGCGGGCTTTTCAAATCCACCGATGGCGGCGATACGTGGACCGATCTGACGCGCGCGCCGGGTATGCCGAAAGGCGTGCTGGGCCGCATCGGGGTGACTGTGTCGCCGGTGAACTCGGACCGCGTCTGGGCCATCGTCGAAGCGGAAGACGGCGGCTTGTATCGCTCCGAAGACGCCGGCAAAAACTGGACGCGCGTGAACGAGAACCGGTCTATACGCCAGCGCGCCTGGTATTACTCGCGGATCTTCGCCGATCCTTTGAAGCTGGATACGGTGTACGCGACTAACGTCGGATTTTTCCGTTCGGACGATGGCGGAAAATCGTTCCAATCGATACGCACGCCGCATGGCGACAATCATTTCTTGTGGATCGCGGCGAACGATTCGAATCGCATGATCGAGAGCAACGACGGCGGCGCGAACGTGTCCACCAATGGCGGCAAGACGTGGACGGGGATCGACAAGCAGCCCACCGCGCAGTTCTATCGCCTCGCGCTGGACCAGGATTTTCCGTATCACGCTTACGGAGCGCAGCAGGACAACTCGACGGTGAGGATCGCAACGCGCGCGCCAGGAGGAATCGGCGAACGCGATTGGTACGACGTTGGCGGCGGGGAAAGCGGCTGGGTGATTCCCGATCCGAAGAATTCCG
>JBEKUT010000221.1:0-11266 GCA_049514735.1 Bryobacteraceae bacterium
GGCCCAGTTCTTTGCGAAGCAGGTTGCTGTGTTGTTGGACGTCGCGGGCGGATTCCATGGCGGGTTATCGGTATACGGTAGCAGCGTTGGGGCGTTGTTGGTTGTTAGTTCGTGGTTGTTGGTTCGTGGGGCATCGTGGCTGATACGATGCTTTTGTGCAGCCTCCCGTGAAAGCTCCTCCGGAGATGACCCTGAAAGCGGTCGCTCTCGGCATTTTTCTTGCGTTCGTTTTCGGATCGGCCAATGCGTATCTGGGCATGAGGGCCGGACAGACGGTAGCCGCGACGATTCCGGCCGCGGTGATCGCAATGGCGTTGTTCCGCATCCCGGCGTTTCGAGGCGGCATCGGGGAGCAGAACATCGCGCGCACGGCTGCGTCAGTGGGTGAGGCCTTGGTGGCCGGCGCGATCTTCACCATCCCGGCGTTCATGATGGTGCAACTGAACGGCACGCATTTGTGGAAGGATCTGCGTTCGCATTATTGGGAAGCGACGCTGATCCTGCTGGTGGGCGGACTGCTCGGCGTATTCTTCATCATTCTTCTGCGCAAGCCGCTCTGCGTGGACACGCCGCTGCCGTTTCCCGAGAGCGTCGCGAGTTATGAGATCACGAAATCAGGAAATGTCGAAGCGAGCAGCGCGCCTCGCTACATTTTCGGCGCGATGGGATTTGCGGGATTGATTCAGATCCTCACGTCCGATAAAGGCGTGCAGGTTTTTCGCGAGTACACGAAGGGCTTCATCGCGTTTCCGCGTTCGGTGATCCGTCACTTCAATCCGGACCAGCAGCCGATTGGAACGGTGACGCACTACGGCGGCATTCCGTGGTCGACTCCGAGCCTTTCGCCCGCGCTCATGGGCATTGGGTACATTATCGGGCCGGAGCTATCGTCCATCAACGTGTCGGGCGGGCTGCTGGCGTGGTGGATTTTTATTCCACTGTTGTTGTTCTTCGATCCCGATTTGCCGCGGCGGCTGGGCACGAACGATCCGAGCGTTGCGGCGTACACGGTGTGGTTCAACATCGTGCGGCCGAATCGCGGTCGGCGCCATGCTGGTGGGCGCGGCGAATACGATGTTCTCGATGCGAGAATCGCTGGTGAGCTCGCTGAAAGGCGCGTTCGCAGCATCGTCGAAGGCGGTGCATGAGACGGAGCCGGTCGACCGCACAGAGCAAGATATTCCGCCGAAGTGGGTCTTGATCGCGATCCTGCTGCTGCTGGTTCCGGTGGGTGCAATTTATTATTACTTCACGCGCGGCGTGGTGGCGGCGATTGTCGCGACGGTTGTGATGAGCGTCACGGGATTTCTGCTGTCGGCGATCGCCGATGCCAATCGCGGTAGGAATGTACTTGCCGTTCGATACCTCGTCGGCGATTTTCGTTGGCGGAGCGATGAAGTGGGTGGCGGATCGTTTGTCGGCGAAGTATGCGCCGGAGCGAAAGGCAATTGTGGAGGAGCGGGGAACCTTACTGGCGTCGGGAGTGATTGCGGGAGAAGCGATCGTCGGAATCCTGCTGGCGGTGGTGTTTCTGGCAGGGATTCCGGCGATCGCCACGGTGCCTTACTATGATGCTTGGGGTGGGTGGTTGTCATTTATTGGGTTTGCGGCGGTCGCGTGGGTGCTGATTCGGATACCTGTCAGGGCGAGGGTATAACTAGAGAAATACTGTGAGGTAACTTTGAATGAAGATTGCGGAAGCATTAGCTCTTCGCGCCGATCATGTGAGGCGCCTGGAGCAATTGAAGCAACGGCTGGTTAAGAATGCGCGAATCCAGGAGGGAGATGCGCCAGAAGAAGATCCTAACGAACTGCAGACCGAGCTGGAGAAATCTGCGCGAGAATTGACTTTGCTGATCCAGCGTATAAATCGGACAAACGCTGCGACAGCATTCGGCAACGGAACTTTGGCGGACTCGCTCGCGGAACGCGACGTTTTGAAAATCAGGTACAACGCATACCGGGAACTGGCGAACGCTGCCTCAACATCTCAGGGCCGTCTCACACGCTCGGAGGTAAAGTTCATAAGTACGGTAAGCGTCGCCGCGATACAGCGTAAGGCTGACGATCTTGCGAGGGAGTACCGGGAGCTTGACACACGAATACAAGAAGCGGATTGGCTGACGATATTATTGGACTAGGACGAGCAGGTAGTTGGCGTTAACGAGAGGCGAGTACGGCCCTCCGGCGGGGCAATGCCGATCTGGTAGTGCGAGGGCAGCACTTAATCGGTTCGATTCCGACCCGCACAGCGTATGCCTCGTATAGAGTACAAGAGCACGGCGTACTGTAACCGTGTACTACCGCGTGCCGATCTCGGAAGCGTCGGCGGGGGTGGGGAAGGGGCACTCGTCCACACGTTCTAGAATCTCTTGAGAAGGGACGCCTTTGAATCGACACGACTTGGGAACATTGGCTCAACTCGACGAGAAGCGTCCCACCTGCGGATTTTGCTTGGCTTAAAATCCGACGCCGATACCGGCGGAATATTCGGTCATCAACAGGCGGCCACTGAGACCGGTGAGAATGCCGAAGCCTGGCTTGCCGGTGTTGAATTGGCGAATATCGAAGCGGGCTTGCCACATACCCGTCAATTTCACCTTGATGCCGCCGCCGTAATTGAAGCCGAATTTATCCTGCCCTCCGCCATATTGCGCACTCTGCCCCGGCGGGACGAAATTACTGAAATTGAGACCGCCCGTGGCGAAGGGGCGAATACGAGCCTCGCTCTTGGTCAAATAAGCGAGAGCGTTGCCGTAGCCCTGGTGGACCGCCATGGCGCCCTGGTCTTGGCCGGCGATGTTGAGGTTCGTGCGGTTATAAATATAGCCGACCTCAAATCCGAAATGATCGTACGGATTTACGGTCATGCGGAATCCCAGATTCCACCCGTTTTCGAGCTTCACGTAGTCCCCGGCTCCGGGGACGCCGGAGTAGCTATCTGTGAGATTGCCTCCACCCATTTTCGTCGCGCCTCCTGTCACCGCCGCCTCAAAGGATTGGGCAGAAGCGCTGGGGCCGCCGCACAGTAAGACACCGGCAAGCGCACAGGCCGCCGTCAAAAGACAATTCGATCTCATCCCTCTCCTTATTCCACAATTATCGCGTAGATTTCGCCCGGCCCATGAACACCGCGGACAAGAATCTGTTCGATGTCGGCAGTGCGGCTCGGACCTGTAATCAGGACCATCGAGCTGCTTAGATCGGCCGGTTTGGGTACGCGTGAGAAGAGCTCGTCGAGGTTCGGCAAAAGACTATTGGCTGGAATTACGCCGATGTGGACGGGCGGCAGGAGTGAAATGAGACGCGCTTCCTTAGGACTGGATAACATAACGAACGTACCCGTATCGGCGAGCGCAAAATCGGCGCTGGTAATTCCGAAATCGGCTGTCGCGCACGCGGCGCTAAGTTCATCGCGGGCCGTAAATCCAGTCTGTACGCCCGCTAAATCCGTAATACCGCATTCCCTCAAAAATGGAGCGTTCGAAACCACTGCCGTCTTACCGTTTATCAAGTCGCGAACCACCGAGCACGCTTCCGCGCAACCGCGTACACGCACCGGCTTACCATTCAGCTTTGCAAATTGCTGAACAAAAAGCTCGACGCGCTCCGGAGTGGGAAGGTTTCGTGTCTGAAATACGGTTGGAGGGAGTGGCTGCGGAGGCTGGCCCGGTTTGCGCCCGAGAGCGGCGCGAACCCGGTCGAGAATGTCAGTGCGAGAGTCGCTCACTTTCCCCGCTCCTTCCACAAGTCATGAAAACTCTTTTTGGCGGGAGGTGGAAGATCGCGCTCTTGTAACCATTTTTTAAGTGGTCCGACGCTGATGAAGCCGGGAAGATGACGAATCCAGCCTGCATTTTTCGGGCGAGGGGTAAATATGGAGCCAAGCTTTCCCGATAACGCGAAAAGGCGGGGATGACGCATCAGCCAGGCATACATGCCGAAGGCGCGGCGCTCGGTACTGGGCTTCGATTCGGAAATCTCGGCGCGAAGCTGCAGCAGTTGTCTGGGAATATCGATCTTGACGGGACACACTTCGGCGCAAGCGCCGCACAGGCTGGAGGCGAATGGGAGCCAGGGGTCCTGCATGACGCCGTGGAACTGCGGGGTAATGATTTTGCCGATCGGTCCGGAATAAATCCAGGGATAATTGTGGCCGCCGATTTTGCGGTAGACGGGGCAGTGGTTCAGGCATGCTCCGCAGCGGATGCAGAACAGCGATTCGCGTTTTTCGGCGTTTGCGAGCAGCTTAGTGCGGCCACTGTCGAGCAGGACGACATAGAATTCTTCAGGGCCATCGATCTCGCCTTCGCGGCGCGGACCCGATAGGAATGACGTGTAGACGGTGAGCGCCTGGCCGGTGGCGCTGCGGCCCAGCAGCTTGAGAAACACATTGAGATCGGTAGCGCGCGGGATCAGCTTTTCGATGCCCGCGATGGCGATATGAATCTTAGGCGCGGACGTGCTGAGGCGGGCATTGCCTTCATTCTCGACCACCACCACCGCGCCCGAATCGGCGATGAGGAAATTCGCGCCGCTGATGCCGATGTCGGCCGCAAGAAACTTCTCGCGCAGAACGGCTCGCGCGATTTTGGTCTGCTTCTCGATGACCACTTCGTTCTCGACGCCCAGCTTTTCCGTGAACAGATCGGCCACCTGATAGCGCGTCAGATGCAGCGCCGGGGCGACGATATGATACGGGCGCTGGTGCATCAATTGGAGAATATATTCGCCCAGATCGGTTTCCACCGACTCCATGCCGTGGCGTTCCAGACGCTCGTTGAGATCGATTTCCTCGGTGGTCATGGACTTCGATTTGACGATCAGGTGCGCGCCGCGCTTGCCGGCCAGGTCGAGGATAAAATCGGCAACCTCCACCCCGTCGTTGCAGAACACGACTTCGCCGCCGTGGGCGATGACGTTGCGCTCGAATTCTTCGAGGTAATAATCGAGATTCTCGATGGTGTGGCGCTTCAGTTCGTGTGCGGCGGTGCGGAGATCCTGATAATCCGCCAACGGCGCGACAGAGCCGGCGCGGTGCGCCATCAGGCGGCCGGTCGCAGTATAGATGGCCTTTTGAAGATTGGGGTCGGCGACCGTCTCTCTGATCTTTATCGGAGCGGTGTTCATTTGGATTTACCGGGAGGCGAGAACTTCGGCAAGGTGCATGGTTCGAATCGGCAGGCCGGCTCGGCGAATTGCGCCTTCAAGTTGCATGAGGCAGCTCGAATCGATGGAAACAACGGTGCTCGCTCCTGTTTTAACGATGGAGTCCATTTTGGTGCGGGCCATGGCGCCAGAAATTTCGGGAAACTTGACGGAGAAGGTTCCGCCGAAGCCGCAGCACTCCTGGGCCGCTTCCATTTCGAGCAAGGTGAGACCTTTGACGTTCGCGAGCAGACGGCGCGGGCCGTCTTTGATTTTCAATTCACGGAGCGCGTGGCAGCTATCGTGATACGTCACGGTGGCGTCATAGCGCGCGCCGACGTCGTCTACTTTCGCGACTTCTGTGAGGAATTGGGAAAACTCGTAAACGCGGGCGCCGATCTCGCTGGCCCTCTTGCGCATGTCCGGATCGTTCTCAAAAATGTCGTCATAATGATGCGAGATCATTGCGGTGCAGGAACCCGACGGCACGACGATGTATTCCGAATCGCGGAAGACGTCGAGGAAATGGCGCGCGACTTCGCGGGACGATTCGCGATATCCGGAGTTGAACGCGGGCTGCCCGCAGCAGGTTTGCGCGGGCGGGAAATCGAGTTGATAGCCGGCGCGCTCCAACACATCGGCCATGGCGAGGCCGACCTTTGGGAACACCTGGTCGACAATGCAGGTGACGAACAGAGAAACGCGGCCGGAGGGCATGAACTTCGATTAGTAGCACAGGTTGCTACGATAAGATTCCCGGAAAGCCTTTTTGCCGAAAACTCTTGGACGCAACGGAATTGTGGGGGCAGTTATCGTCGCGGCCTGGCTACTGCTGAACGCCGGGCGCGGACTGTCGGCGTATTTCAGCCCGGACGACATTATGAATATGTACTGGGCTTGGACGGAGCCATGGCGTCGGCTGGTTGTCGCGAACCTGATTCCGTTTGTGTCCGATTCCTACCGGCCGCTGGGCGCTTTGGTATACCGTATCAGTCTCGCGCCTTTCGGCTTGAACCCCATCCCGCTGCGGATCCTTATTTATGCGCTTTTGTTGGTGAATGCGTGGCTGGTGTACCGGCTTGCGAAAAGTCTCGGCGGTTCGAACGAGATCGGGTTTCTGGCGGCGTTCTTCATGGCGTTCCACCATCGCTTGCTCGATGTGTATACGAACACCGGAACGATTTACGATGTCCTGTGCGGCACGTTCTATTTGTGGACGCTGTTGTTTTATATGCGGGCGCGCGAACGCGGTCGATTCCGAGCGTTCGATTACGTGGTTCTGTATGCGCTGGTGGTCGCCACGCTGAACTCGAAGGAAATCGGCGCGACTTTGCCGGTGATGCTGTTGGGGTACGAGGTCTTGTATCGGCGTCCGGGATGGCGCGTCGTCGATGCCGCTCCGGCCTGGATGGCTTGGGTTGTGACGGCTCTCGCCATCTGGCGCAAGATGGACGCCGGCAGTCATTTCATCGGTAACACTTACTACGCGATCCACTTAAGCTGGCATCAATACTTCTTGACAACGCGGGCGTTCTTCAACGATCTTTTTCTGCTGCCGGACAATACGTTTAACAGCAGGGCGGCGGCTGCGGTGCTGTTGGCAGTGATCGCCATCGCCGTGGTGGCGCGGCGGAAATATATCTGGTTTTGCGTGCTCCTGATTATTGTTGGTCCGCTGCCCGTGAACTTCATCGTGCCTCGGGGACTGTTCGCCATCTACGTGCCGATGATCGGTTGGGCGATTTTTGCGGCGGCCGTTTTGGTGGAGGGTCGCGATTGGTTGTACACGCGCGTGTGGAAGCGGGCGCCGCTGAGCCGCAGCCCGTGGGAGCCCGAGCGGGTCTTTTTGTTTGTCGCTCTGGTGGGTGTGCTGGTAAACCTTCAGGCGCACGACCGGCCTCTGGATTGGACCTTTGCCGACTGGTCGAAGAGTTCCATCTATCAACTCACGGATGGTCTGCGGAGACTGAATCTCGAAGTTTCGGGGAAGAGCTCGATTCTATTTTTTGATGATAGGTTCACGCGCGACGATTGGATTCCCGTGCTGCTGGTCCGCATGATGTATCGCGATCCCGAGCTAAGAGTGGAGCGCGCGAAAACAATGGATCGGCGGCCGGAAGGCGCGGTATTGGCGGGGTACAGCTACGTACTGGATTATGAGGGCGATCGATTGGTGCTGTCCCGTTGATAGCCGGCTTCCTCTAGAATTTCGTCGATCGTTCCCATATCGGCGCATGCTGCCAGGAAACCCCGCACGGCGTCGCGGATGTTCCGCCGCGCCTCGTCGTCTGTCGCTCCACAACTTGAAATGTCGAGCGCGGGCACGTACGCGACGTAGGTATCCCCTTCTTTAAAGATATGCGTATCGAATGAAAACTCTTGCATAATCCGCGTGCGACCGATTATCGCACGGTATGGCGGCGGTAGACCAACCATGCCGAGGCGATCACCGCCAGCGTTCCGATCGCCAGCTTTCCTTCGAACAACCAGACATTATGTATCTCGGCCGTGGGCACTACCGAACAGACCAGCGCCATCACGCTGATGGCCCAGCCGGAGAGCGCACTGATTCGTTTGCCGGCCTTCCAGGCGCTAGCGAATATATATAGATAGGGGATGAAGCCGGCGATCACCATGAGCGAGACCAATTCCTGGTAAGCCGCTCGCATGGTATCGCCGGCCTGGATGGCGATCAATAAGAATGATGCGACGGCACCGAGGGTCAGGATCGATATGTGCGGCGTGCCCCAGCGCGGGTGAACCTTCCCGAACGCCGCGGGCAGCAGACGATCCACTCCGACCGCAAAGGGCAGCCGCGAGACAGCCGTGCCAAAACTTCCGATTTGCCCCAGGGCGGTCAACGATACCAGCAGCGCAATCGCGGGCGATAGCCACAAGATTCCCAGAGTTCGGCCAGCTTTCTCACCAGCTTCGGCGAGCCCGTTCAGTTCGTTGATGTTCTCGGGGCGGAGGATCACCAGGAGAGCGGCGGTAGTCGAGATGTAGAAGAGCGTGGCGAAACCGGACGCGATCCAACCGGCGCGCGGCAGTGTTCGCTCGGGATCGCGGATTTCCGCGCCCATCAATCCCGCGAGCTCCAGCCCCGTCATAGCGTAGGCGATGGTCGACCAGAAATTGACGGTGTCCCAACTCCATTTGGGCACCAAGTGAAGCGGCGTTGCAGCACCAACTTTGGTCCACACCAGCGCGGCGACGGCTACCAGCAATCCGCCCATGAGCCAGGTTGCGATGCCACCGGTGTTTTGCGTCCACTTGCCCACTTTGAGGCCCACGAGATTGGTGCCAAGACCAATGCAGATGGCCGCGAGCGAAGCCGTCAGAACATAAAGACGGTCGTTCGCAAGGTGTTGATACGCGGGACCGAGCGTATAAACGGCAACGCTCATATAGAACATCGCGGCGCTGGGAAACCAGAACGCGATGCCCATCCAGTAGATCCAGAAGCAGAGGAATCCATGCCAGGGACCGAAATCGCCGCGGGTCCAGAGATAGAGGCCGCCAGCGCCGGGGTATTTGACGGCGAGCGCTCCGACCGCGACGGCCAGAGGGGCCACGAAAAAGACCGCGGCTAAGAACCAAAGCGTAATCGCGCCCGGTCCCGCATGGGCGGCGCCGGCGATCCAGCGTGTGCCGACGATGCACGTGATCGCGAACAGCGTGATGTCGCGGAGTCCGAGTTCGCGCCTTAATGCAGTACTTTGATGTGGCTGCGCCGCTGTTCCCATCGAGTTATGCCGATAGGGACATTGATGCGGCTGAGAGCCAATTCACCCTTGAAACAATACCATAGCACTCTGTCAACTTGGCAACCATTGATGTTTTAGTCCCAGTACTACCACTCGTCTCAGGCTAGAGGCAAACTCCAGGACTCGTTGGTATAAACATCTTGGACGTGCGGGCAAACGAGCAGATCGAGTAATACTGTACGCGATAGGTTTAGGCATCGGCCGGCTAATCGGCCGCTGCAAGAACAGATATCGCTGCCCCGCCGCCAAAGGGCGAAAAGGCCCAATCGAACGGAGGAAAGTCGTGAATACACGAATTGCTAGTGGTGTGCTTTGTCTTTTAACCGCGCTCTTGCGGACCTTCTTGAATGCGGCGCCGTCAACGCGGCGTTCCAGTATTTTTGGGACGAATCGGCAGCGCTTTGCAACACCGCTAGGATTTCTGTGTCTTCTCGCGGCTCTTCCTCTCAGCGCCCAATACAACATTTCGACACTCGCCGGCAATGGAAACGCCGGCTACGGCGGCGATAACGGGCCTGCCGCCGAAGCGCTGCTCAATAAACCGCACGGCATCGCCGTCGATAGCGCCGGCAATGTGTACATCGCGGACCAGTTGACGAATCGCGTCCGTAAAGTGGACCGCCAAGGCAACATCACAACCGTGGCCGGGGGCAGTGCGAGCGCCGCTGCCAAAGGCGTACAGTTAAATAGCCCGGTGAGCGTCGCTGTCGATGCCTCCGGGAATTTGTACATTGCGGACCAACTGAGCAACACCGTTCGCATGATCGACGCTAAGGGCAATCTGTCGACGGTCGCGGGCGGCGGCTCCGAACACATTCGCGCGCGCGGCGTCGCCACGGACGCCCTCTTGAATGGGCCGGCCGGCATCGCGGTGGATGCAACGGGGCGCCTGCTGATCGCCGAATCCGGCAATCATGCGGTGACGGCCGTGAGCGAGTCTGGGAGAATTAGTACTATTTCGGACCAGGTCAACGACGCGAGAGCGGTCGCCGTGGACGCGGCCGGAAACATCTACGTCGCCGACACTTCGAAATCCAGAATTTTGAAAATCGACATGACGGGCGTCGTCACTACCGTGGCGGGCAACGGAAAGGCCGGGTTTGAGGGAGATGGCGGAGCCGCGGCCGATGCGCAGCTCTCGAATCCCCAAGGCGTCGCGGTGGATGCCGCCGGAAATTTGTACATCGCCGATACCGGCAACAATCGAATCCGCAAGGTGAGCCTGAGCGGCGTCATTACGACCATTGCAGGCACAGGCGCCAGCGGTTTCTCGGGAGACGGGGGACTCGCCGCGGCCGCGCAGCTTAGCGCCCCTACAGGGATTGCGGTTGATGGCGCAGGCAATCTTTACGTTGCCGATGCCGGAAACCAGCGCGTCCGTCAACTATCGTTGATCGTCTCAACCGACTTCGACCGCAATGGCGTGCCCGATCTGGTCTGGCAGAACGATGTTTCGAGCCAAGTAAGCGTGCATTACTATGGAGGCGCGGGTGGCGCTTCACAGATCGGCTGGGCCTGGCTTGCGCAGACTGGAACGCCGGGCTGGCACGTCGTCGCGGTTGCCGATTTCAATGGCGACGGTATCCCGGATCTGGTTTGGCAGAACGATACAACTCGCCAGGTTGTCGTTCACTATTACGGCGGGACCGGCGGGGCGACGTACATGGGTTGGAATTGGCTCAATCAGGCCGGTATGCCCGGCTGGCACGTGGCGGGGGCCGCCGATTTCAATGGCGACGGCGTTCCGGATCTGGTTTGGCAAAATGACACCACACGCGCGGTTAGCGTCAATTATTACGGCGGAGCCGGTGGGGCCATCCTGCAGAGTACGGCGTGGCTGAATCAGACGGGTGCGCCCGGCTGGAGCGTCGCCGCGATCGCCGATTTCAATGGCGACGGTGTCCCGGATCTGGTTTGGCAGAACGATGCCACCAGCGCTGCCAACGTCCATTACTACGGCGGAATCGGCGGAACCACGGATCAAAGTTGGAAATGGTTAAACCAGGCTGGCGTAGCCGGATGGCACATCAAGCTGGCAGCCGATTTCAACGGCGATGGTTACCCCGATCTGGTTTGGCAGAGCGATACCACGCGTCAGGTGGTAGTTCATTACTACGGCGGAACGGGCGGAGCCACGTACCTGACCTGGAACTGGCTCAATCAAGGAAGCGTGCCCGGATGGACGGTCTTCAGTGAACTGCCTTCGACACTCAGCGACAACAACATAATCCTGCCGACGAGCGTATCGGTCGGATACGGTCAATCGACGCCGTTTGCGGTGAAATTATCTTCGCCCGCGCCCACTAACGGAGTAACCATCACGCTCAGCAGCAGCAACACCGCTTTCTTGA
>JBEKUT010000222.1:0-11244 GCA_049514735.1 Bryobacteraceae bacterium
CCTCGCGGTTGAGGAAGAGCGCTCCGCCAGTCTATTGCAAATGCTTCGGGATTCCGTTTCCAGCGGCGATCGAAAGACTCTCTCCGGAAGTTATCGCGAGGATCTCGCACGCCTTCGCGCTTTCGAAATCGAACGGATTGTCAACCCCAATACAAGCGGCGAAAATCGTACCTCCCAGGTTCGTCAACGGCTTATCGAAGAGGAGACGCGGAGCGCGGCGAAGTTCGTCCCGGCCAGCCTAAAAAAAGGGGAGACTTTTCTCTCCAGCAACACACTCGGAGATGTCCAACGGAGAATCGGACCCGAAGAGGCTATTCTTAGCATTCATCTGGGCAATACCGGTTCTTATGTATGGGGGCTCACGAGCAGCCACCTGGAAATGCATCGCCTGCCGCCGCGCGACGCGTTGGTAACCGTTATCCGGCAGTTCAACCGTGCTGTCCAGGAAAGTGCGCAAGATCGGGACCGCATCGGAGCCGAGCTTTATACAAGTTTATTCGGGCACCTCTCCAGGACCATTCTGCGGAAGCGGAGTTGGATTCTCACCTCCGACGACGAGATGTTCGAAGTCCCGTTTGCGGCCCTCGTTGTGGGTACCGCTCAGGAAAAGCAAAGCAGTTCGCCAGAAAGGAACGTGAAACCAGTGTACTTAGTGGAGAGGCATGAAACGTTGCGGATTCCGAGCGCATTGGCGCTCCTGGCTAGGCCCACTCCCGTGGCCGGCGGCCCATTCCTGGCCGTTGGCGACGGCATTTACAACACCGCGGATAATCGGTGGACCGCTCTGCACGCGCCTTCTTATCGGCACTTTTTTTCGTCTGTTTTCGGAGCGGGAGCCGCGCGCTCTTCCATGGAGTTGCCGCGGCTCGTTTCAAGCACCGACGAGTTGAAAAATTGCGCTTCGGCTTGGCGCGCCGAAGGCGATACCGTCTTCTTGACCGGACCGGACTTGTCCCGCGCGAAGCTCCTGCCAGTCCTCCTTCTTAAGCCCGCCATCATTCACATCGCCGCTCATGTGCTCTATCCGAACGGCAAACCGGACGAGGCTCTTATCCACCTGGGCCTCGGCGACAAAGGTTTGCCCGAAGTATTAACGACGAAAGATGTCTCCGCGCTACATGCCAACGGCGCCCTGGTGGTGCTGAGTGGATGTAGTTCCGCCGCCGGCAATTCCGTGCGAGGCGCGGGCGTTATGGGACTTACCCGCGCGTGGCTATTGGCCGGCGCCCGCGCGGTGGTTGGCAGCCGCTGGCCCGTGCCGGACGATTCCGGCGATTTGTTCCGCTCCTTCTACGCGCACTTGGCGGCCTCGAATAATGAGCGCTCGGGTTTGAGTTACGCGTTACAGCAGGCCGAGCTGGATATGTTGCGATCCGGGCAGTGGCGCTCCGATCCGCGATATTGGGGAGCCTTTTATTTACTAGCAAAGGAATAGGCCAGCCATGTTTGCGAATTCGGAGAGTTTACAGTCATACACGATGCAAGAGATGGATCCGGAACCGGAAGAATACTTTCAAACCGAAGATGGTTTCAGAGACGACGCCCCCACCGTCCAGCAAACCGAATCGACCGTGCAGAGCATCGACGGCGTGAATCGTCCCGCGCAATGGGGCGGCCTGGTATCCCGCATTCAGGACGGAGACCCGGCCGCGATGGAAGAGCTTTATCGCATTTTCTCCCGCGGCATCCGATTTTACCTGTGCAGGCAGCTGGGCCCTCAGGAACTCGATGACAAGGTCCACGATACCTTCCTCATCGTCGTCCAGGCCATCCGCCGCGGAGAACTCCGGGAGCCGGAGCGGCTCATGGGATTTGTCCGAACCATTGTCCGCAGACAAGTGGCCGCTTATATCGATGAGGTTGTACAAAGCCGCCGCGAGGACGGCGGCGACATCATGGACGATGTGATACCCGATTCCAGGCGTAACCCGGAACAGAGCCTCGCCTTCCGCCAGAAAATCGAGCTTATGAAAAGCATTCTGAGGGGATTGGGCGAGCGCGACCGCGAGATCCTGACCCGTTTTTACATCAATGAGCAGACGCAGGAACAGATCTGCAAGGAGCTGGACCTTTCCGACACGCAGTTCCGCTTGCTGAAATCGCGCGCCAAAGCGAGATTTGGCGCGTTAGGGAGACGTAAACTACAAAGAAACAGCTTGATCAGTCTTTTTTGGAGAGTTTCCACACGCGCCGCACACTAGACGCGTAGAAAAGAGCGGGGTCATGCGTCACATGGCCCGTTCAAGGCCAGGAGGTTGTAAGCCATGAACATCGGTCCGCACCCGGACGATGATCTGATCGAAAGTTATTTGATGCATCGCCTCGCGGAGGAAGAGGTTGCCAGGGTCGAAGAGCACTTGCTTGTGTGTCCCAGTTGTCAGCATCAAACGGAAGAAATGGAAGAGTTTATTCTCGTGACTCAGTCTGCGCTCCCCGATCTCGGACGCAAACCTCCCTCACGGGCGCTTCATATTCGAGCATCCGGGATTCTTCATTCCTGGTCCGGCGTGCTCGGCCTCGTCGCACTGCTAGCGGCGTTCACGGCGGGAGCATTCGTGCCATTCCACCGCCTCCGCACGAATCTCCCGCCGTCCGAAATTAACTTGTACGCGATGCGAGGCCCCTCAAATCCAACGATCCACGTCCCATCCGGACACAAGTTGCTCCTCAACTTGGACACTACCGAACTGCCCTCGGGGGATTATGCGGTTCGGGTCGTCGACTCCAGCGGTACTGAAGTCTGGTCCGGCCCCGCGCAACAGCTCCAGAACCCAATCCGCGCCATCGTCGGCCGATCGTTACGCCCGGGCCGGTATTGGGTTCGGCTGTTGCGAGGAGGAGAACCTGTCAGGGAGTACGGTCTAGAAATCGGATAAAGCCGTTCCGAGCCGTGACCGGCAGGGGAGCGGTCAGCGGGCGTTGCGATTCAATTCGCGACGCCCCTTCCTGGATAACTCCAGTATACTGACAGGTTGAACCGTCACTTCCACGACTTCCGCTATTACGATCTGCTTGTCCTCATCTTCGTAGTCATTCTTCTCATCTCGAATCTCGTCGGCCAGAAAATCTGCGCCTTCGGTCACTTCCGGATCAGTGGCGGCCAGCTTCTCTTTCCTATCACTTACATCTTCGGCGACATCTTCACTGAAGTCTACGGCTACTCCGCTTCCCGGCGCGCCATCTGGCTCGGATTCTTCGCGTCGGGCCTGCTGGCCGTGATGGGGATTATCACCGTGGCCCTTCCTCCCGCGCCCGATTGGCCGAACCAACAGGCTTTCGCGACCGTCTTCAACTTTGTGCCGCGCTTAGTCGCCGCCAGCCTGATCGCGTTTTGGTGCGGCGAATTCGCCAACTCTTTGGTCATGGCGAAAATGAAAATGCTCACAAGCGGGCGTCATCTCTGGACTCGAACGGTCGGATCGACGGTCGTCGGCCAGGCTGTCGACACCTTCGTCCTCATGATCATTGCCTTCGGGGGCAGTCTCAGCATCTCGCTGATCGCAAACCTTATCGTCTCCGGATACCTGGGGAAAGTGCTCTACGAAGTGCTTGCCACGCCCTTCACTTATGCCATCGTGAACGGGCTGAAGCGCGCCGAAGGCCTCGACCCGTTCGACTATGGCACGAAGTTCAACCCTTTCATGACGAAGCTGTGACTCCATGTCCACGCGCGGCATTCGACTCGGTTATCTGAAAAGTTTTCGGGGCCGCGCCGCCAGCCTGCGCTATTCCGCGGCCGTGGTGATCTTTCTAATAACGCTCACGCTGCTGCTCTCGCTCGACCGCTTTGTGCTTCCAGGATTCGCTCCGCCCTTGATTGCAGCCGTTGCGTTCACTGCCTGGTTTTGCGGCCTGGGACCGGCGCTGCTCGCGATTGCTCTCTCTTCCTTCAGTTTTTACGAGCTTTTCGCGACCGATGCTCCGGGCCAGCACGGGGTCGGCAGCATCGTGCGTCTGTTGATGTTCATCATGGCGGCCAATTTCGTCGCGGCGCTGATCTACAGCATCGCGGAAGCTCGCGACGCCATCGCGCTCTCCGAGCAGCGCTACCGCCGCATCGGCGAGCTATTGCCGTTCGGCGTCTGGACGGCCGACCGCGAAGGCCGTATCGTGCACCTCAGCGATTCGCTGCTCGAGTTTCTCGGCCGCGGCCCCCGCGACGTCACCAGTTGGGATCAAATTGTGGCGGACGACAGCGCCGTCGAAATCATGCGCGAATGGCAGAAATGCATCCGCTCCGGGCGGCGCTGGGAGCACGAATTCAGAATTCTCGACCAGAAAGGCCGCAGCCGCACAGTGCTCAGCCGCGGCATGCCCATTCTTGGACCGGCCGGCCGCATCACTTCCTGGGCCGGCATGAACCTCGACATCACGGAGCGCACGCGCATTGAAGAGGAGCGCAAGCGCCACAATGAAGATCTCGCCCGCTCCAACGCCGAACTCGAGCAGTTCGCCTATATCGCTTCTCACGATTTGCAGGAACCGCTCCGCACCATCAAGAGCTATCTGCGTTTGATCGAAAAACGCTACCGCGGCCGCCTGGACGCCGATGCCGACGAGTTCATCGAATTTTGCGTGGAAGCGTCGGACCGTTTGCAGCGCCTCATTAACGATCTGCTGCAGTTTTCGCGCGTTGGCCGCCGCGCCCTGGAGATACAGCAGATTCCGGGCGCCGTTCCGCTCCAGCAAGCCATTCGGAATCTCGACAACCGCATTGAGGAAACGTCGGCGCAGATCGTCTTCGGCGATCTCCCGAGCATACAGGCGGACCAGACGGCCTTGACCCAGCTCTTTCAAAATCTGATCGACAATGCTATTAAGTACCGCGGCAACGCCGCGCCGTCCATCCGCATCGACGCGGTGCTGCAGGGCGGTTTCTGCCGCTTCAGCGTGCAGGATAACGGCATCGGAATCGACCCGAAGTACGCGGAACGCATCTTCCGCATCTTCCAGCGCCTCCACAGCTCAGAATATCCGGGCACCGGAATCGGTCTTGCCCTGGCGAAGAGAATCGTGGAGCGGCATGGCGGCCGGATCTGGGTGGAATCCAGCGCGGGTCAAGGCGCGACGTTCTTTTTTACGGTTCCCGCGGCGGTAACGGGGCCGGCCTAATTCGCTTCGGAATAACCTCGGCAGTCGTTCGCTCGCTGACTCGCGCGGCTCAGTAACAGAGCCGCGACGGTTACGGAGCGCCGGGGCCGCCTGGAAGCAGGCGATCCTGCCGATGGTTGATACACTGAAAGTTGGAATCGAAGCCGCGCGTCTGCGTCGTAAATTTTCTGAACACGGTGCCCCTGGTATGGGGGATGCTGCACGGCAAGCAGCAGGACACTTTCGATCTTTCTTTCTGCCTTCCCGCCGAATGCGCCGACCGTCTTCAGGACGGACGCGCCGATATCGGAATCGTCCCTGCCATCGAGCTGCCCCGTCAGGATCTTCTAATCACCGCCGACACCGCCATCGCCTGCCGCGGACCGGTCCGCAGTATTCTGCTGATCTCGAAAGTGCCGTTTGGAGACATCCGCACGCTGGCGGCGGATTCCAGCTCGCGAACTTCCGTCGTGCTCGCCGAGATTGTCCTTCGCAGGAAATATGACGCCGACCCAATTCTACGGGCGCATCCGCCGCACCTGGACGCGATGCTCTCGAAATGCGACGCGGCCTTAATCATTGGCGATCCGGCCCTGCTGATCGAGCCATCACAGCTGCCCTATCGCGTGCTCGATCTTGGCCAGGAATGGACGGATCTAACCGGGCTTCCCATGGTCTTCGCCGTATGGGCCGCGCGGCGGCGTTATGCTTCGGAACCTTTCCGCGATTCTCTCCGCTTCGGGATGGAACACATGGATGAAATCGTCGAGAGCGAGTACGCTAAGCGCTCCATTTCCGAGGAGCTTGCGCGCGAATATCTCACCCGTAACGTTACCTTCGATCTTGGACCGTCTGAGCGCGCCGGCCTGGATCTGTTCCTACAATACGCCCGCGAAATCCATCAAACTGAATTGAGGACTGTCACCGCATGATGACGCGTCAGGAAGCCACCGATCTGTTTCATAGCGACGATCTTATCGGCATCGGCATGGCAGCCGATGCGGTGCGCCGCAAAATGCACCCGCATGGCATCGTCAGCTACATAGTCGACCGCAACATCAATTACACGAACTTCTGCACGGAGTATTGCAGCTTCTGCGCCTTCTATCGGCCCATGGGACACGCCGAAGGCTACGTTCACCCGCACGAGGTCATCTTCCAGAAGATCCAGGAGACGCTCGATCTCGGCGGGACTGGAATCCTGATGCAAGGCGGCCTGCACCCGGATCTCAAGATCGAGTGGTACGAGGATCTGCTGCGCTCGATCAAGGATCGCTTCCCTCAAATCTGGTGTCACTGCTTTTCGGCTTCCGAGATTTTGAATATCGCCCGGGTGAGCGAACTCACGATTCGCGACACCATCGCGCGGCTGCGCGACGCGGGTCTCGATTCCATCCCTGGCGGCGGCGCCGAGATTCTCGACGACGATGTCCGGCAGCGCATCAGCCGCTTGAAATCTTCGGCGGGCGATTGGGTGGAGGTGCATCGGACGGCCCACTCGCTGGGAATGCGAACTACCGCAACCATGATGTTCGGCTGCGGCGAGACTGTCGAGCAGCGCATGAATCACTTCGACGTGGTTCGACGGATTCAGGAGGAGACCGGCGGCTTCACGGCATTCATTCCCTGGTCCTTTCAGCGCGAGAACACCTCGCTGGGGCGTTTCATCAAAGAGGAAGCGACCGCCGTCGAATATCTCAAGACTCTTGCTATCTCACGCCTCTACCTGGATAACATCGTCAACATACAATCTTCCTGGGTCACGCCTGGCCTGAAAACTTGCCAGGTGGGATTGCGTTTCGGCGGCAACGATGTGGGAAGCATCATGATCGAAGAGAACGTCGTGTCGGCCGCGGGAGCGCATCATCGCGCCACGGAGGAAGAACTTCGCCGGCTTATTCGGGATGCCGGGTTTGTTCCCAAGCAGCGGGATACGCTGTATCGCACTTATTTTTTGAATTAGCCGAAGAAGGCAGGCCACGCAAAGCGATGGCCTGCCCTACCTGTTAATGGGCTTGCCAGTCGCCGCCGACAATGGGCTGCTGCAGCCAGTTCCAAGTCTGGTATACGGCTCCGTTCGCGCCGCCATAGTAGTGGACCACGACCTGCTTCGTCGAGTCGTTCTGCCAAACCAGGTCTGGAACGCCGTCGCCATTGAAATCCGCCACTTTCGTAACGGTCCAACCCGCAACGCCGGGATCGAGTTCGGCGAAAGTGACGTAGGTGGCGCCGCCGACGCCGCTGAAGTAATGGGCGACGACCTCGCGGCTGCTGTTGTTTTGAAACACCAGATCGGGAACGCCGTTGCCATCGAAGTCGGCCGCGCCGACAACCGACCAACCGATGAGAGCAGTGGGGCTGGTCTCCAGCCACTTGAAGCCCAGGTACGTGATTCCGCCAGCGCCCCCATAATAATGTACGTTGACCTGACCCGTGCTGTCGTTCTGCCACACCAGATCGGGAACGCCGTTGCCATCGAAGTCGGCGACAGCGGCCACATGCCAGCCGGAAACGTCAGCCTGCTGCAGCCAGTTCCAACCCTGATACACAGCGCCACCCGTTCCACCGTAATAATGGACGACAACCTGCCGGGTGCTGGCATTCTGCCAAACAAGATCCGGAACGCCATTGCCGTCAAAATCGCCCATGCCGACGAGGTTCCAGCCCGCGGCGACGGTCCTGTTGAGGAAGGCATAACTCCCGTCGGTAGCTCCGCCAGTGCCGCTATAGTAATGCACAATGGCTTCGTGCGCGGACGGGCTATACCAGACCAGATCCGGAACATTGTTCTGGTCGAAATCCTGCAGCGCGCCGGGAGATATCTTGAAGGCCTCCGAGTTATTGCCAAGGACCGAAATGTAGGCGGTGGTTCCGAGGAGGGCAATCGCGCTCGCTTCACTCAACGTCGAGCTGCGATCCAGATACGTGGACGACAGCAGTGAAGCGGCCCCAGTCAGATTGGTATTGAAAACCGCGTAAAACGGGGACTCCGTGCCGCCGCCGAACTCGCTCTGAATGGCGTCCTTGACGGGGAAACTTCCGCTGGTGAATCCGACAACATAGGCGTGGCCGTTGCTATCAGCCGCGACCCCACTCGCCTGATCGTTCCCCGAACCGCCCAGATACGTCGAGTAGATCAGAGAACTGCTGCCCGATTGGGTGGTATCGACGCGGAACAGATAAGCGTCGGAAGTCCCGCCACCGAATGAAAGCTGGTAAGGGTTCGCCGTGATGTTTTGCAAAGCGGAACCGGCCGTTCCGGCGACGTATGCTGTCGAGCCCACTGTCGCAACGGCAGCCGACGGCCCGTCGGTGAAATAAGTGAAGTAGAGGCTGCCCGTACCGGTAGAATTGATCTTCGCCAGATAGCCGTCCGTGTTCACGGATCGCGTGGTGTTGAAGCCGAGCGCGCTGCCGCTCGGAGCGGGAACGAATGAGGCGAAGGTAGATGTCGTGGAGCCTGCCAGGTAGGAGTTCCCGGAACCATCGATGGCGAGGCCGTACGACGTGTCCGTGCCGTTACCGCCTACATAAAGGCCCCAGACTCTCGCCCCGGTACCCTCCGTCACGGTGGTGTCAATTTTCATCAGAAAGGCGTTTTGCGTTCCCAGCAGGGTGCCGGAAGTTACGGGGAAGTTAGTGGAGGTTGTATAGCCGCTCACATAGACCGCGGAAGGACTCGAAGCCGCGACTGAGGTCGCTATATCGTTTCCCGATCCGCCTAGATAAGTGACATAGCTCACCCCGATGCTGTTTGTGAACGCGACAAGAAAAGCGTCCCATCCTCCGCTGAAGTTGGGCTCGATGCCGCACGTCGGACAGTCGGTTGTATTGATGAGGCCAGTGGCCTGCGTCTGACCTACGACATAGACGTTCCCGGCGCTGTCCACCGTCACGGCGTTGCCAATCGTGTTTCCGGCGTTGGTCCCGCCCGCCTCAAAAGTGCTTCCGACTTTACCACCGGCAGAATTGAGTTTGAGGAGATACAACGAGGATTGGCCGTCCATGCCGATTCCAAAAGTCTCGCCGGTGATGAAGGCGTTCCCATTGGAATCCACGGCGATGCCATTGGCGTTTACAACCGTGGGATCGACCTGCGAATCGTGGTAGGTAATCACGGGATCGATAACCAGCGCCTTGTTACGGTCGTACTTGGCGGTTTCGAGGGTGACGGAGCGATTCCGGGAAATACGATAACGCCCGGTTATCTCAACCTGGCGATCGCCGGCCAGTTGGTAGATGCGCGGCCGGTGCTGGATCATCTCGCGTCCCGCGACATTGAGCACGATATCGCCACTGGCGTTCGCGCGCAGCGAGTCGATTCCGCCGAAGTGAAGTTTTACTTTGCCGAGGTCCGCGCCCGGCTGCAAAACAAAATCGTATTCCAGTTCGTAGCCGTTGCCGTAGTAAACGACATCGATTCCTGGCCAGACATTCTGGTACTTGACTTTACCATAGTCTACGAGTCCTTCAACCAATCGGCCGTTATATAAGAAGCCACTACGAGTCTCGGTAGGTTCGGCCGCTTCTGCGCGCGCCGACTTATTCGCATTATCGAAGCCGATAGAAACGGTTCGCACCTTGTGTGGCGCGCTTCCGGCAACGTAAATATCCACGCCTGAGGCACGGGTCAGGACGCGGCGGCCGAGTCCGCTCGAAACAAAATCAACGCCTTGGGGCGCCTGTCCGCGATTCTCCACAAAGAGAATCGGGGAGGTCTCGTACTTTGAGACCAACTGTCGCTGGGCGGCGTCATTCAGCGCAGTCGCGGCGCAACAAATGGTTGGCGCCGCCAACGCGCACACGAGCGCCAGTCTTCGAATCTTCATACTTTACTCCTCCGGTATCTGTCGTCCTTGGCCGGACCCCTTGCAGATCCAGAGTTAAAAGTATCACACCAGAGTGTAGGACGAATGGGACTTAAGAGTTAGAACGAAAACCTTAGACGTTCTGAGAGACGGTTCCTTTGCCTTGATAAGCGGCCAGAACGTTATCGGCTTCGCCTTGCATGATCAGTTCGCCATGGTCGAGCCACAAAGCCCGATCGCAAAACTGGAGAACCGCCGTGGGACTGTGAGAGACGAACAGCAGCGTCTTCTGTGCAGCGCGAAAGCGGCGGATGCGCTCCATGCACTTCAACTGGAACGCCTGATCGCCGACGGCCAGAATTTCGTCGATGATGAGAATATCCGGATCGATGTTGACGGCCACCGAGAACGCCAGACGCATGACCATCCCGCTCGAGTAGGTGCGTAGCGGCTCGTCGATCACGTCGGCGAGACCGGCGAAATCCACGATGGAATCGAACAGCGCCAGCGTCTCGCGTTTCGAGAATCCCAGCAGCGCCGCGTTCAAACGAAGGTTCTCGGCGCCCGTGAGATCGGGATGGAAACCGGAGCCCAGTTCGAGGAGCGCGGCGATCCGGCCGTTCACTTCGATGGTTCCCTCGTTGGGTCTGGCGAGCCCGCAGATCAAACTGAGCAGGGTGCTTTTTCCGGCGCCGTTGCTCCCTACGATGGCCACGCTTTCGCCACTCTCGATCTCAAACGAAACGTTCTTGAGGGCGTAGAAATCGATCGTCTCACGCCGCTTCCACCATGAAGTCAGGTGATCCCGCAGGAGCCGCTGGCCGGTATGCCGCTGAAATTTTTTCGAGACTCCGTCGCAATGGATAAGCCGCATGATTAAAGATGGTCGTAAAAATTAGTCTTCAGGCGTTGAAAGCAAATAAAACCTATCGCGAGAGTCAAAAACGAGACACCAAAGAGGTTGATCAGCAGGCTATGTGGCGGAGAAATACCCTCCAAAAGTATGTTGCGCATCGCGAGAATTAGCGCGGCAATAGGGTTGAAACGGAACACCACCGCGAACTTCTGCGGGATGGATTTGAAATCGTAAAAGATCGGCACCAGCCAGAAGAGCACCGTATTTATGGAATCTACCAGGTAGCGCATGTCGCGGATGTATACGTACAGCGCGGCCGAAAGCAAGGCCATGCCGCAAGCAAAAAGAGTCGCCATGATCCAGATGTAAGGCAGCCAGGCCCATTGCACGTTGGGCCGAATGCCGAACATAAATGCGATGAGAAATAATAACCCAAGCTGGATGGCGAGGTGCACGCAATTCGACAGGACCGCTGTAATCGGGACAATA
>JBEKUT010000223.1:0-11229 GCA_049514735.1 Bryobacteraceae bacterium
GACACTTATGTCAAGGGAAAAAGACTCCACGCCGTTAGAACACGGCGATGAGGCAGAGCGGGTCGCGGTCCTCTTGTGTCGTTTGCTCAAAAATCAAAGACCCGGCATCACATCAAGTGGAAGTGCACCTCCACCCGCGCCGTGCTCACAATCGACTGGCCCCCGCGTTGCGCCGGTCGAAAGCGCCATTGCGAAACCGCCTCCAGCGCTTTTTCGTCCAGGCCGAGACCGGCGTGCTCCACAACCTTGGCATTGTGCGCGCGGCCGTCGACACCGATTTCAATCATCAACACCACGACGCCTTGATACTTCGCTTTGCGCGCGTCTTCGGAAAACTCGGGATCCACCTGATGGATCACTTGCGCGGGCGTAATAGGCCCGCCGATCTGGCCAGAAAGACCGGGCCGTCCGTCCTTGTTGGGACCGATACCGCGGCCGCCGTAAGGCGAATCGCCGCTCCCGTCCCCTCCGTTGTCGCCGTACAATCCTACTCCGAGCTTGCTGAGTGGATCGCCATAATTCGTGCTCGCAACATTGATTAGGGGAACGTCGTAGTCAATCGTCGGAGCCATCGGCAGTTTCGGATCGGGATGGGTCATGGGCGCGATAAAGGTGCGAGACGAGCGCGGTGGCGCAACGCCGCGCTGCGCAGGCTGTTTGGATGTGTTCGAACCCCCGCCGCGCTCTTCGTGAACATGCATCGCGAAAGGCGCTAGCGGGATCGGGTCCCCGGTTCTTCCAACGGTGGGTGCGGGCGGCGCGAAGAAGCTGCCTGATGTGAGAAGCAGCAGCAGCGCGATGGTGAGAATGTGCAGCGCAAAGGAAATCGATTGAGATCTTGCGGTAGCCATGCATCGTCCCGATGCACGCGTAACACCTCACTCGAACATGTTGTCGTTGCGCGGATTCGATCCCGCGTCTATTGATGCGGGCGTCGCACGCTGTGGCCGCGGTTTCACGTTTGTCGTCTGCTTTTCCGCGGCCATGCTGGCGAGTTCGTCGCAGCGATTATTATCCTCATGCCGCGCGTGTCCCTTGGTCCAGGACCATTCGGTTTCGTGCTTCTGAACCAGCCAATCCAACTCGCGCCAGAGATCCTGATTGACCACCGGTTTCTTGTCCTTCGTGATCCAACCCCTCTTCTTCCACCCGTGAATCCATGTAGTAATGCCATCCTTCACATAGTTGGAATCGGTCACGATCTCGACCGCACAGCGCTCCTTGATGGCCTCCAAACCTTGAATCGCCGCCATCAGTTCCATGCGGTTATTCGTGGTGTGCGGCTCGGAGCCATAAAGCTCCTTTTTGTGCTTGCCGTAGCGCAGGATGCAGGCCCAGCCGCCCTTGCCTGGATTGCCCTTGCAGGAGCCGTCGGTGATCAGAAGAACTTTTTTCAACTCCGGCTCAGGCGGCACTTACCGTGAGCTCCTGTTCAAAGAACGCGTCGACAATGTCCAGAATCTGCGCCGCCTCTTGCGCCCGATAGATCTCGACGCGCAGCTTCGAGCCGTTGCGCACCCCGTGAGTGAAATACGTCGCGAACTGCTTCATCTTTCCAACCGCATCCGGAGCGTTTTGGTCGCGCAGCATGCCGTAATAGGTCTTCATGATGTCATAGCGCCGGCGCTCCGGCGGATGCTCATAGGCGCCGGTTGCCAAATACTCACGGATCTGGCGGAAGATCCACGGATTCGACGACGCCGTGCGGCCGATCATCACCGCATCGCAGCCCGTTTCCGCAACCATGCGCAGCGCGTCTTCAGGCGTCAGAATATCGCCATTGCCAATCACCGGAATCTTCACCGCGGCCTTCACCTCGGCGATGCGCGTCCAATCGGATTTTCCGGCGTAGCCTTGCTCCCGCGTGCGAGGGTGCAACGCGACCGCCTGCACGCCGCAGTTTTCCGCCAGCTTCGCCATCTGAACATGCACCAATTCCTGGTCGTTCCATCCGGCCCGAAACTTCATGGTCAGCGGAATGGAAATGGCCGCGTGAACCTTCTTCAGGATTTCCTCGACCAGCGGGAGATCGCGCAGCAGGCCCGAACCGCCATTGCACTTCACCACCTTGTTCACCGGGCAGCCGAAGTTGATGTCGACGATATCGAACCCCAGGTCTTCGCACGCCTTCGCGGCATTAGCCATCACCTCCGGATCGGAACCGAAAAGCTGCGCCGAGATGGGCCGCTCTTCCGGCTCGAAGTAGAGATATCGAAACGTGCGCGTGATTTTGGTCGAGCGTAGCGATGCCACCACCCCGTGAGAGCTGGTGAATTCCGTCATCAAAAGGCCGCAGCCGCCTTGATTGCGGATGAGGCGGCGGAAGACGGTGTCGGTGACCCCCGCCATCGGGGCAAGCACGGTAGCCGGCGCGATGCGGTGGCATCCAATTCGGAACTCACTAGGGAAAGCAGCCATTCATACGCTATTTTAACGTTTCGGGCTTGGAAACTTAAAGGCTAGGTAGCACGTTTAATGGACATAGGGGTGAAAGTGGATGAATCCTAAGATTCTGCTCGCGTTTCTTGGTGGCGCGGTACTGGCATCGGGAATTGTCTATATGGCGGTCAAGCCGGAGACGAAGCCTCCTACTAAAACCGTTTACGTTGAGCCCGCGCCCCCGCAGGCGACGCCGGCGAAGGCTGCCGATGCAGCGCCAGTGGAGCAGAAATCGCCCGTTGTGGCGGAAGTGACCCAGCCTGCTCCCATCGAGCAAAAGCACGCGCCCGCCCATGTCGAGCGGCATCGCACCGCCCGGAAACAGGCTCCGGTCGAAGTGGCGAAGGAGATCCCTCCACCCGCTCCGATTGTCCAACCCGCGCCGGTCACGCCCCCGCCTCAGCCCGCGCCGGAACCCGTTCAAGCCGCGCCCGCTCCGGAATCGGCTCCGCCCCCTCCGCCAGAGCCCCATAGCGTGACTTTAATCGCCGGGACCTCTCTTCCGGTGCGTATCGGCGAGACGCTCAACACGCAGCGCAACAAGATCGGCGACACGTTCACTGCAACACTCGACCAGCCTCTTGTGATCGACGGCTTCGTGATCGCCGAGAAGGGCGCGCGATGCGAGGGCCGCGTGGTGGAATCCGATCCTGGCGGCAAGGTCAAGGGCGTCGCACACATGGAGGTGGAACTCACCAGAATCCACACCGCCGACGGCCAACGGATTACGGTGCATACGGCGTCATTCGGACAAGACGCACCCACGACTCGCAAAACAGACGCGGCGAAGGTCGGTGGCGGCGCCGCCCTTGGCGCGATCATCGGCGCTCTCGCGGGCGGCGGCAAAGGCGCGGGTATCGGAGCGGCGGCTGGTGGAGCTGCGGGTGCAGGCGACGTCATGCTGACGCGCGGGAAACCCGCCGAGATCCGTGTCGAGACGCGCGTGACGTTCCGTGTGCAGGACCCCATCACCATTACCGAAAAACTCCAGTAACGCTCGCTCCGTAACCGAGCCGTAACCGAGCCGTGACCGAGCCGTGACCGGCAGGGAGCGGTTGGCCCACTTAGACATGTTCTTCAGGGGAGCGGCCGCGAAAACCTCGACTACCCGTACTCACTCGCAACCCCGCGCCGCCGGCCTTTCAATCCCCATGTGCGCCAGATTTTCGCGTGCATTGGGCTGGCACGGATTGATAGCGAGCGCTCGCTCGAAGTCTTGACGCGCGGCATCCGCCTGTCCCAGCGCCAGCAGCGCGGCTCCTCGATTGTTCAGCGCGTCGGCGCTCCTGGGACTCAACGCCAGCGCTCGACCAAACTCCGACAGCGACTGCGCGGCATTCCCGTTCGCCAAATAAATCCGTCCCATTTCCGTCGGAATCCTCGGATCATCTGGCGCCTGTGACTCGGCCTGCTGCAGCAACGCCAGTGCGCGAGGCGGATCGGACACCCGCGCGAGTTGGATCTTTGGCCGCACTTTCTCCGGCGACTTCTCCAGCGCATCGCTCCATAGCGACTGCTCGGTTCGCCACACCAGCGTCCGCTCGACGCTCAGCCCAATCAGAACCACAGCGACGGCCGCAACCACTGCCGGCTTCACGCGCTCCAGCAAGACGCCGGCGCACGCCGCGAACGCGATCATCGGCAGATACATGCGCCGCTCTGCCGCAAGATCCTCCACTGGAAAGATCGACGAACTGGGCAGCAGCAGCACCAGCCCCGCAATAAACCAGAAGCCAGCCCGCACCCCGAAGAACCATCGCGACGCAACCACAACCATCGCGCCAATCAGCGCCCACGCGGCCAAGCCGAGCCATGGCGGGGTAACCGCAATCTGGGTGTCGACATTAAATCCCCACGGCACGACAATCAATCGCAGATAGCGCAGAATTACCGGCCCTTGCGCCAGGAAATAATCGAGCGGCGTGATTCCCGCGTGCGGTCCGGCCGGCACGCCAGGATTCCGAAGCACGCCAACATAAACACCCACTCCCGCCGCTACTGCGATCGCAGCCATCACGAGCAGCGCAGGCACCCTGCCTTTCAACTTCCCCAGCGACCGGCCTAAAAGAAACAAGAACACCGGAAAAGCCGCGCACTCTTCCTTCGCCATCAATGCGGCCGCAAACCACGCCACCGCCCACCACTGCCTTCCGCGCAACCACGCGAGCAATGCCGCGAGACACAGCACCGTATCCAGTTCCGTGGCGCGCGCAAAAACATAATTGACCGCTTCCGTTTGAATTGGATGTACCGCAAAAACGATCGCGCCGATAAACGCCGCCCGCGCCGATACCAGCTGTTGCAGCGCATCAAAAAGCAGCAACGCAGCGACCAGATGCAGCGCCAGATTGATCGCATGATAATCCAGCGGATTGCGATCGCCGGCCGTTAGGCTGAGCCAGAACGTCAATCCAGTAAGTGGACGCGTGCCCATCACCCGCCAGATATTTCCAGAGAGCACTGAGTAGTCGTCGAAGTGAAACGATCCCACGAGCGACAACGCGAAAGCCGCGAGTCCGGCGGCAATCAGAACCAGTCTGTTCCGAGAGAGGGTAATATTCTCAGTGTGACAGTTTCGAAGCCCAAGACCGCCGCGGATCGCAGGGCGCGCGTGGCCAAGATTCTCGACCTGCTCGACGAGATGTACCCCAACGCCACCTGCGCGCTCCATCACGACGGCCCGTGGCAATTGCTCGTCGCGACCATTCTCTCCGCGCAATGCACCGACAAGCGCGTCAATGAAGTGACGCCGGGGCTGTTCAAGAAATACCCGGCGATTGAGGACTTCGCGCACGCAAGTCAGGCCGAATTGGCCAACGACATTCGCTCCACCGGGTTCTTCAACAACAAATCAAGATCGCTGATCGGTGCGGCGAAGAGGATCATATCGGACTTCGGCGGCGCAGTGCCGCGCACCATCGAAGAGCTCCTCACGGTCCCCGGGGCTGCCCGCAAGACCGCCAATGTGGTGCTCGGAACAGCCTATGAAATCGCCTCCGGCGTGGTGGTCGATACACATGTCCAGCGCGTGTCGAAGCGCCTCGACTTTACCAAGCACACGGAGCCCCCAAAAATCGAAAAAGACCTCATGAAAATTATCCCGATGGAACGCTGGATTCTCTTATCCCACCAGATCATCCATCACGGACGCGCGCTGTGCATCGCACGCAAACCAAAATGCGCGGAGTGCAAAATCGACCCGCTCTGTTACGCGAAAGATAAAACGGTGTAGTTATTTTGCATCCCGCCAATTCGGCCCAGTCCCCGTATCCACCACCAGCGGAACATCCAACCGCCGCACCGTTTCCATCTCGCGTTTCACTAGCTCCCTAACCTCTTCCGATTCTTCCGGCGGAGCTTCCAGCACCAACTCGTCATGGACCTGCAGCAGCATCCGCGAACGCAGTTTCCGTTCCCGCAGCTCCTCATCAATGCGGATCATGGCGAGCTTGATCAAATCGGCCGCAGTCCCTTGCAGCGGCGTATTCACGGCCGTCCGCTCGGCAAAACCGCGCGCATTGACGTTGCGGCTGTTCATGTCGGGAATCGGACGCCGCCGTCCGAACATCGTCAAGGCACATCCCGAGGCGCGCACTTCTTCAATCGTCTTATCGATAAACTTCCGCACGCCCTTATACAGCTCAAAATAGCTATTGATGTACGTCTCAGCTTCCTTGCGATCGATGCCCAGGCTCGCGGCCAGTCCAAACGGCGTCTGTCCGTAGACGATTCCAAAATTCACTGCCTTGGCTCGCCGCCGCATTTCCGGTGTAACCATCAGCGGCGCAATTCCAAACACCTCCGATGCGGTGCGCGTATGAATGTCCTCCCCGCGCCGGAATGCGTCCATCAAGAGCGCATCGCGCGACATGTGGGCCAGCAGGCGCAGTTCGATCTGCGAATAATCCGCCACCACCAGCGTCCAGCCTTCATTGGGCACGAACGCGGCGCGAATCTCGCGGCCCAGTTCCGTCTTGATCGGAATATTCTGCAGATTCGGATTCGACGACGATAACCGTCCCGTCGCCGCGCCCGCCTGATTGAACGTGGTGTGGAGACGGCCAGTCGCCGGATCGATCAGCAGCGGCAGCGCGTCCACGTAGGTGCCTTTCAGCTTCGAAAGCTGCCGATAGTCGAGCACCTTGCGCGCGATCTCGTGTTCGGCCGCCAGCGTTTCCAGAACATCCGCTGCTGTCGAAATGGTTTTACCCTTGCCGTATTTCACCGGCGCCGGAAGATTCAAATCCTCAAACAGAACCTTCCCGAGCTGCTGCGGCGAGTTGATGTTGAAAGGCTTGCCGGCAAGATCGTAAACCTCTTTCGAGATACGCTGCAAATCGACATCCATGCGTTCCGAAAGGCCTTTAAGAACACCCGGCTCGATGCGGATGCCGGCGCTCTCCATGCGAGCCAGCACATAGCTGACCGGCAGATCGATGGTGCGATACACCTCGCGCAGCTTCTGTTCGTCCACATCGCCCGAGAGGCGTTCCGCAAGCGTGAGAGAGCAATCGGCCTGCTGTTCCGCTGCTGCCGACACGCGCCGTTCCAAGAAGCGCTCGGCCAGAACTTCGGGCGAACAGCCGGAAGGATCGGCCGAAAGTAAGAAGGCGTAAAGCATCACGTCGTGCTCGAAGCCGCGCCCCGCAATGCCATATTTCTCCAGCGCCAGCACCACCGACTTTACGTCGTGCGCGATCTTTTTCCGTTCCTCGCTTTCAAGCACCGCTTGCGCCGCGTCCAGCAGCTCCGTCGAAAACGCGCGCGCCTCGCCACGCTTCCACGCCACGCCGATCATCGTGAGCGGCAGATCGCCGTCGCCCGCCGTCTGCACCGCGATCGCGATCGCAGCGTCCGTGGGAACCGCATCGAGATACGCCGCGACCTCCTCGCGTGTCGTGAGAGTCTGATAATCGCGCGTGTGCGAATCGTCTGCTGGACCCACCTCGCGCAGCAGGCTGGTGAACTCCAGTTCCTTATAGATGCTCCGCAGCGCCAGAACATCCGGCTCCGCGGCGACAAGCGTGGTCACGTCGCAATCGATTGGCGCCGTAGTATCGATGGTCGCGAGCTTCTTGCTGAGCAGGATCTGGTCGCGATTGTTGAGCAGGCTCTCACGGTACATCTTGCGCTCCACTTCGTTCGCGTGATCGAGCGCATTCTCCACCGAACCGAAACGCACAATCAAATCGCGCGCGCCCTTGTCTCCGATGCCCGGAGCGCCGGGAATGTTGTCGATCGAATCGCCCTTGAGCGCCAGCAGATCGGCCACCTGGCTGGGCTTCACGCCCATGAACGCCTCCGCGGTCAGAGGATCGTACCAGACATCGTCCTTCACCGGGTTATACATGTGGACGTGCTCGTCGACGAGCTGCAGCATGTCCTTGTCGCTCGACACAATCACCACATCGAGCGTCGCCGAAGAGCGCCGCGCCAGCGCCCCGATCACGTCGTCCGCTTCAAACCCCGGCCATTGCAGAATCGGGATGCGCAGCGCCTCAATCACCCGCCGTATGTAGGGAATCTGTTCGGCGAGGTCCGACGGCATCTCCGTCCGGTTGGCTTTGTACTCGGCATAGCTCTCCTCGCGAAACGTGCGCCCGCCCTCAAACACCGCGGCGATGTACTGCGGCTTGTACTCCGTCCGCAGCTTCCGAAGCATGTTGTGAAAAATGTAAATGGCTTCCGTGGAGAGCCCCGTCGACGTGCGCATCGGAGGTGCGTTGCTCCTGGCGCGTGCGTGATACGCACGAAAAATAAACCCATAAGTGTCGATGAGAAAAAGACGTGGTCGGCGGCTGGCTTGTCTCACTTACTTCAGCCTAACCGAGCCGGGACCGCCAGAGAGCGGTTGCTAATCTTTTTGCGGCGGAGGCGGCAACGTCAGCCAGCGGAATTCGAACCCACGCGGAACAACGTAGCGGCTGTTCGAAGTCGGAAATACAAAACTCCCCACCATCGGGGATTGGCCGGGTGGAGGCAGCCACACGTTGGCTCCATGCAGCAGCCCGCCGCGCTCGAGTCTTTGAGCATTCGCGATCTCCTGGCTGCGGTCCAACTTGGCGTAGAACGGCATGGCAGAGCCATTGATTTCGATCGATTCGAGCAGAATTCCAATCTCGAAGCGCCCATCGTCGCCCACTCGATGTTCCATCAACGTCAGCCGGCCGCGGACCAATGCGCCCGCCGGGATCGCGATCTCCTTGTGTTTTCCGAAATAAACATTTTTGCGAACTTTTGCTTCGATGACGTCGCCCGCCGCCGCCGTATCCGAATCGATTGGGGTCTCCAGCGTCAGAATCACCGTGACGCCGGCCGGAATCACCCGCGCTTCCGCTGTCTTCGCGTTCGTTGCCGCCGTCTCCGGCATGTCCTCGAAGTGAATGGTCGATTCGCCGTGGAACTCGTGGCAATTTGAATAGGTCGTGACGCTCTCGTTTTCGCTGCCGTCTCTCAACAGAAAATGAAGAACGCTGACATGCGGGATCAGAGCGTCTCCCGTGCCCACCTTGATGATCTGATAATCGACGGCGCTGGTCGCTTCGCAGCTCTGCGTCTCGCGCGGCAGTTCGCCGGTGCGAACCCGCAGCCGTTTCACTTCAAACGAAGACGCATCGATCCAGATCTGGCCATCGTATCCCGTAGCTACCCAGTCCTGCCCCGCGCGAATGAAATAGTGGCTCGAGTTGAGGGGGATCTGGAACCTGTACTCTAAAAGCGCGGCAACATCGCCCGACACTTCTCCCATGTATTGAAAACTCGCGCCGTTGTTCGAGAAAATATCGCTCATCAGAGTTCCAAATGGACCAGTTCCAATTGGACCGCTTCCGACAATCTCGACGATGCTGCGCGAATCGAATTTGTCAGCTCCGGCCCACGCGCCGACCTCAGTTCCTTCCGAGACTTTGACGTCAAGCCGCAGCCGGTCCGTGGCTTCAAGCTGCGGATTGGACGGCTTTTTAGTCTTCTCCCCGATCATCTTGTCGCAGGACCCGGGTTCAACACCCGGTTTGAAATAGCTGCGATTGATCGTCTGGACGCAGGTGTAATTCGGCAGGCGGTCGACCCTGCTGAGAACGATATCCCTGGCCCGCGCGAGCACGTCCGTGGGATCGGACGGCGTTTGCGCCTGCGCGGCGAGAGTCATCAGAAAAAGTAAACCCGTGCGCATGGTTTGAGAATAATCGATTCCGCAAACCACTTCCACCGTGCAGCTTTGCTCGCGGACATATGTCGCGCCTATTCGCATTCACTCTACTGGGACTGATCTCGGGCGGGGTCGCGTACTCGCTCTCGAACGGCAACATTGTGCTCTGCGCCGTGATCGGAGGAGTGACCGCATTGTCCGGCTTCGCAAAGGAAATCTTGGAACCGGCCAAGCAGGTCTACGAAATCAGAAAATTGAAGTTGGAAATCGCGGAAAAGGAGCGCCAGCGAGCGCATGAACAAGGGCGGATCGTCCTGCCCACCCCTCAAGAGGTCAAAGACCACGGGACGCCTTATCGCATCAGCGAAAGGGACCTCCTCGCCCCGTATTCAAAAAAGAAGGAGACCCTGTCGAGCAAAGCATTCGTGTTCGGAACGGAAGAGATAAAGATCCGCGAAGCTGACGAACCCCGTTAACGTGCACCCTTGGCCGTTGCCAGCGCCCGCTCCCGAACAACCGGCGCCGCCGATACGTTTTCAAGCGCCGGCATCACGAGTTCTTTCAGCTTCTTCTCTTGATCGTCGATGGAAGCGATGCCGCGGCCCTGCTTCTTCTCTTTCACCGCCCACTCCAGCAGCGTAAGCGCATTATTAAAGAGTTCCTTCCGGGTCGCCGAACCTGTGATCTCCATCAGGGCATCCAGTTCTTTCACCCGTTCATCGGGCATGTCCAGTTGTATCCTAACCATCCTCCAGCCTCCATCACTATTATGAGTACAAACTGATTATAAAGTCAATGACGATGCGCGGAGTGCGCCACCGTTACAATTAGGATCTTAGCTTCCGTGCCTAAATACCTAGTCGGTAACGCCCTGCGCCTCCGCTCCCTGGCGAAAATCAATCTCGACCTTCGCGTCCTCCGCAAACGGCCCGACGGTTTTCACGACGTCCGGACCATTTTTCAAACAGTCTCCCTAAGCGACATGATCGAAATTGCTTACACCCCGTCTCGTCGTCTGGCCATCCACCTCGATTCAGACATCCCCGGCAATCTTATCGACCGAGCCGCCCAACTTCTAGGCATCCCCGGCCACTTCGAAATCCGCCTTACAAAACGCATACCCATGGGTGGAGGCCTGGGAGGAGGCTCCTCCAACGCCGCCGCCACCCTCCTCGCCATCCCCGCCTTGACAAACAAATGTATCCCATTGGAAAAGCTGGCCGATCTCGCCTCCCAATTGGGCAGCGACGTCCCCTTTTTTCTTCTCGGAGGAACCGCCTTGGGCCTCGGCCGCGGCACCGAACTCTACCCGTTCCCCGACCTAAAACCGTACCCCGCCATATTAGTGACACCCGGCATCCACGTCTCCACCCCCCAAGCCTACAAAGCCTTAAACCGCCCGGGGAAGGACGAACGTAGTACGCCGCACGCCGTACGCTGTACGCCCTACTGGACCCTCCCCACCGCCCCACCCTCCTCCTGGCCATGTTGTAATGATTTCGAAACGGTTGTTTTCCCTAGACACCCTCAACTAAAATTGATTAAGGGAAAGCTGCTGAAGCTAGGGGCCGATCTAGCGCTGATGTCGGGCAGCGGCTCGACGCTTTTCGGAATCTTCACAAATCGGATCGAAAGGGATTCCG
>JBEKUT010000224.1:0-11123 GCA_049514735.1 Bryobacteraceae bacterium
TCCATCCGCTGACGCCCAGAGACACCAACGTCGCGGCCAGCAGAAGGGCCATCCAGCCGATGTTGAGCGCGAGGGCCGGGCGCTCCGCACCCACCGCGAGCCACACAAAGACTGCTACGGCGCAGATCAAGACCACGATCTCCCACCAATGCCGCTTTGGTTCGCCGGCCGATAACGGATCGTCGCCGCGCACTGCCGCGGCTACACGAGCATGCTCCAGTCCGTAGCGGTCGCATTCGCGATCCACCGCCTGTTGCCACGAATCCTGCTCGGACTCCGGCGCTTCCGCGAAGCTGATCGCAATGGCGCCGCCAATCATGATCAAAGATCCCACCACAACGAGGATTTGCGTCGCGCCGCCGCGCCCGCTCAATTCGCCGAACACGAGAACGCCCCATGCCAGTCCCCACAGTTGATTCGTATTCGACAGCGGAATGCCCCGGCCGATGCCGATATATTTCGCCGCATATTGCTGGAACAGATCGCCGATCACCCAGCAGAATCCACCCAGAAACAGCCAGAAGAGCGAGGGACGCGCGCGGTGGAGTTCGCTCATGACGTGGTGAAATCCGCCATCGAAGATGATGGCCAGAGCGGACACGGTGGCCAGTTCACCGAACGTAAATATCGTCACGAATGACAGCGGATTCATTCCGCTGATGTACGCTTTGCGGTACGGGATGTACATGGTGCCCCACAGCATGCCTGCGCCGAGCGCGGCCAGAATCCCGAGCGTAGCCACTCCATGCGCGCCGCCCGCCGAATCTTGCGATGTCGAGTAGGCAATCACGCATGCCCCCACAACGATCGCCGCAGCCCCGCCCAGCACCTTCGTCCAAGCCTTCGCTCCCGCATCCCGCAGCTCACGAAACAGCAGCCAGCCCCAGAAGAGTCCCACCAGGCTGTTGGTGTTCCAGAGCGGAAACGCGATCGAAATTCCAACGTTGCGAATCGCGAAGACAGTTAGCGTATTCGCCACGGCCCACAGCATTCCGGCCAAGATTGCCCACGCGATAAGATGCGGCTTTTCACGAAGATCCTCGAGAATGTATCCAGTTCCCTTCAGCGTAAGCGGCAGCGTCCAGCGCGCGACGAAAACGCCGGCGACCATTCCGAGCGAGATCAGGAAGGGCGAAAAGCCCATGGTCACGAGCTTGGTGGGCGCCTCGGCCGCTCCCAGCCACGCTCCTGCGGCGAGTCCGCACACGACGCCGAGCCGGTGCAGCGAATGCGACGAAACATTGCGAGTTGGTTGCGACTTGGCAATCATGAAACCCTCAGCGGACGGCGATCAGAAGGCCGATACCCAGAATCAGGATGGTGATGGGCAGCCAGAAATGCGGGTCGGTCAGGACCGCTCTAACGAGTGATTGTTTCAATCCTCAATAGTAGACGAGCGTGCGCCGGCCGGTTGCGCTGACGGTGATCTCGCCGCTTGAACGCACCGTATCCGTTACACGCTCTGTCCAATTCTGGTGGTCGTCGTATTGAAAACGAGATCGCTCCGCCCAGCATTCGACACCGGACCCCTTTAAACGACATGCGCTTTCGATCCGCACCTCAGTGAGATCACCATACTCGTTGTGCGTGAACGTCCTTCGCTCACCGCCCCAATCGCCCCATTTCCTATCGTCCACAATCGTGCGGCCGGATTCATCGTACTGAAAAGCATTGCGAAAATCCTCCCGCATGCGCCCGCCGATTATTTCGCCTTCTTCGACAAGAAGCCCGCGTGAGTCATAGCGAAAAGCGATGCGCCGGATCACGCGATCGTCCGCGTCATAAAGGACCTTGGTCGCTGGTCGGCCAGCGCGATCGAAGAGCATCATCGTGACCACCGTATCTGTAGACATGTGCAACATGCATTCGCACGCAATTCCAACGTTCGGAGGGAGCGGAGCGGGATAAAGCGATTGTCTTTTCGTCCCATCCCCGGCGTATTGAAAGGATTCAAAGAGACGCTCGCCGTCCTTCTCCGAATGGCGCATGACACGATCCAGCCTGCCGGCCGCGTCGTAATGGTAAGACAATTCCTCACGTTCGGCCCAAGTCACGTCCCCCGAATGCCGCTTTTGTTGTAGGCGTCCCTGCTCATCATAACGGCAAATGATCGACCAACGCGAGCCCGTCGGATTCCGCTGTAACTTCTCGATCGGATTCCCTTCCGGAGAAAACGTTATCGTCGGTGTACGATATCCAGTGATGGTCCGGGTATGCAATATCGTGCTCGGTAGAGCACGTCTTGACCGGGCCGCGCAGACTCGCCGTTTCCCTATCGGTTCGCATCCTCAATCGCCGCCCCGGCGCGCAACACAACATTTTCTTCAAATGCGCGTCCGATAATCTGCAGTCCGATCGGCAGGCCCGTGGCCGTCTTGCCGACCGGCATCGAAAGAGCGGGCAGTCCCAGAAGATTGATGCCGCGCATAAAACGCGTCGCCGCCAGACGCACGTCCTGCATCTGCCCGTCGAGTTCGACCTGTTTCTGGCCGATCAGCGGCGCAGGAATCGGGGTGGTGGGCGTGAAGAGACAATCCACCGCGCTGAAAATCAGCCGCCAGTCCTGAACCAGTAAACGCCGCAGGCGCTGCGCATTGATATAGTCTGTCGCGGGAACCAGCCGGCCCTGGTCGAGCAACGCCAAGACATCTTCGCCGAATTTGTCGCGCTGTGCGAGATAAGGTTCCAGCACCGCGGACGCTTCCGCCAGCAGGATGGTTCGCGCCACGGTATTCAGTTCTTCGACATCAGGGACCTTTATCGGAAGAACACGCGCGCCCAGCGATTCACTTAAGCGCGTCACGCGTTCAATGGCAGCACGGATCTCCGGCGAGACCGCTTCGAAGAAATAATTGCGCGGGATCCCGATGGTCAGACCCGCGATGGAGCAGGGCGACGGAGGAACGTATTCTAATACCGGTGCACGGCTCGACGAGGGATCACGGTCATCAAATCCGGCCATGGCGTTCAGCGCAATTGCGGCGTCGCGAACCGTCTGCGTGAGCGGTCCGATATGATCGAGACTAATGCCCAGAGGCTTCACGCCGTACCGGCTGACGCGGCCGTAAGTGGGCTTGAGGCCGGTGACGCCGCAAAACGAAGCGGGAATGCGGATCGATCCGCCGGTGTCGGTGCCCGTCGCCATCAACGCCATGCCGGTCGACACGGCGACGCCGGAACCGCCGCTCGATCCTCCGGGCACTCTTTCGCGGTCGTGGGGATTGCGAATTACGCCGTAATGCGGATTGGCCGATGTGATGCCGTAAGCCAATTCGTGAAGACCCGTTTTCCCTAGCGATATGGCGCCCGCGTCGTTGAGTTTCACCGCGACGGTGGCGTCGTAATCGGGGATGTAGTCCGAGAACAAGAGGGAGCCGGAGGTGCAACGCTGGCCGCGTGTACAGATCAGATCCTTGTGAGCGATGGGGATACCGTGAAGCGGTCCGCGGTCGATTCCATTGGCCAACTCGTCATCGAGTTCGGCCGCGCGAGTCCGCGCGGTATCTGATGTAACCGTGATGAAGGCGTTGAGATCGGGATTTAAGCGTCCTATTTCATGCAGGCATTGATCCACCAGTTCCACGCATGAAATCTTTCGGCGGCGAAGCGCCTGGCCGGCTTCGATTATGGTCAATCGCGATCCTCCGGAGTGAGCCTGAACTCGAGCGCGGAATCGGTTGTGGGCGGGAGCCGCTCCATCAGAGCGCGCAGCTTGGCGAGGAGAGTATCGACAGTGGGCTGAACGCGTTCGAGCTGGTCGTCTGGGATCGCGGACCGGGGCGGCATTGTGTTCCATGGTAGCGCCAAGTAGACTGGGAGCAAATGCCTACCGCGAGCCAGATTTCCCAGACAATCGCGACTCCTCTCACCGTCCTAAGCGAAGAGGAGACGATGTTCCGCGACGTTGTTCGCAAGTTTGCGCGAGAGCGCATCGCGCCGCATGTCCGCGATATGGACGCAGCCGGCGTTTTTCGCAAAGACCTGCTCCATGAAATGTTCGATCTCGGGCTGATGGGCATCGAGATCCCAGAGGAATTCGGCGGACAGGGAGGCAATTTCTTCCTTTCGATATTGGCCATCGAAGCATTGGCTGAAGTGGACCCGTCGGCCGCCGTGATCGTCGATGTGCAAAACACCATCGCCAATAATGTGATCCTGCGCTGGGGTAACGCCGATCAGAAGAAACGCTACATGCCCCGACTGGCCCGTGACACCGTCGCATCGTTCGCGCTGTCGGAAGCCGGCGCCGGATCGGACGCATTTGCGCTCGCGACGCGAGCCGTTCAGGATGGCGAATCGTGGCGCATTACGGGCCGCAAGCTGTGGATCACGAATGCCGCCGAAGCGGGACTCTACCTCTTGTTCGCCAACGCCAATCCGGAGGCGGGTTACCGCGGCATCACCTGTTTCTTGGTAGAGCGTGAATTCCCCGGTTTTCAAGTGGGCAAGAAAGAGGACAAGCTCGGCATCCGCGCGTCGTCCACGTGCGAGCTGATCCTGGACGATTGCGTTGTGCCGGCGGCCAATGTGTTGGGCGAAGTCGGCAAGGGATACAAAATCGCCATCGAGACGCTGAATGAAGGACGCATCGCAATCGGCGCGCAGATGACCGGGTTGGGACAGGGCGCGCTGAACCACGCGCTGGCGTACGCGAAAGAACGCCGTCAATTCGGGAAAGTCATCGCGGAATTTCAAGGCGTGCAATTTGACCTGGCACAGATGGCCACGGAAATGGAGGCGGCGCGTCTGCTCGTGTATAACGGAGCGCGATTACGGGACGCGGGGCACCCCTTCGTGACCGAGGCGGCCATGGCGAAATATTTCGCGTCGCAGGTGGCCGAGTCGACGGCGTCGAAGGCGGTCGAAATCCTGGGAGGCGTCGGATTCACCAAGGATTTTCCGGTGGAGAAGCTGTTCCGCGATTCGAAAATCGGCCGCATCTATGAAGGGACCAGTAACATGCAAAAACTGACCATCGCGAAGCAAATCCTCAGCTAGAATTGGAACTGGAACCGTTGGCTGGACGGAGCCGTCCAGAACTGAGAGGAACCATGCTTAAATCGGTCACGGCAGCGCTGGTGTTCAGCGCTTCTCTCGCCCCTTTTTCTTTTGCTGTCACTTTGGCGGATCCTCCCGAGAGCCAGATCAACGACATCATCACGCGATTTGCGGCCAAGGAGACGGAGTTTTCGAAGGCACGCGGCAACTATACTTATCGGCAGTCGGCGAAACTGGTGATCCTCGACGATAACGGCAGCGCGACTGGTGAAAAGTGGGAGATCGTCTCCGACATCATCTTTTCTCCGGAAGGCAAGCGAACGGAGCATGTCGTCTTTGCGCCCGTCAATACGCTGGAGCGGCTGATCCTCACGCCGGAAGACGAGCAGGATCTGCGCGACGTCCAGCCCTTCGTGCTGACGAGCGACGAAATCCCGAACTACAACATCCGCTATGTGGGACACGAACCGGTGGATGAAATCACCTGCTACGTGTTCGCGATCAAGCCGAAGAAGCTGGAGCCGGGCAAACGCTACTTCGAGGGCGAGATCTGGGTGGACGATAAAGATCTTCAAATCGTGAAGACATACGGCCGTGGTACGGGTCATCTGAAGAAGGGACCGGAGAACCTGTTCCCGAAGTTCGAAACTTACCGGCAACAGATCGACGGCAAGTTCTGGTTTCCGACGTACACCATCGCCCTCGACACTTTGAATTTCAAGGATGGTCCGCCTGTGAAGCTGAAGGAAGTAGTCAAGTACGAGGACTACAAGCAGTTCAAGAGCGACGTGAACATCAAGTTCGGCGACGTGGAAGATACCAAGCCGCCGGAGCCTCCGAAGAAGCCTTGAGGACCTTAAGGGAAACCGCTCCCTCCCGGTCACGGCTCGGTCGGTTTGAATGAAGCATGTAACGCTTGATGGCACAAGTCTGACCATTGAGGATGTTGTCCATGTCGCGCGCGATGTAGCGCGGGATGGCGCGCTGGTCGAGATCGATCCCAAGATAAAACCGCGGCTGGACGAGGTCCGAAAATACGTAGAGCAGCGCGTCAAGGAGAGCACCACGGCTCACCACGGCACGAAAGAAAGCGCCATTTATGGCGTGACCACAGGGTTTGGGGCGCTCAAAGGAATCCTGCTTCAGACGACGAAGGACGCGCGGCAGATTCAAGAAAACGTCGTGATCAGTCATGCCGCGGGCGTGGGCAATCCGCTGGATGACGAGATCGTGCGGGCTGTGATGCTGATCCGTGCGAGCACTCTAGTCGCGGGATACAGCGGCGTGCGCTATGAACTGATCGACCGTTTGGTCGGCATGCTCAACGCCGGCATCCTTCCCGTGATTCCCGAACAAGGTTCAGTAGGAGCATCGGGAGATCTGGCTCCGCTCTCTCACCTGGCGCTCGGGCTGATTGGCCTTGGCCCTGTGCGCTTCGATGGCGATTTGATTCCCGCGCTCGCGGGATTTGAATCGAAGAAGCCTCCGCTTCAATCCTTTCTGAACAAGTTCCGGCTCTCGTACAAAGAAGGCTTGGCGCTGATGAATGGGCTCGCTGTTACGGCGGCCATCGGCGCGTTGAACGTCCAACGGGCTCGCGAACTGCTTCTTTGGGCGGACGCGATCGGCAGTATGACGGCTGAGGCGGTGTTGGGCGCTCCGCGGGCGTTCGATGAAATCGTGTTCAAAGTATATGGGCACGAAGGGGCGAAGATTTCCGCCGCGAACGTGCGGCGCATGACGGCCGGCAGCGAGCTTATGAATGGCTCGCCCGACGTACACGATCCTTATTCCGTCCGCTGCATCCCGCAGGTGCACGGAGCGGTGCGCGACACGCTAGGCTACGCGGCCACGAGCATACAGAATCATCTCCACACCGTGGACGACGATCCGATTTTCTTCACGAAGGAGGAGACGGCCGCGTCCACGCCTCCCGTGGACGGATGGACCGATCGGCTGCATTATGAGCACGGGAATTTTCATGGCGCTCCGCTGGGATACGCGATGGATTATCTGGGAATCGCGATGAGCGATCTAGGGTCCATTTCAGAGCGGCGTATTGCGATGCTGGTGGACAAGAATCACAATCGCGGATTGCCGGGCTTCTTGACTTATAGCCGCAGCGGCACGACATCGGGAGTGATGCTGGCGCAGTATGTGGCGGCGTCCATTATCTCCGAAAACAAAGTGCTGTCGCATCCCGCGAGCGTGGATAACGTCCCGACGTCGGCCGATACGGAAGACCACGTCAGCATGAGCACGTTGGCTGCGCGGAAAGCGCGATCGATTCACGCGAACGTCGAATCGGTGCTTGCGATCGAGTTGTTGTGCGCGGCGCTGGCGCTAGCGTATCGAATCGGCGATTTGCCGTCAGGCGAAGCGGTTCAACCGCGGCGATTGGGTGAGGGTACGCGCGATTTATACAAGCTCATTAAGTCGCGGTTCGCGAACTTCCGTGAGTTCAAGGAACGCGACTGCGTACTTCACGATCAGATCGAGAAGGCTCGACAGATGATCCGGCCGGGCGCCGGGATCAAGCTTCCGCTTGAAGGATAGTTTTGACCGTGGGAATCAGATCGTCCAACGCGATGGTCTGCTGGCCCGATTTTCCAGCTTTGCGAAATGCCTGGCGATCCTGAATGCCCTCGCGCGAACTCAGGCCGGCGCGCAGGTCTTTCACCGACACTTTCTCCGACTGATATTCATCCGGTCCGATGATCACAGCGACGGGGATTTGTTTGAGATTGGCCGCGGAGAGTTGCACGCTGAGACGCGCGCCAGTCTCACCGAAGTACACTTCGGTCCGGATGTTCTCGGAGCGGAGTATGTTGGCGACTTTCAGAAGATGGTCGGACGGGACGCCGGGGAACGACGCGATCAGCACCTGCGTGATCGTTCCTGAGCCCGAGATTTTCTCGAGGCGGCGCAGCGCCGCCGTGAAGCGATCAAGCCCGAACGAGGCTCCGGTGGCCGGGATTTTCTTTTCGAGGAAACGGTCGACTAACTGGTCATACCGGCCGCCACCCATCACTGCGCCTATTTCGGGCGCTTCCAATAAGTAGGCTTCAAAGATGGGGCCAGTGTAGTAATCGAGGCCGCGCGCGAGGCTGGGGAAAAAGATTACGTCCTGTTCGCTGAGTCCTTGTGCGGCAACGCAGCGATCCAGTTCGCGCATCTCTTCGAGCACTTGCGCGGCTTCAGGAGTCGGGTCCAGTTCCGCTGCCAGCGCGTCGACGATTCCGGAACGCGTAGGCGCGGTGACGAGAATCAGGCGCACCATCTTGTCGATGCTCGCATCGCCGAGACCAACGCCGCGGATGGGATCGCCGGAATCGTCCACGCGGCCGGGTCCCAATTCCAGACGCACGTTGCGTTCGCCGATCTTCTGCAGCTTGTCGATGGCGCGAACCACCCGGCGCTGCGTTTCGGGATCGGCGACACCGGCGGAGCTCATGATGAGTTCGAGAATCTTGCGGTTGTTGACGCGAACCTGAAACTGTCCCGCCGCGACACCGGCAACTTTCAGAATCTCGCAGATCACGGCGACGATCTCGGCATCGACGGCCATCGATTCGGAACCAGCCGCATCGAAATCGAATTGACGGAATTGGCGGTAACGGCCCTCGCCGGGTTTGTCGTTGCGAAAAACGGGCGCGATCTGATAGCGGCGGAACGGCAGCCGGAGCTGCTCGGGATACTGGGCCAGGAGCCGCGCGAAAGGGACGGTCAAGTCGAAACGCAAGCCGACATCGTCGTTTTCGCGGCTCTTAAAGCGGATAATTTCCTTTTCGGTCTCCTCGCCGCCCGCGCCGGTGAGCGTGGTCAAATACTCGACGCAGGGCGTGTCGAGAGGAACGAAACCGTATCTTTCGAGGACGCCGCGGACCTTCTCGATCAGGGCGTTCTGGAAAATCATCTCCTCAGGCAGGATGTCGCGATAGCCCTTGAGAGTTTGGGCGGGAATTAGTGTTTTTTGGGTGATTGCTGCCATTGAGGATGGTACAGGGAATGGGGCTCGAACCCATGACCTTCTGAGCCACAGTCAGACGCTCTACCAACTGAGCTATCCCTGCACAAGAAACTACTCATCCAGTATACCAGCCGCACGGCCGAGCTTCACGACAGGATTGCTTCCAGTTCGTCGAGAAGCTCCAGATGCTTGTCTGTTGGTAAGGGTGCCTGTGACCAGTAGCGGTTGTCGGAAGGGGCGTCTCCAGTCCGCTTCTGAAAGGAAAAACTGGCCGGTTTGTAAGTCTTGGTTTGATCTGGCCAAAACTCGATCGCGGAAAACTCGAATAACGATACGCCTCCGACGCCGGAAGCGATTCTCTTTGCAAGATCGATCAGCTTTGGGTTGATTGCGCTTAAAGGGTTGGAACTGACCACATTGAGTTGGCTGGTGTAAGCTTTGCGGCGGACCATCGCACGATCATAGGAAAATCCCAAGTCCGGCAGTCCACCGAGTATGACTCCCAGAAAATTGTCCGAATCGGTTGTCGATGAATAGGTGTCGGCGGCGATCGCGTCGTTGAACAGCGTAATGCTGACGGTTAGAACCGTCCCATCTTTTTTGACAAACTCGCCGCCTGAAAATTTCATTCCTTGGCTGAGGTCGTCACCTGGCTTGGGATAACGCTTAAACTTGTACTCTTCCAGCAGAGCCGGGAAAAGGTGGACGAAAACATCTTTCCCACTTGGGTTTAGTTCACCGATGTCGACGAACCACATCGCTCTCGCCAGCCCAACCGAGAGCAGCTTCATCGGCTTTCATCTGAGCAACCGGCCAAACCGCGCGATGTTTGTGGCGTCAAGGTCTGCGGCTGCATCACGGCGAGATTGTCCACTTGGGCCGCTTTGGGCAGTCCGAACGCGGCAATCCCTTGGGGCTTATGATCAAGGAAACCAGGATCGTTATCGAAACTGGGCACGTTGAAGGACTCGGGATCGAAGTTTTCCGACCATTTCGCAAGCTCGCTGAAAGGCGCGAATCGGACCATGAGTCCACAGTCGAATGCCTCTGCGATGCGCCGAAGTGTTTCAATGTTTGGCCGCGTCTTACCCGGGGTTAGCAATCCGGAAATGCTAGGCTGTCGCATGCCAGTTTTCTCCGCGAGCGTGGCCTGCGTCCAGCCAGGACGCGACCTCAACAGCGCTCGTATCTGAAACGGAATGGCGACGTTGATCTGCGCCGCAACAAATGCCTTCCTGTAGTCGGGATCTTTAAGCTTCTCGAATACCTTATAAGTCATACGGAACCGTCTTGGCCTTTCCCGCCTCGATTTCGCTCATCCTTTTGGTTGCAGTCGCAAGGGCACTCGCCGGACTGTACACCTGCTGTTTGTGCGTACATCCCACAAGTGCGAAGTACACACCACCGCTCAGATACCCAACAAGCCGGTGTTGCTTTTGCTCGGATCGCCATCGTAGTTCACCCAGCTTCGTGTAGCCCGTCAGCTTTGGTCGGTAATATGGCATCTCCCAGTCTTTCGTCTTACGCATAAGATTGATGAACTCGTCGGCATCGGCCCGCTCCTGAGCTGAAAGCTCGTGGTACCAGTCGGCGATTTTGTTCTTGCCGCTGGCAGGGGAAACGTAGCAGCGTACTGGCTTGAGCTCATCAACCATAATCCTATTACAAAATAATTATAAAAGCAACCACTGTTCAACGGTTTATAACTTTTTCAATATCATGCTTCTTTCGAGTACAACCAAAGCAAAATAAGGCGAGGCTGGCCGATGCAGCATACACTGTAACTTATGGCTATGAACAGAAGGTTCCGCGTTTGCATCTTGCTGGCTTGGCCCCTGATGGCTTTCGGCCAACTCAACCAAACTCGAGGTAACGCGCCGGGTAACGTGCCGCAGGCGACGTTCTTCATCCATCAGCTCGGGAACGACCACTCCGAGGGGATCGCGATGTCGGATATGAACGGGGACGGCAAACCCGATCTGGTCAGCGGCGCGTACTGGTATGAAAATCCAGGGCCGCAGGGTGGCGAGTGGAAGCGGCATCAATGGCGCAAAGTGGATATCGTGGGCGAATTTGTTTCCGACTGCGGGGAGTGGGCTGTCGACGTAAATCACGACGGCGCACCCGATATCGTTACGGTCGGTTGGATGACCGA
>JBEKUT010000225.1:0-12853 GCA_049514735.1 Bryobacteraceae bacterium
ACGCGCGATCTAGAGCATTTGATTAATTAGCACAGTTGATTCATTAGGAGGCTCGCATGGGAGCTACGGTCAAGACTAACGACCTGCGCAAGATCTACAACACGCCGCCGCCATTGGCAGCGCCAGGTTCGGCGATATTCGCCCGCGGAAAAGGCCCGAAGAAACCGAAGATGGAGGTTAAAGCGTTGGACGGAGTTTCGCTCGAAGTCGGCGCGGGCGAGATTTTCGGACTTCTCGGACCGAACGGGGCAGGGAAGTCCACCACGGTCGGCATCCTGACGACGCGTGTGAAGCCAACGAGCGGCGATGCGTGGATCGGGCCGCATAACGTTTGGCGTGAACAGGTGGAGACGAAGCGGCTGATTGGTGTGGTGCAGCAGCGTCCCAATCTCGATTTTTCGCTCTCCGCGCGCGAGATCCTGCTTTTTCATGCGGCGTATTTCGGCATCGGATCGGCCGAGCGAACGCGCCGCGCCGCGGAACTGCTGGAGCGGTTCCAATTGACCGAACGCGCCGAAGAAATCGTGCGCGGTTATTCCGGCGGCATGATGCAGCGCCTGGCCATCGCGCGCGCCATGATGCACGATCCCGATGTTCTTTTTCTGGACGAGCCCTCCACCGGCCTCGATCCGCAAACGCGCCTGCTGCTGTGGGAAATCATCCGCGAGTACAACGCGGCCGGTAAGACAATCCTGCTGACCACGCACAATATGGAGGAAGCCGACGCATTGTGCCAGCGCATTGCGATTGTGGATCACGGCAAGGTAATCGCGATCGGTACGCCGGCCGAACTGAAGCACTCCGTTCCGGGCGGCTATCTGGTGCGGGTGAAGTTCAGCGCGCCCGTTGATGGCCTCGCGGACCGGCTCCGCGAACTGCCGGGCGTTAATGAAGTGAAGGTCGCGGGGTCGAGCGTGGACGTCTATGCCGACAGCGGCGGCGCGCTGGTGGGCGCCATTGCGGCATCGGCGTCGAACGCCGGCGTAGAGCTTTCGGACGTACACATCTCCGAGCCAAGTCTCGAAAATCTTTTTCTGCATCACACCGGAAGGAGCTTGCGGCAATGAACTGGAAAACATTTGCGGCGATGCTGCGGCGCGACGCCCATGTGGCGCGCAGAAACTTCATCCCACTCTTGCTGCAGACCATGTTGCAGCCGATCCTGTTCGTCTTTATTTTCGGGCAGGTAATGATACGCAGCGGCTTCATGCCGCAGAATTATCGCGCCATGCTGCTGCCCGGCATCATGGCAATCAGTATGTTGATGACGGGGGTTCAGGCGGTCTCGATGCCGCTGATCGCGGAGTTTCAATTTACGCGCGAGATCGAAGACCGGTTGCTGGCGCCCATGAAAATCGAGTGGCTCGCCGTAGAGAAGGTGTTCGCGGGAGTGATTCAGGCGCTGATCTCGGGGTTCATTGTGGTGATCGCGGCGTGGCTGGTGATGGGAGCGAATGTCGGCGTGAAGTTCCAGCGGCCGCTGGAGTTTGCGTTGGTGGTGTTTCTTGTCGCACTGCTCTCGGCCGCCGGCGGCTTGACGTTGGGATGCAGCGTGGGACAGACGCAGATCGGACTGTTGTTCAGTCTCGTTCTCGCGCCGATGATCATGTTCGGCTGCGCGTATTATCCCTGGAGCGCGCTGAAGAGCTTTCCGGTTGTCCAGATGGCGGTGTTGATCAATCCGCTGGTGTACGCGAGCGAGGGGCTGCGCGGCACTTTAGCTCCGCAGGTGCCGCATATGCCGACCTTGGTTGTGATCGGGGTCCTCGCGGTGGTGGACGCGGCGCTGATCGTGGTGGGGCTGAACCGCTTCTTCCGGAAAGCCGTCAGCTAACGAGAGCGCGTGGGGCAGGCCATCGGGGTTTGTGGCCTGCCCGCAAAGCGGCCTTCGCCGTACGCTCAAACAACCGAAGAACCGGTCGTGATCGGGACCGGCGTTTCGCACACCGCGGCGGCCAACGCGAGCACATCCGTTCGCTCCGTTAAACGCAAGAACGCGCTAACGAGTTCCGGATCGAACTGTTTGCCGCTCTCCCTGCGAATCTCGGCCAGCGCCTCCTCCAGAGTCGACGCCGCCTTGTAGGGGCGCTCATGAGTGAGCGCGTCGAAGGTGTCGGCCAGGGCCACCACGCGGCCTTCGAACGGAATCGCGTGGCCTGCCAGTTGATAAGGATAGCCCGCGCCGTCCCATCGTTCATGATGCGTCAGGGCGATGCTTTCCGCCATGGTGAGCAGCGCGTGATCGCTGCCCGATAAAATGCGGGCGCCGATCAGCGTGTGGGTCTTCATGATCTCGATTTCGGCGGGCTCCAGTTTTCCGGCCTTCAGAAGAATAGCGTCGGGAATCCCGATTTTTCCGATGTCGTGCAGCGGCGCCGCGCGGCGGATCAACCGCACCCTCCAGCCCGGAGCCCCGCTAGCTTGGGCGATGGCGGCCGACAGGTTGCCAACGCGCTTGGTATGTTCTCCCGTCGCGTAGTCGCGGTATTCGAAGGTCACCGCCAGCCGGTCGATAATCTCGATTTTCGATTCTTCCAACTCGCGCGTGCGCTCACGGACGCGTTGCTCGAGGTGTTCGTTCTGCGCGCGAATCTGCAGGTGCAGCAGCCGTGTCTCGAGCAGATTGCGTATGCGCAGCAGAACCTCCGTCAGGTCCAGCGGCTTGGTGAGAAAATCCTTCGCGCCAGTGGAGAGCGCGCGCTGCTTGGCTTCATTGGTGATGTCTGCCGTCAGCACCAGGATCGGGACGTACGTGCCCGGCTCCATCTCGTCGCCTAATTGCTTCATCACCGCGAAGCCGTCGAGAAAAGGCATGAGCAAGTCCAGCAACACGATATCGGGCTGCTGCTCGCGATAAATGCGCAGCGCCTCTCTGGGATCGTTGGTCGTCCGGATATTGGTGAAGCCAGCCTCTTTCAAAAAACGGTCCAGTAGATGAACATTGGCGGGTTCGTCGTCCACCACCAGGATCCTGCAGTGCATTAAGTCTCTAAACATACGACTTTGTTCTGCGCCCCCTTCCCGATCGCTTCGTCCACCACCGCCAGCAGTTTCTGGATTTCGAGCGGCTTGGTCAGATACGCGGCGGCGCCGGCGTTCAGCATCCTCTCTATTTGAGGCGTGGTCGCATCGGCGCTCACAACTACGACCGGGATTCCGTTGGTGACCGCATTGGCGCGCAGACGGCCCAGCACGTCGTAACCCTCCAGATCCGGCAGATGCATGTCGAGCAGAATCAGGTCCGGCGCGTGCAACTCGGCCAGCGGCACCGCGGTTTCGCCCAGGGCTCCGCATATCAGTTTGATCTCCGGGCGTTGCGCCAGCGTCCGCTCTATGAGGCGGTAGTTTGAATCGTTGTCTTCGATGCACAGCACCACCGGCCGATGCGCTCCGTTTACTCCGGAATGCAATCGCCCCAGGTCTTCCCGCGCCCACGCATCCGTGAAAACGACGGCGTCGGCGACCGGAAACTCCACCCAGAAAGTCGTGCCGTTGCCGAATTCGCTGTGGACCCCGATGCGTCCAGCCATCGCTTCCACCAGGCGTTTGCTCAGCGCCAGTCCGATGCCCGATCCCTCCACCCCAGCGTGTTCCGCTCCCAACCTTTCAAACGGGCTGAACAACAGGCCGATCTTGTCCGCCGGGATTCCAGGCCCGGTATCGGCGACGCTCAACCGCAAGTGTTGCTCGCGGGCTTCCACCGAAATGCGCACCGATCCGCCCTCGCGGTTGTACTTAACGGCATTCGAAACAATGTTGAGGACCACCTGTTTGAAGCGCTGCCGGTCCGCGCTAATGTGCAGTCGCCAGGCCGACCCGGCTTCGATGTAAAGCTGAATCTTCTGCTTGGCCGCCTGCGGCTCTACCAGCAGCACCGCTTCCTGCACGACGTCGTTCGCGCACAGGCGCTCGATCTCAAGAGAGAGCCTTCCGGATTCGATGCGCGCTATATCGAGCACCTCGTTGATCAGCGATAGAAGATGCCGGCCGCCTTTCAGGATTTGTTCCACGCTGTCCTGATGGTGTTCTGGAAGCCGCGCCATGTGGAGGAGCTGCGCGAATCCTAGAATCGCATTCAACGGCGTGCGCAGCTCATGGCTCATGCGCGAAAGAAACTCGCTTTTCGCGCGATTGGCCCGTTCCGCTTCTTCCTTGGCGCGGTTGAGCGCGTCTTCCGTATAGCGATGCCCGCTGATGTCGATGAAGACCCCGACCGCTCCGCAAACCAGGCCCGCGTCATCGCGCAACGGCGTCGCGCTGGCGGATAACCAGATACCACCGCCCTGGCCGCCCGTATTGGCGGGGATTTCCGTACGCTGCACCGCGCTGCCGCGCAGGGCTTCCACCAGCGGCGGCTGCAGATTTTCTCCCCAATCGCTCAGCGGAGCTCCGGCGACATTCCTGCCGAGCATTGTTTCGGCAGCCGGATTGGAAAAAAGACAGGTACCGCCGGCGTTCAATATCACGACGCCATCCGTCATGCTGTTGAGCACGGATTGTAGAACGTTGGGAGGAGCCGGCTCTCGCACCGGAGCAAGTGGAACAGCCGCGGCCACCTTAGGCGCTTCTCCCATCATCTCGGCCTTAAACACTTCATACTCGGCCATGATGTTCAACGCCCGCGTTTGCGCCTCAACCTGCGCCGCTCGCTGCCTGTCGCGCTCGGCCGACTTCAGGAGCAACCACACGGCTCCAAATCCGGCGAGCAAGGCTAAAACAATTTCCAGCGCGATCTGGAACGCGGGTCCCGATTCCTGTGTGAACGGCGCAGCCATCGCGCGATCCATAGCCGCTAATTCGGTGCGCACCGCTTCCAGCGTCCGCCGGGCAGACGCGAGTTCCTGTCCTGGTGGACCGCCCGAACTGGAACCTTCGGCCGGCGCAAACTTGATGAGCGCTGCCAGAGCATCGAAAAACTGCTGCGTATCGTTACTGAGGTTCTGCGTGCGTTTGGCGCCCGCCTGTCTCAATTTCCGAACGGACGAAGAATAGGATTCCTCCAGCGTGCGATATTCATTCAAGTATTCGACGCGCCCCGTTGTCACGTAGGCGTTCATACGCGCGTTGGCATCGTATAGGTCCGCGATGAATTGCTGCGAGGCCGTGTGCCAGGCTTCGGCGCGCTCAAGTTGCTGGCGATCGCGCGTACTCTGCTCGTTCAGTGAAAGGACGCCCAGAATCCCGACGTGGACCAAAAGCGCGAGGGGGACGGCTAACGCGAGAAGGCTCTTGGCGCGCAGGGATAGCTTCGCTGCGAGACTCGCGAACCGGTCGATGAATATAGTTGGCCGGCGGAGCGGCATCAGTAAGTTATCGGACTTTTACCTAAGTCTCTTTATAGTGGTCCGCCAGCGCGACCTTTCTCGCATTCAAGGCAAGGGGCCGTACCATAAGAGAACAATATGCACGCCAACCGGCTGGTCCACGAAATGAGTCCCTACCTCCAGCAACACGCCCACAATCCGGTCGATTGGTATCCCTGGGGTCCAGAAGCTTTCGACAAAGCCCGCCGCGAAGACAAGCCTATCTTTCTGTCAGTCGGTTATTCTACCTGCCATTGGTGCCACGTGATGGAGCGCGAATCGTTCGAGAATGACGATCTCGCCGAGCTCCTCAATCGCGAGTTCATCCCCATCAAAGTGGATCGCGAAGAGCGCCCCGATGTCGACCGCATCTATATGACGTTCGTGCAAGCCTCGACGGGCGCCGGCGGATGGCCCATGTCGGTCTTTCTCACCCCGGACCTGAAGCCATTTTTCGGAGGTACCTACTTCCCGCCCGACAATCGATATGGGAGGCCGGGATTCAAACGCATCCTGGAATATCTGGCGCAAGCCTGGCATAACGAACGGCCGAAGATCGACGAATCGAGCGCCGGCGTGATGCGCCAATTACAGGAGCAGGAGCAGTCCGCGCCATCGCATCAAGACGCCCTCAACACCGCCGTCCTCGATTCGGCCTATCATTATTTCCGCCGCACCTACGACCGCGAACATGGCGGATTTGGCAGCGCTCCGAAATTCCCGCGCCCCGCCGTTCTCAATCTTCTGCTGCGCTATTACCATCGCACCCACAACGAAGAAGCGCTCGACATGGCGTTGGGAACGCTGCGTGGGATGGCCGCCGGCGGCATGTACGACCAACTCGGCGGCGGCTTCCATCGCTATTCCGTCGATCCCATCTGGCTCGTGCCGCATTTCGAAAAGATGCTCTACGATCAGGCGCAGCTCGCCATCTCTTATCTCGAGGCGTACCAGATCACGCACGAACCCTTCTATGCTCAGATCGCGCGCGGCATTTTCGATTATGTCCTCCGCGACATGACTCATCCCGAAGGCGGCTTCTTCTCGGCCGAAGATGCCGACAGCGCGATCGATCCCGCAAATCCAAAGGAGAAAGGCGAAGGAGCATTCTACATCTGGCCGTACGAAGAGATCCAAGCGATCCTCGGCCCTCAAGAAGCAGCGCAGTTCGCTGCGAGTTACGGAGTCGAGAAGAACGGCAACGTCGAAAACGATCCCCACGGCGAGTTCACCGGCAAGAACATCCTTTTCGCAAGACTCCCGGCCGGCGCCCAGTTCGAAGATGCCCGCCACAAGCTGCTCGAAGTGCGCAACAAGCGCCCGCGCCCCGATCGCGACGAGAAAATCCTGACCTCCTGGAACAGCCTCATGATCTCCGCCTTCGCGAAAGGCGCGCAGATCCTGGAAGACGATCGCTACCGCGCAGCTGCGACCCGAGCCACTGATTTCATATTGAAGAACCTCTTCGACCCTCAGCAAACTAAGCTCCTGCGCCGCTATCGCGATGGAGACGCCGCCATTCCCGGCTTTCTCGACGATTACGCTTTCTTCGTGCAGGCCCTTCTCGATTTATACGAGACCGATTTCGATCCGCAGCGTCTCGAACTCGCCGTGGCCCTAACCAACAAAATGCGCGATCTGTTCGAGGACAGAGAACACGGCGCCTTCTTCACGACCGCCGCAGGCGACCCCTCGCTAGTGCTGCGCATGAAAGAGGATTACGATGGCGCCGAGCCCGCCGGCAACTCCATCGCGCTCCTCAACCTGCTCCGTCTCGCCGAATTGACGAATCGCGCAGAGTTCCAACAAGCGGCCGACCGCACCCTGAGAGCCCTCGCCCCGCGCATCGCGAACCAGCCCGTCGCAGTGCCGCAGATGCTGGTCGCACTCGATTATTCGCTCGCTCGCCGCAAACAAATCGTGATCGCCGGCCCACCGGAGGAGTTCCTCACAACCCTCCACCAACGCTTCCAGCCCTACGCCGTAACGATTGTTATTAAAGACGATTCAGCCGCGGCCCGGCTGGCGCCGCTCATTCCGGCCATCGATCAAATGAAGGAACTAGACGGCCGCCCAACCGCCTACGTCTGCGAAAACTTCGCCTGTCAATTGCCCACCCACGACATTTCAAAATTCGATGAACTGCTAAAATAACTCCACGATGATCAAAGCCGATGAAGTGCAAGAAAGAGCCGCAGCGACAACTTTGCGGGGCAACCCGATGACGCTGCTCGGACCGGAATTGAAGGCCGGCGACAAGGCCCCGGAATTCGACGTCATCAACGATAGCCTCAAACCCGTAAACCTCGGAGCCACGGGAAATCACGTGCGTATCTTCAGTGTCGTGCCGTCGCTCGACACGCCCGTTTGCGACGCCCAAACGAAGCGGTTCAACGAAGAGGCCGCCCAGTTGCCGAACGTCGACATTTATACCATCAGCATGGATCTGCCGTTCGCGCAGAAGCGCTGGTGCGGCAATTACGGCGTGGATAAAGTGAAAATGTTGTCGGATCACAAGACCGGTTCCTTCGGCGAAGCATACGGCACGCTGATCAAGGAACTGCGCATTGAGAGCCGCGCCATCTTCGTGATCGGCGAAGACAACACCCTGCGCTACGTCGAATACGTAAAAGAGGTTGCCGACCACCCCGATTACGACGCCGCCCTCGCGGCCGCCAAAAGCTAGAGCGTTACCAAGCGTTATCATGGGTCTTTGAAGTGAAAGGGGCATTCATGAACAACTCCGTCCTTGTACCGATGGTGGTGGAGCAAACCTCTCGCGGCGAGCGCGCCTTCGATATTTATTCGCGCCTCCTGAAAGAGAACATCATTTTTCTGGGCACGCCGATTGACGATAATGTCGCGAACCTCATCATCGCGCAGATTCTTTTCCTCGCCGCGGAAGATCCCGAAAAGGACATTTCGCTGTACATTAATTCGCCCGGCGGCTCCATCACGGCCGGCCTGGCGATCCTCGACACCATGAACCTGGTGGAACCCGACATCGTGACTTACTGCATCGGCCAGGCCGCCTCCATGGGCGCCGTTCTTTTGGCCTGCGGCACGAAGGGCAAGCGCTATTCGTTGCCACATTCGCGGATTCTCATTCACCAGCCTTCCATGAGCGGGCTCGGCGGCCAGGCTACCGACATCGACATTTATGCGCGCGAAATCCTGCGCATGCGCCAAACGCTCAATGAAATTCTTGCGAACGCCACCGGCCAGACCGTCGAACGCATCGCCCGCGATGTCGATCGCGACTACATCATGGAGCCCGACGGCGCTCAGGAATACGGCCTCGTCGATCACGTCATCTCGAGCCGCGCCATCCTCCCCGTCCAGTCGCGATAATACGAAAGGATTCCATGTCTGAAAGCAACCGTCGAGATTTCATCAAGAGTGCCACCGGCGCCGGTATCGCGCTTGGGATGGCCGGAACCGCGTTTGCGGCTCGTGGAGCCAAACAGAGCGGCCGCGTGTTAGGCGCGAACGACCGCATTAATATCGGGGTCGTTGGGGTCGGCGGACGCGGCAGCTACGTCGCCGAAGAATTCCAGGCCTACGGCGACAAGAACGGCAAGTGCTGCCAGATCGTCGCCGTTTGCGACGTTTACGAAAAACGCAAACGCGAAGCGGCCGACAAATTCAATGCCAAAGGCTACCTCGATTATCACGAGCTACTGAACCAGCCCGATATCGATGCCGTCGTAGTGGCCACGCCGGATCACTGGCACGCCCAGATCGCGCTCGAAGCGATGGACGCCGGCAAGGACGTCTACTGCGAAAAGCCGATGTGCCATACCAACGAGGAGATCAAAGATCTCGTCGCCACGGTCAAGGAGACGCAGCGCGTCTTCCAGGTCGGCTCGCAGACCACCTCGGCCGATCAGTGGTGGAAGGCGAAGAAGGCCATCGCCGACGGCATGATCGGCCAAATGATCATGAGCCAGGGCTCCTATCATCGCAACTCCATCGAAGGCGAGTGGAACTGGCCCATCGATAAGAACGCCGGTCCCGACGCCAAAGGCGAGGACTTCATCGATTGGAAAATGTGGCTCGGCAAGGCCCCCAAACGCCCCTACGACGCCGACCGCTTCTTCCGCTTCCGCAAATACTGGGATTATTCCGGCGGCATCGCGACCGACCTGTTCTACCACGTTGTCGCGCCTTTGAACATCTGCTGGCCGGAAGCGCAGTTCCCCAACAAAGTCTCGGCGGGCGGCGGCATCTACATCTTCAAAGACGAGCGTGAAGTCCCCGACACGTTCCATCTCATCGCCGACTACCCGGCCGGCCACTCGCTCGTGCTCAGTTCCTCCATGGCCAACTCGCACCACATCCCCGGCCTGATTCGCGGGCACGAAGGGACCATCATTATGGTGGACCATGGCCAGTTCGAACGCACCACCGAATACATCACCGCGATTCCCGAAGTGATTCACCACCACAAAGAAGGTGAAGAACCCACCGTGACCGCGATTGGCGGCGAGAAGTACGTCGCCAAGTTCGGAACCGAGCCGGTCAAGATCCCGGTCGACAACAGTGTCGACATGATGACCGCGCACATCGAAAACTTCATCAAGTGCATGCACAGCCGCGAAAAACCGCATCTCGATGTCGAGACCGCGGCGCGCGCCCAATCCGTCATCAATCTCGCCGTCGCGTCCTATCGCGAAGGCAAGGTCAAGTATTGGGACGAGAGGAATTGGAAAGCGGCCGACAAGCCTCTCAAGGCGTAAGTCGCTATTCACAAACTTTCTTGCATACGGGGCGCAGTCCGGCCCCGTATTGTATTTATGAGAGCCGTTCTCTTCTTCCTCTCCATAGCCGCCCTCTCAGCTCAGGACGCCCGCGAAATCGTCCGGAAGTCCGTCGAACTCGACCAAACCAACCGGCGCATCATGCAGAACTACACTTGGACGGCCAAGGAGACCGAGCGCAACCTCGACCCCAACGGCAAGGTCAAATCGGAGAAGAGTTCGCGCTGGGAAACCGTGATTCTCTACGGCGAGCCCTTCCGCCGCGTGATAGAGCGCGACGGGAAACCGCTGTCGCCGGAGGAGCAGCGCAAAGAACAGGAAAAGCTCGATGAGAAAGCGGCAAAATTCACCAATGAATCGGATTCCAGCCGCGAGAAGCGCCTCGCCAAAAAAGAAAAAGAACGACAGAAAGAGCTGGAGTTTCTGCGTGAAATCCCGGATATTTTCGATTTTCAGATCGAGCGCAGCGATACAGTGGACGGACGCGACGTCTGGGTGATCTCGGCCACTCCCAAGGCCAACTACACTCCCAAGAACTCGGACGCCAAGGTACTGCAGAAGATGAAGGGCGAACTTTGGATCGACAAGACGGAATATCAATGGGTGCGCCTGGAAGCCGAAACCATCGACACCATTTCTTTCGGATTGGTTCTGTTCCGTCTGAGTCCCGGTTCGAAGCTGATCTTCGAGCAGTCCCGCGTGAACGACGAAGTCTGGCTGCCGAAGCGTCAATGGGTGCGCGGAGGAGCCCGCGTCGCGCTGCTCAAGAAGCTATCCGAAGAGCAGGAAGTGACCTGGAGCAACTTCCGCAAATTCTCGGCCGACTCCAAAGTAGTCGCCGTCGAATAACTCGCCTACCCAAGCTTCACCCTCGAATAACTCGCCAGTGCTCCGCCTACCGCGAACCCCTCACGCTCGAATAACCCGCCAGTGCTCCGCCTACCGCGAACCCCTCACGCTCGAATAATCCGCCAGTGCTCCGCCTACCGCGAACCCCTCACGCTCGAATAATCCGCCAGTGCTCCGCCTACCCTCACGCTCGAATAATCCGCCAGTGCTCCGCCTACCGCGAACCCCTCACGCTCGAATAATCCGCCAGTGCTCCGCCTACCGCGAACCCCTCACGCTCGAATAATCCGCCGGTGCTCCGCCTACCGCGAACGCTTCATTCCGAGCCGTGACCGGAAGGGAGCGGTTGCCCACGCCGTCCGTAAATTCAGTGGATAAACTGAGTGCCGCATTTAACTCAAAACCGCCGAGTGCCGCGTAATCCACTCATTACTGACAAAAATCTTCGGCCCCGAATCGATCAGCCGAGGCAACAAATTAAACACATCCTTCGCCGTCCACTTCGCCCCCGTCCGCGTCTTGAACCCCCGCGCGTTCAACGCATCCGAAACCTGCGAGATCTTCTGATCCTGAACAATCAAATCCATCGCCAGCATCAGAACCTGCTTCTCCGCGGGATTCTCCACCAGATGATGCGCGTCCTCCGAGATCATCAGACCGTAAGGAATCTCCTCGATAGTCTGTGGAGCGCCGCCGGGACCAATCTCCCGCTGCCACACCAGGGCCACCAACTTCCACCCATCCTCCGCCCGCCTCTTGATTTCCGCCGAACCCGGCAGAACTTCAGCCGATTCATGGATACGCTCGATACTCGCCATGCCGCCGGATAAGGCAATTCATCAACCACGCGATCCCGTTGATTTTCCGTGACCCGCAGCCTCAAGTATGTGCGGCCATGGGACGCACTGTCCGCAAGCGCCCCGTCATCTTCGCCGAATCCACTTCATCACGGAGTACACGCTCCCGATCAGGAACAACGCCAAAATCCCCAACACCACGCTCTCAAACACAGGCGACTTCGCGATCACAATGATTCGCCGCCCAAAGAAAACTGCGAGCAATCCCACCACAGTGAACCGCACCAAGCGCGACGCCCCGATCACGCCGAACATCTTGACCCGTGGATATTGAAACGCCGACGCCGCCGCGACAATGGGCGTAAACGGAAACGGCGGCGGAGCGAGCGATGCCAGCCCCAACGAGAACGCCGCCCGGCTCCCGATCTTTTTCTTCAGATAATCGAACCGCCGCTCGCCCGCGATCTTCTTGAGACCGTCTTCGCCCTGTTTCCGAACCACCAGGTCCAGCAGCATGCACCCCAGCACCGAACCGAACGCCGCCACCGGCGCATAGAGCGCCAGCCGGTTCGGATGTTGCGAAGTCAAGCCGATCACCAGCAGATCGTTCCCCAGCGGCATGAACAGAAACGACGAGTCCAGCACGCCGAGAATGACCAGCCCCCAAGCCCCGAGGTGCGCCAGAACCGCATAGAGGTGCCCAATAAAGCCATGCACCCGCTCAGGGTAGCGCGGTAAAATCAAGAGGCAGTTACGAAGCGGGCGCGTAGCTCAGGTGGATAGAGCATCGGCCTTCTAAGCCGAGGGTCGCAGGTTCGAGTCCTGCCGCGCCTACCAATAAATCGACGCTTTCCGTTCCATGTCAGGCGCACGCAAAACAGCTTGAACCTCGGCTTTTTGGTTTTCCTGTACACTCAAATTACATTGAGGAACGTTGAACACCTGGAAGAAGCTCTGGAAAGCGCATTGGGCGCTCAAAGCGGACCCGGGCAGCGCGGTGATCCAGTAGCGAACGCCAAGGCCACCAGATTTTACCTGCGCGGCTGGAAGCCGAAACGGATCGCGTGCGGGGATCTGCTGGTTCGGGGCTCGGGCTGAAGACTGGGCGAAGCGAAACAGCGGATGCACCGAATGATTAATCGAA
>JBEKUT010000226.1:0-11027 GCA_049514735.1 Bryobacteraceae bacterium
AAAAGTTACCCGGCCGGAAGTTTTTCGGAGAATTTTCCCCGCGAGCGCGGACGGCAGCGAACGATTTCGACAGCCGGGAGTGAACCTTCCGGCACCAAACGTAGCCGAAACGGCGTAGGCGGATTATTGTTTCCCCAAGAACGTCCGATAGTTACATGGTAAGATGCCTATGGAGGCGGGCTTTGCGGCCTGTGGAGGAACCCTCGCGGCGACGCGAAAGGTATGTATAACGCGTATTTCGGTTTTACGGAGAGTCCGTTCAATCTTAGCCCAGATCCGGCCTTCTTTTACCGTAGTGCTCAGCACGAAGAAGTACTAGCGAACCTTATTTATGGAGTACAGAGCCGTAAGGGGTTCATCGTACTTACGGGTGAGGTGGGCACCGGCAAGACGACGATGCTGGAGTGTCTGCGGGACTTTCTCGACTCCCAGTACATCGAATTCGCGTTCATTTTCAATTCGCGGATCACAAGCGATCAGTTCTTCGAGATGATCGCCTACGATCTGGATCTGCGATGCGACCGAACCTCCAAAACAGAGGTTCTGTTCGCCTTGAACCACCTGCTTTTGCACCAGGCGGATCAAGGACGCACCACTGTTCTGATCGTGGATGAAGCCCACAACCTGGAATGGGAGGTGCTGGAGGAAATCCGGTTGCTGGGCAATCTTGAAATCCGCCAGGGCAAACTGCTTCAGATCATCCTGTCCGGCCAACCGGAGCTTGATCGCAAGCTGGAAGCGCCGAACCTCCGGAATCTTAAACAGAGGATCGTGCTACGATGCGGTCTACAGCCTTTTTCGCCCCAGGACACCGTCGATTACGTGAATTCGCGCCTGGAAAAGGCCGGGATGCCGAATCAGACCGTTTTCCCTCACGATATTCTGTCGGAGATTCACCTGCGTGCTCAGGGTATCCCCCGCCTGATCAACGGGATTTGCGATAATCTGCTGCTCACCTGCTTCGCGATGGAAGCGCGCACGGCTACTATCGATATGCTGGAGGAAGTCAGCAACGACATGCGCCTCGAATGGCAGGGACGCCGTCCGCGCGGGCGCTCACGCTTCAACGGCCAAACTCTGGAAGAGGCTCCGCTCTACACGCAGGGCGATTAGCTTTTAGAGGATCATCGCCGCAGGCTGCCGGATCTCCATGCATCCCAGCCCCGTTGGCAGGATTTTTCCGGGATTGAAATGACATGTGGGATCAAAAAGCTCCTTGAATTTCCGCATCATCTCCAGGCTTTCCCCGGAAAATAGACGGCCGGTCAATTCCATCTTTTCCATCCCGATCCCATGTTCGCCCGTAATGGACCCGCCCGCGGCGATACAATATTCCAAAATGTCAACGCCGGCCAGTTTTGCCCGCTCTAATTCGCCAGGTTTGCGCGCATCGAACAAAATAATCGGATGCAAATTGCCGTCGCCGGCGTGAAAAATGTTGCTGATCGCCAGGCCATGGCGTTCTGAAACCTGGTGAATATACCGCAGAGTCGGAGCGATTTTGGTCCGCGGCACAACTCCGTCCTGGACATAATACGTCGGACTGACGCGGCCCACCGCGCCGAATGCGTTCTTGCGGCCTTTCCAGAGCAGATCCCGCTCTTCGGCCGAACGCGCCACTCGAAATTCGCGGGCGCGGCAGTTCAGGCAGGCTTCGCGCACCTGCTCCACCTGCTCTTCGACGGCTTCCTTCAATCCTTCCAACTCGATTAACAAAACGGCCGCCGCATCCAGCGGATAACCCGCGTGCGTGGCTTCTTCCACCATCCGCAGCATGACGCCGTCCAGCATCTCGACGGCAACGGGAGTAATGGCGCGGCTGGTGATTTCCGCCACCGTATCGGCGCAATCGTCCGGAGTATCGTAAATCACCAGAATGGTCTTCACCATTTCGGGCTGGCGCACCAACCGCAGCACAATCCTGGTGGTCAGCGCCATGGTGCCCTCCGAACCTGTCAGCAGTCCTGTCAGATCGTATCCCGGCTGATCGGGCGACATCCCTCCGGTTTCGATGACCGTCCCATCCGGCAGCACAACTTCCAGCCCGAGCACATGATTGGTGGTAACCCCATAGGCGAGCGTATGCGGACCGCCGGCATTTTCCGCGACGTTGCCGCCTAAGGTGCATGCTCGTTGGCTCGACGGATCGGGCGCATAAAAATAGCCGTCCGCCTGCACCGCGAGCGTAACATCCAGATTCACGACGCCGGACTCGACCATTGCGCGCTCATTCGCAAGATCGATCTCGATAATCCGGTTCATGCGGGAGAACCCGACGACTATGCCGCCGGCGCGAGGAATGGAACCTCCGCTCAGACCCGTGCCAGCGCCGCGCCCGACAATGGGAATCTTGTATTCGTTCGAGATTTGGACGATGCGAACCACGTCCGCAGTGGAGCGCGGGAACACGACGAGATCCGGCCGGGCTTTATCGACGCTGCCGTCGTACTCGTAAAGAGTGAGGTCTTCGGGACGATGCAGATAGCCGCGCGGGCCCAACAACGCGTCGATCTGCTTCACCGCGTCCGCAGGAATCATCAGGTTTTTTTTCGCCTCTAGACAGGCTGCTGAAAAAGGCAAATGGGCCGCCGATAAACGCATATGAACACGGATAGATTATTTGTTTTCAATCGGCGTTTATCGGCGTCCATGGGCGGCTGGATCATTTCAGGGTCTTTCTCCACATCCTGCTAAAGCGACTTCACGTAGCTGACCATCGTGTCGCCCCAATCGCCCTCGCCGATGATCTTCTGAACCACTTTGCCCGTGCGATCGATAATGTACGTCTCGGGAACTTTGTAGGTCCCATAGGAGGCGCTGATGTTCGAATCGGGATCGCGCGCCGTTTGAAACGCCACCGGATGCTGGTTGAGGAAACGGTGGTACGCAGCCTCGTTGGTATCGATACTGACGCCGACTACCACGACGCCCGAATCGGCGACCTTCTTTTGAAACTCGCTGAGGGATGGGACCTCTTCGACGCAGGGAGCGCACCAGCTCCCCCAGAAGTGCAAAACAAGCACTTTTCCGCCGAAATTGGCCGGGGTGATTTTCTGGCCGTGGTCGGTAGTAATGCTGAAATCGGGAGCTGTGTCGCCGGCCTTGACGACGCGCTCATTCAGAGTGCCAGCTATGATGACGATCAGCGCGACCAGAAGCCCGCCGATAAGAATCTTGATGGCAAGATCGGTTTTGGTGTTGGTCATGGGGAACCGCTACTTTCAGTTTAAAGTATCGAGACCCGGCCGCGCGGCATCACAATAGTGAACATGTTCGTAACCCGTAGGGTCGATTTTTCGGCATCGCACGTTTGTGCTCAGCCATCGCTCAGCGAAGCCGAAAATCGTGCATTGTACGGAGCGGCCGCAAATCCGAAGGGACACGGGCATAATTACGTCCTGGAAGTCACCGTGGATGGCACGCCCGATCCAGTGACGGGCATGGTTTTCGACCTGAAGCGGCTGAAGGAAATTATCAACGAAGCCGTGGTCGCACCGATGGATCATCGCTTCCTGAATTTCGAGGTGGCGCCGTTCGATCGCGTGGTGCCGACCGCGGAGAACGTCGCCGTCGAAATATGGAATCGTCTCGATCCTTATTTCGGAGGCGAACAGGCGCGCCTCCATAACGTGCGTTTGTTTGAGACAGAGGATCTGTACGTCGACTACGGAGGCGAAACGAAATGATACGAGTGACGCGGCGTTACCGTTTTGCGGCTTCGCATCGCCTGCATTCGAGCGAGCTGTCCGGCGCCGCGAATCGCGATTTGTATGGGAAGTGCAACAATCCGTATGGCCATGGACACGATTACGTGCTGGATGTCACGCTGGAGGGACCGCTTGACGGGGCGACCGGCCGCGTTTGCAACCCCGCAACTTTCGACAGTCTGGTGACAGAGTCGGTATTGCGGGATTTCGATCACAAGAACCTGAACGAAGATGTGCCGGAGTTTGCAGCGGCCGTGCCCACGTCGGAAAACCTTACGTCGGCGATCGAAGCGCGGCTGCGAGATTCGTGGGACACCGCGTTCCCGGCGGGATGGCCGCGGTTGAGAGCAGTCCGGATACAGGAGACAAAGCGCAATTCGTTCGAGAAAATCCGATGAGGAATATTAATAACAAAGCAGTTTTGGAAGTAGTGCCGCCGCAGCAGCAGAGTGAAGAGTCGATTTCATCGATGATGCGCAAGATTCTCGAGCAAGTGGGTGAAGACCCGTCTCGCGAAGGATTAATCCGCACGCCGGATCGCGCCGAGAAAGCTCTGCGTTTTTTGACCAGCGGTTATGAAGTCGACATCGACCAGATCGTCAATGGCGCGCTCTTCACGCATGAGTGCGACGAAATGGTGGTGGTGAGGGACATCGAGTTTTACAGCATGTGCGAGCATCACCTGCTGCCATTCTTCGGCACGGTTCACGTGGCTTATCTGCCCAACGAAAAGGTGATCGGGTTGAGTAAGATCCCGCGCATTGTGGATGCTTTTGCCCGCCGGCTGCAATTGCAGGAGCGGCTGACGCAGCAGATCGCCGATACCATAAAGAGGGTGCTGGAGCCCCGCGGCGTGGGAGTAATCTGTGAAGCCCGGCATTTCTGCATGATGATGCGGGGCGTCGAGAAACAGCATTCCGGCACAATAACCAGCGCTATGCTCGGGGATTTCAGGGATCGGAAAGAAACACGCGACGAGTTTCTCTCGCTCGTCTCGAATCGCAATCACCGGTTCGCCTGACGACCATGAGCCTGCGACATTGGTTTCATGAAATGCACCAGTTCCGGCTGGTGCTTTGTGGGCATAAGGCCGTCGAAGCAGGGGCCGTCTGCATGGTGCTGATGGTGCAAGGGAATCTCCTTGGGCTGACCCTACGGCATCTCGAGATCGCCAGTGAGACTGGTCTGCTGGCCGTTTTCCCCGCGTTTGCCATCTCTTTCACACCGTATGCGCGTCACTTTGTGAACCGCTGGACGACATCCGCATTTTTTGGATTGTGCACTTTTCTTGCTTTCGCCGGCACGCCGATTGATCTTTATAGCTCGCCGACCTATACTTGGCACTGATGCCCGGCGCCATATTCGCAAGAGTTTTGTCTTTGGCATTGATCCAATTTGGACCTTTGGCCGGTCAGGATTTTGAGTCAATCGCTAAGAAGATATCGCCGTCCTGGGTAAAGATTACGGCTTTCGATCAAGATCGCGCCTCGACGGCCGGAAGCGGCTTCTTTGTTGCTCCTGACGGAATCATTGTGGCGGATCGCCAGGTCGTTGGCGATTACGCAAACATCGTGATCCAAACAGCGGATGGGATCAAGCACACGGGGATCGCGGTTGAAGCCACCGATGAAATTCACGGTCTGGTTCTCTTACGAATCGCGAACGTTTCTACAGGAGTGCCGCTCACGCTGGGCTCCCCGTGGCCGGGGCAAAAAGTGGCCGTAGTAAGTCCGCAAGCACGAATGAGCGCTGGGCTAATTTCGGATGTTATGTGGGCGCCCTCTCCATCGCGCACGGAAATCGTGCCGCTGCATCCCACCGCGCGCGTCTCGACGCCAGGAACAGAGTTAATACAAATGACGGCGTCTGTGTTAGAGGGCGATAGCGGCAGTCCCGTCGTTAATAGCTCTGGGGAAGTGATCGGCCTTGCGACTTACAGGTCTGGCATGGGTGAAAATGTCAATTTCGCGATTTCATCCAAGCATATAAAGGAATTACTGGAGAGTCGCGGACTGGCGCGGGAATCAATCGCTGCGGCAATGCGACGTATACTCTAGGATTGGAGTCCTTATGAGCCGCACCGAACAAATCGTGGAGCAGGTGAAGAGTCTCAACGCTGACGAACTGAAGGACTTTCGCGACTGGTTCGCGCGGTACGATGCGGATGTTTGGGACCAGCAGATTGAGGTCGACGCAAAGAACGGCAAATTGATTTCCCTTTCTGAGCGTGCGGTAAACGACCACGAAGCCGGGCGTTCGACTGAGTTGTGAAGCACTATGCAGCCCCCGATTTTTGGATCAAGTATCGCGCCCGGCCGGGGATGTGAAAAAATACCGGAAGTCGTTCGCTCGCTGACGCGCGCGGCTCGGTAACTTTGAGAAAAGGTTGGACAGAGTTGCAGAGCCGCGAGGGTCACCGAGCGCAGGGTGCCGATTATTTCGCAGACCCTGCCGGTTGAGGTTCAGGCTGTAGCAGATCGGTCAGCTCTCAGGCGACCTCTTCCACCTGCCGGCCCTGAAAATCCGCGTAAGTTCCCTGGAAATCTTCGATGCGCCCATGACTGATCGACCACACTCGCGTCGCCACTTCATCGATCAAATCCTCATCGTGAGTCACCACCAGCACCGTCCCGTCATAACGCTGCAGTGCGATGTTCAGCGCGTTGATCGCTTCCAGATCGAGGTGGTTCGTGGGCTCGTCCAGCACCAACAGATTTGGCTTCTGCAGCATCAGCCGGCAGAAGGTCAGGCGCGCGGCCTCCCCGCCGGACAGCGCATCGGTGCGCTTCAGAGCGTCGTCGCCGCTGAATAACATCTGGCCCAGCACCCCGCGCAACTCCGCCTGCGACGCCATGGGATCGAATTCGTGCAGCCACTCGATCAAAGCGGTGCCGGACCGGATCGACTCCTGATGGTCCTGTGAAAAATAACCGACTGAGACGCCGTGTCCCCAGTTCACGGTCCCGGCGCCGATGGCGAAGGATTGTTCGACGGGATCGACAAACCCGGGGGCGTTCCGGACGAGCGACTTCAGCAGCGTGGTCTTGCCTGCGCCATTGCGTCCGATCAGCGCGACCTTTTCGCCGCGGCTGACGCTCGCCGTGAAACCTTGAAGCACCGCCAGATCGCCGTAGGATTTCGAGAGCCCCTTGATTTCGATGGGATGGCGACCCGACGGCGCTGCCAATTGAAAACGGATGAACGGCCGTTGGATATTCGACTTCGCGAGATCCGACGTTTGCAGCCGCTCCACTTCCTTCTTCCTGGACATCACCTGCGAAGAACGGGTCCCCGCTGAGAAGCGCGCGATAAACTCGTTCAACTGGGCGATCTTCTTTTCGCGCTGCGCATTCCCGGCTTCAATCGTCGCGCGGACCTGTGTTTTCGCGAGCACCATGTCGTCGTAGCCGCCGGTGTAGGTGATGATGGTCTCGTAATCGATATCGGCGCAATGCGTCGAAACTTCGTTCAGGAAATGGCGGTCGTGAGAAATGACGAGCAGGCAGCCATCGTAATTCAGCAGGTAACTCCGCAGCCAATGGAGCGACTCCAGATCGAGATGGTTGGTCGGCTCATCGAGCAGCAGCGCGCCGGGAGTCCCGAAAAGCGCCTGCGCAAGTAGGACCCGCACCTTCTGTCCGCCCTGCAACTCGCCCATTTTGCGGTCATGCAGGGATTCCGGAATATCGAGCCCGTCGAGGAGCACCGCCGCATCGCTTTCGGCTGTATAACCGCCCTCATCGCCGACGATGCCTTCCAATTCGCCGAGGCGCATGCCGTCTTCATCGGTCAACTCGCTGTAATCCTTCGCGTACAATTCTTCGCGCTGCTGCAGAGCGTTCCAGAGAACGGCGTTGCTCATGATGACGGCGTCGATCACGCGGTGAGCGTCGAATGCAAACTGATCCTGGCGGAGCACGCCGACCCTTTTGGGACGCGTCACCGATCCCTTAGTCGGTTCGATGTCACCCGTCAGGATCTTCATTAAGGTGGACTTGCCCGCGCCGTTCGGTCCTGTGATGGCATAGCGGCGGCCGGGTTGAAAAGTTGTGGTGACATCCTCGAACAGGATGCGGGCGCCATAGCGCATTGAGACGTTGTTAACAGATATCAAGGGGTTCTCTACGGTTCCAGAATTTGGCGGGGTTGGATGTCCAGCGACTTGTTTTATTATAGCAATTCAATAGTTCACCGCGGATGTAAAAATTCGATGAACTCGCTCCGTTGGTGCGATTCCGCTGGTACCATGGCCCCATGATCCTCAATGAAACGCTGAAAATTCTGGCCATCGGCACGGCTCTGTTATTGCCCGCGGTTCTGTTAGCCGGTTCCGGCATTTACGAATACACGCTTCCCTCCATCGACGGCAAACCCGCGCCGCTCGAACAGTACAAAGGTAAGGTTCTGTTGCTGGTCAACGTTGCGAGCAAGTGCGGTTTCACACCCCAATACAAGGGACTTGAAGCAGTGTACGAGAAATTCAAAGATCAGGGTCTGGTGGTCGTCGGCTTCCCCGCCAACAATTTCATGTCGCAAGAACCGGGCACCAACGAAGAGATAAAATCGTTCTGCTCCAGGACCTACAACGTGAGCTTCCCCATGTACTCGAAGGTGTCGGTGAAAGGCGACGACAAGACGCCGCTTTATCATTACCTGACCGAGCAGACGGACCCCAGCATCAAAGGCGAGATTAAGTGGAACTTCACGAAGTTCCTGGTCGACCGTAATGGCAACGTAGTCGCACGCTTCGAGCCTAAGGTGACTCCTGAAGATCCGCAAGTGACGGCAGCAATCGAAAAAGCGCTGCAAAATTAGACGGCGGGAACTTCTGGAAGCGGGCCGGTGTCAAAAGAACGCAGGCGCCGCATGGCGATCGTCTGTGTCACCAAAAAACGCAGACGAGGCAAGGCGATCGTCTGCGCTACGCGATGCTTCAAGCCAACTGCCTGACGAAATCGTATTCGAGCATCGCGGCCGTGCGTGGTGTGAGCTTCACAATTCGTCCCGGCGATATCCTCGGCTATCTGGGACCGAACGGTTCCGGAAAAAGCACTACGGTCAAGATGCTCGCCGGGTTGCTCGATCCCACTTCCGGCCAGGTCCTTTACCGCGGCCATAATATTAATGACGATCTCGCCGCGTATAAGGCCCGGCTGGGATACGCGCCGGAAGAAGCGAACCTGTACACGTTTCTGACCGGATGGGAATATCTGGAATTGGTGGGCACGCTGCGGGCGATTCCGCGGGCGCGTTTAAAAGATAAGGCCGAGTCCATGCTGCGCGACTTCACCATGTTTCCCCATCGCCACTCCCCGATTTCGTCCTATTCAAAGGGCATGCGCCAGCGCATTATGCTGATCGCCGCGCTGCTGCACGATCCCGAGGTGCTCATCCTCGACGAACCATTTTCGGGACTCGATGTTTCCATGGCCCTGGTCTTTCGACAGGTGATTCGTCTTCTGGCGCAGAACGGCAAATCGATCTTTTTCTGCTCGCCCGTGCTCGAAGTGGTGGAGAAAATCTGCACGCATTTGGTCCTGCTGCGTAAGGGAGAGGTGGCCGCTTGCGGCGCGACTGGAGAGATACGGAGCCACGGATTGGCGCCCGCGCTTGAAGAAGCCTTCCTGCAATTAACGGAACACGTAGATGCCGATGCCGTCGCAGCCAACATCGTCGCCGCTGTCCGCGCGCCTTGCTAATAGCGCGTTTGGCAAGGCTGTGGGCCTGCGCTGGGCGGCACTGCTCGAAAGGCCCTTCCCGCGTCTGGTGGCGCACTTCGCGTCGGTAATCGTTCAATCCGGGCAGGATTCCGGTACCGCGGAGTTGAATCTCGGCATCGGAGGCATTCTCGCATTGCTTGCCGCGCCCGGCGCATTCGCGTCCCTGATGCTCTTTCCGAAGTACTCGTCGTTTCTGCGCTGGCTGAGCGGCAGGCGGCGCTTCGACGTCTACTGGGCATCCCTCCCCGACAAGTATTTCTTCATCGTTTTTTCGATGGCCGTCACCGGAGTTGTAGTGGCCATCAAATGGGACAGAATCTTCCCGAGCCGCCAGGATTATGCCAATCTCGCGCAGCTCCCGTTGCGATCGCGCACCATCTTTTTCGCGAACCTGGCGGCCATTGGGGTACTAGCCACCGCGTTCGCCGTCGACGTGAACGCTGCTTCAACGTTGATGATGCCGGGCGTGGTGCTCTCGGAGTGCGGAACGTTCCCGGAGTTATTTGCATTCATGGGGGTGCACGCGGTCTGTGTCATCCTGGCGAGCGCTTTTGCGTTCTTCGCTTGTTTCGCCGTCATGGGATTATTGATGTCCGCGCTGCCGAACCGTGTCTTCCGCCGCGTCTCGGTATTCGTGCGGCTGGTTCTCATCGTGGCGCTGATCGTGCTGCTGTGCACCAATTTTGCGGTTCTTCCCGCGATTCGCCAACTGCCCGCCAACCCTCATTCGCTCGTTCGTTTTCTGCCGCCGGTCTGGTATCTCGGCTTGTATCAGTCTCTGCAGGGAAGAACAAATCCTCCGCTGGTGGCTGCGGCCTGGCTCGGCCTGAAAGCGGTCTGCACGGCATTTTTTCTGGCCTTGGCGTTCTCCGCCCTGAGCTACCGGCGTTATTTTATGCGGATTCCGGAGTCGTCAGATGCGGGCCAAACGAATCGGCGAGAGCATCTCGATTGGCTTGCGCCGCTCGCAGACCGGCTGTTCTTGAAGAGTCCCTTTCAACGCGCCTGCTATCGTTTTGGACTGCGCGCGCTGGTACGCAGCGAGACGCATTGCATTCTTTTTGGCGCCTTCGCCGGTCTGGGACTTGTCGTCGGATCGCAGTTGGCGATGTCCGCTCCGGCCGTGATCCGCGGGAGCGCGCCCGATCCCTTTCCCGGTCCCGATCTGCTGGCCGCGCCCCTGGCGCTGGCCTATTTTGTCATCGTGGGAATTCGATTCATTCTCGAAGTGCCCGCAGGCGTGACCGCCAACTGGGTTTACAGAGTCATCCTCGACCGCAGCCCGCGCGAAACCAGCACCGTGGCGCGGAAGATCATGCTCACCTTCCTCGCGCCGGCCGTTATCCTGCCGTGCGCAGCCGGTTATTCATGGGCCTGGGGTCCACGCGTGGGGCTGGTACATGCGGCGTACGTGCTGCTACTCTCCGTCATCTTAATGGACATCGTGCTCTTGCGCTTCCGTAAGATTCCGTTCACTTGCACGCTGCCGCAGTTTCAGAATCATGCCATCATGCTGGTGTTCATCTACTTCATCGGATTTTTCCTGTTCACGAGCCTCGCCGCGGCCGTCGAACACGCCATGTTTCTTCGCCCCGTGCTC
>JBEKUT010000227.1:0-10967 GCA_049514735.1 Bryobacteraceae bacterium
TTCGCGTGCCGTATCCCGGCTATGACATGAACTCCGTACTTTATAAAGCGGAGGGCATCGCGAACTATAACGCGCTGCAATTGCAGGCGCGCAAACGCCTGTCGTTCGGGCTCCAGTTCACGGCATCCTATACTTGGTCCCATGCTCTCGACGAGCAGAGCGGGCTGGGGTTGTTTTTCACGGGCAACAATCCGCTGTATCCAAAATCGAACTACGCTTCTGCCGACTTCGATCAGACGCATGTTTTTCTCGTGAACTATTCGTATACGATCCCGAGCTTCACAAACAGTAAGGCGCTGGGGGCCTTGATCAACGGCTGGACGCTGGGCGGGCAGACGGTGGCGCAGAGCGGGCAGCCGTACAGCGTTTACGACTATTCGGGTTCGATCGGGAGTTTGTATTTCGGGACCGACGATGAGATCGGCAATCCGATTGTTCCATTGAAATCGGGAGTCACGGCCCAACAGGCGCAGTTGCAGGGAACCACGGGCGTGAATGCCGGTAAGCCCGTTTTGAACGTCAACTCATTCTCTCCGCAGTTTCTTGCGCCGGGCCAATCGGGCGTGCCGCCGTGCGATGCGTCGGGGTGCGATCCTTATGAGTCGCTTTACGGGAATTCGGGGCGCAATCTTTTCCGGGGTCCGTTCCAAACCCGCTTCGACCTGAGCCTGGCGAAAGAGTTCCACCTGAGCGAGCGCTTCCGGCTGCGCTTCAACGCCGACGCGTTCAATATTTTCAATCACCCGGATTTCGATACGCCGAATAACGACGTACAGTTCTTCCCGGGATACTCGCCGCCCCCGGCGTTTCCGCCGAGCGGGAGTTTGGGATATATCCAGCACACGATCGGCAGTTCGCGGTTTTTGCAACTGGCGCTGCATTTGATCTTCTAACTTCAAACCCCGGGCCGGGCGTTATCTAGAATGGTATTGGATAGCGTCCGGCCCGTTTAATGCCCTTTCAATTCGCGATCAGCGCCACTTTTACCGCCGAACCAATCGAGACCGTCATCAATTTTTGGAGCCGTAAGCTCCACTGGCCTCTGGATGTCCGGTTCGCTCCCTTCAATCAGGTTGCGCAGACTCTTCTCGATCCTTCTTCCGTGTTCGCCCGCAACACCGATGGCGTCAATGTCATTTTGGTGCGGCCGCAAGACCTGGGACCTTCTGTTCATGAACTTCTCGACCTGACCGTTCGCGCGCGGCGAACCGCGCAGGTCCCGTTTGTTTTTGTTCTCTGCCCGGCATCGCCGGCGTATCCGGTCCACGAACTTGCGGCCGACGCAGTGGAGGCATTTCGGACCACCCCCGGGATCTCGCTGCTGCGGCCTGAGGACATCGAGCGCCTCTATCCGGTGGACGAAGTCGTCAGCCACGAAGGCGATCGGCTGGGACGCATCGCCTATACCGAAGCTTATTTTGCTGCTTTGGGAACCGCTCTGGTACGGCTGGTGCATGCGCTGACCGCGGAACCATTCAAGCTGATTGCGCTCGATTGCGACAACACTCTGTGGCAGGGGATCTGCGGCGAAGACGGCGCCGACGGCATCCTTATAGACTCGTCGCGGCGCGCGCTGCAGGAGTTTATGATCTCGCAACGCGACTCTGGCATGCTGCTCGCGCTCGCCAGCAAGAACAACGAGGGAGACGTTCTTGAGACGTTCGAGCGGAATCCCAACATGCCGCTGCAAGTCGAGAGTTTTGTTGCGCGGCGGCTCAATTGGGATCCTAAAAGCACGAACTTGGCGTCGCTGGCGGAGGAATTGTCGCTGAGCCCCGCAAGCTTTATTTTTATCGACGACAATCCTTTGGAATCGGCCGAAGTGCAGGAGGATTTGCCGCAGGTTCTCAGTCTCACGCTTCCGGCCGATGCCACGAGAATCGTTCCGTTCCTGAACCATTTGTGGGCCTTCGATCATCCAGTGGTGACGGCGGAAGACCGGCGCCGCAGCGAATCGTACGTTCAGACGCTGGCCTTCGGACGCGAGCTTCAGACGGCCGGCAGCATGGAACATTTTCTTGAAACTCTGAACTTGCGAGTCGCGTTCGTCGAGCCAGACTCCGGCCGCATGGGACGCATCGCGCAGTTGACGCAGCGCACCAACCAGTTCAACTTCACGACGATTCGGCGGACCGCGGCAGAGATCTCGACGCTGATCGCGGGCGGCGCGGCGGAGTGCCTTGGCGTTGAAGTAGCGGATCGCTTCGGCGAATACGGACTCACCGGCGTTCTTATTTTCCGCGTGGCGGCCGGCGTCCTCGAGGTCGATACGTTTCTGCTCAGTTGCCGCGTTCTGGGTCGAGGCGTGGAGCATCGCATGATGGTGCGTCTCGCGGAAGAGGCGCTGCGGCGGGGCGCGGGCACGATCGCCGCTCGTATTCACACGACGGCTCGCAATGAACCGGCCCGGCAATTCCTTCACAGTATCGCCGCGGAGTTTGAAGAGCTCGAAGAAGGGGGCGCGGTGTATCGCATTCCGGCGGCCGTTGCATCTCGCGGAGAGTGGAAGCCGGCGATTGCTGCGAGCCCTGCGCCGGAGCGCAAAGCCGAACAGCCTCGCTCGCCGAATCGTCCGGACTACGAATACCTGGCCAAGAATCTTTCGAGTGCCTCGCAGATACTGGCCGCGATCCGGGCCGAGGCACGCGGCGGCCAATCCCCGGCTTCCGCCGATTGGAAGAGCGATACGGAAGCGGCGTTGGCCAATATCTGGTCGGAGCTGCTGCGCAACCCGGACATCAAACCTGCCGATAACTTTTTCGACCTGGGCGGGCATTCGCTGCTGGTGGTGCTGCTGATCGTGCGCGTCCGCGAGACGCTGGGCGTGGAGCTTCCGATCGAAGACGTGTATTCCGGCGACATGACTCTGCGCGCTCTGGCCGCGTCGATCGACCGGCGAAAGGCGGGCGAGCATGCCGAATACGAAGCCCTGATCGAAGAGATCGGGCGCATGTCCGACGAAGAGGTAGAGCGTCTGCTAGCCGAAGAAGATCCCGGAGTTTCGTTCTCCTGAACGATTCGCGCGATAAGATGCGAATCCTTCTGACATCGAACGCCAGCTACGCTCCTCCGCGAGGCGGATCGACGCGCAGCAATCACGCCTGGCTGCGCCAACTCGTCGCCCGTGGCCATCATTGCCGCGTCGTCAGCGCGTCGCTCGGCGAGGACGATGAACGCATTTCGGATGGTATCCAGATCCGATCGGTGAAATCGCTGATATTGCAGCCGCGCGTCATCCCGGAGGAGATTCGGACGTACCAACCGGACCTGGTGCTGGTCTCTTCGGAAGACGTCAGCCACGTCTTGTTGCGCGCCAGCGCCCGCGCCGCGCCGGGACGCATCGTTTACCTCGCGCATACGCCGCAGTTTTACCCGTTCGGTCCAGAAAGCTGGAATCCCGATCCGGATGCGAGCGAGATCGTACGCGCGGCGGCGGGCATCGTGGTGATTGGACGACACATGGCGGCATACGTCCGGCAACATCTCGGCGTTGCGCCCGCCGTTATTCACCCGCCCATCTACGGCGAACCGCCGTTTCCAAGCTTCGGCAATTTCGATCATCGGCAGGTGCTGATGGTGAACCCCTGCGAGGTGAAAGGAATTTCGATTTTCCTCGAAATAGCCCGGAGGTTTCCGGCGTTCTCATTTGCGGCGCTGCTTGGCTGGGGTACGACCACGGCTGACCGCAATGCCCTCGCCGCCGTTCCTAATATTCGGCTGCTCGGCAATGTCCGGCGGATCGACGATGTTCTTGCGAATACGCGTGTGCTGCTGATACCGTCGCTGTGGTATGAGGGCTTCGGACTCATCGTGATGGAAGCGATGCTGCGCTCCATTCCTGTTGTTGCGAGCGATTCGGGCGGTCTCGAAGAGGCGAAGCAGGATACCGGACTGGTAGTTCCGGTGCGGCGTATCGAAAAGTATCTCGCCGAATTCGACGAAGTGCACATGCCCAAGCCTGTGATCCCTGAGCAGGATTTGAGCGGCTGGATCGACGCGCTGCAGCGCCTCTCTGAAGACCGCGATTTCTATGAATCGGAATCGGCGCGGGCGCGGACAGCCGCGGAACGTTTCGTAATGTCGATCGATCCGTGGCAGATCGAGGGTTATCTGCTGTCTCTCAAGCCGCCGGCTATCTCCCGGCGGGCGCTGCTGGCGCGGCGTTTGCGGGAACGCCAAAAATCCTGACGATGCGGATACTGCTGGCGCATAATTCGCTCTACTACCCGTCGTTCGGTGGCGGGGATAAATCGAATCGGTTGCTGATGGAGGCGCTGGCGGCGCGCGGTCACTTCGTAACGGTGGCTTCACGGGTCGAAAAATTTGGCCGGGCGGAACACGAGCATGTCTTGGAGCAGTTGCGCCGGCGCGGCGTAGCGTACGAAGAGACCGCTGATGGAATTCGATTCGCTCTCGACGGCGTCGACGTCCACACCATGGCCCTCTCGTCTCACCTGCGCCGGTTCTTTGCGGGGCTCATGGAACAGGTCGACCCGGACGTGATTATTACGTCGACGGACGATCCTGCGCAGTTGCTTTTCGACGTGGCGCGCCGTTCCACACGCGCGCGTTTGGTGTACCTGGTGCGCGCTACAATCGCCGCTCCCTTCGGACCCGACAGCTCACTTGAAAGCCGGGTGCGGACGGAGGCTCTGGCCAGCGTCGATGGCATTGTCGGCGTGAGCGAATACGTCGCGAAATATGTACGCGACTACGGCGGTTTGCCGGCTATTCACGTTCCCATCTCGCTGATGGAAAGCGGCGACACTTCGATCCTAGGACGTTTCGAGAGCCCCTACGTCAGCATGGTGAATCCATGCGCGGTGAAAGGCATCGCCATTTTTCTCGCGCTGGCGGACCGCATGCCGCATCTTGAGTTTGCGGCCATACCGACGTGGGGAACCACGCCCGAGGACATCGAAGAGCTCCGTAAACGGCTCAACATAACGATCCTGGAACCGGTGGACCGCATCGACGAACTTCTCGCACAGAGCCGCGTCATGCTGGTGCCCTCGGTGTGGGCGGAGGCGCGCTCCCGCATCGTGATGGAAGGCATGCTGCGCGGCATCCCCGTGATGGCCAGCGATACCGGTGGGCTAAGGGAGGCGAAACTCGGCGTGCCGTACGTGCTGCCGGTGAATCCGGTCCGCCATTACGAATCGTTGCTGAATCACAACATGGTGCCGGTGGCGGAGGTTCCGCCGCAAGACGCCGGCCCGTGGCAAGGCGCGCTGGAGAGGCTGACCGGCGATCGAGCGCATTGGGAAGAAATCGCCGCTCATTCGCGGGAGGCGGCCCTGGAATACGCGCGCCAACTGACGGTTGAGCCTTTTGAACGTTTTCTACTGGAGTTGTTGGAGCGTCCGAAGCGAGCGACGGCTGCCACGGTGTCGGCCGCCACGGCGCTGGACGCCAAACGCCGGCAGTTGCTCACGGTGCGGCTGAAGCAGCAGGCTCGGTCGAAGGTTGCGCCGCTGTCGGCTTGGTTCCCAACTATTTGCTCGCCCGGTTCAACCGGCTTGCGGCTATTTTGTTTTCCGCACGCGGGAGCGGGCGCGGCGGCGTTTCGCGATTGGATCGGAAGATTGCCAGGTATCGACGTTACGCCGGTCTTGCTGCCGGGACGCGAGGAGCGATCGAGCGAACCGCCGATTACGGACATGGGTCGGCTCGTTGAGGAGCTTGGCCGCGCCATCCAGCCGTTCATCGCGGGACCGTACGCGTTCTTCGGCCATAGCATGGGCGCCGGCGTCGCATTCGAGCTTGCCAGGGCGCTGCGGCGACGTGGATTGGCACTGCCGCGGCTTCTGATCGTATCAGGGGCGCGCGCGCCGCATCTGCGCGGGCAGCTTGAGACTGGCGATGCGCCGGGAAGTATCATTGAGGCCCTCAACGCGGACGTGCGCCTGTTTACGTTGCATCGTTATGCGTCCGAGCTGCCGCTCGATTGCCCCATCGCAGCTTACGGCGGCGCGAGCGACGCCAACGTGGGTCCCGATCATCTGGAGGGATGGCGCGAGTACACCACAGCGGCGTTTCATCGTCGTGAGTTTCCGGGCGGGCATTTTTATCTGCAAACGAGCGTGCATGCGGTGCTGCAGGCTGTAGCGGAGGATTTGCGAATCGGGTAAACTTCCCCTATGCCAGCCGACGATTTCGCCACCGTTTTCGCCACTTTGAGACCGTTATTCGCTAAGTATGAGAAACGCCTGGCCGTGAAGGCGGACACGCCGATTGAGTACACTCTGCTCACGAAAAAGCCGTCGCCGTTGCCGCAACATAAAGGTCAGCCGATGTTCTTCAGCTCCCTGCGTTTAGGAAAAGCGTACGTGAGTTTTCATCTGATGCCTATCTACATGGACCCAGGGCTTGCCAAGAGCATCTCGCCGGCCTTGAAGAAGCGCATGCAGGGCAAGACTTGTTTCAACTTTAAGACCGGTCCAGGTGCGGAGTTGATTGCCGACCTGAAGCGCCTTACCGATGCGGCGTTCAAGAACTGGCGCGATAAAGAATGGGTATGAACCGCTGCGCGGCTTTGCTGATCGGTCTTCTCGCGGCGGCCGCAGTCGCTTCGGCGCAGGATTTCTCGTATTATCTGCTCTCGCTTTCCTACGCTCCCGGCTTTTGCGACCAGCCCAATGCACACAAGAACGCGCGCGAATGCGATGGGAACAACGGTTTCGTGGTGCATGGGTTGTGGCCGCAAGGCGATAGCGGCCGCGGTCCTGAGGGATGCGGCGCGGCGAGGCCGGTGTCGGGCGATATCGTCCGCCAAATGCTGAATTACATCCCCACTGAATCGCTGATACAGCATGAATGGGCGACGCATGGGACGTGCAGCGGGCTCAGTCCGGCCGACTATTTTGCGCTGGTTCGCAAGGCTCGCGATGCCGTTAAAATTCCTGGCGATCTTAGCCGGCCACAACGCGAGATCGACCTCAGTCCGGCGCAAATCGAGTCCGAGATGGCTGCCGCGAATCCGTCGTTCCCGAGGGGGGCGTTTCGGGTTGCGTGTTATCGAAATAATGAGCTTCAGGAAATCCGGATTTGCTTCAACAAGGACTTGTCGCCACGGGATTGCGGCGGCAGTGCGGGGCAGTGTCGAGCCTCGGCCGTGATCCTGAAGCCGATCCGATAAACGCGATCGCTATTCGTGGAGAGCCAGAGGTAAATGCTTTTGGTCCAGTCGCGTTTTCAATCCGAGCGCCTGTGTGGCGCTCTCAAGATGACGCTGGTCACAACGGGCAAGAAGGGCCTGTAAATCGTGCTCATTTGCGAGGACATGAAAATCATTCGCAGGCGCGAAATACACGAGCGTGCGTTTGCCCGCGCCGATCAGGTTGAGCATGTTTTGCAGCGTCCCCTTACTCTTCCCGTCCCACAGCATCAGGCCGCATTGCGCCTCTTTAGACATCACGAGGTCCTTCGCAGCGTAGTAGCCGAAATCCCTCCGCGCGTTCGGCGGTTCAACTCTGCGCGTCGGCCATGATCCAATGTTGTTGCGGCATTCTTCCATGCAAAATACAACAACATTGCCGTAGCGTTTTTCGGCAAAATATGTCTGCACGGCCTTGTCCGCACCGTTCGCGTCGCCAATGAAAATGGCGCAACCGCGCTTAATGTCCTTCAACCGGGCCGTATGCTTCACTTTTGTCAGGCATTTCGTGCAAACCGGAAGGCCGAGCCGTGCGCCGAGGGCCTTTGCCACCAAGATTACAGGCTGAACCCTACGCATCTTGGAGGGCGGAACGGGAACGATGACATCAATCCGAACTCGCCACGCGCTTCTGAGAAACTCAGCGGCAGTCTCCGCTAAGACGTCGGCCACAGTTCGATCGTTGCGATACTTCAATTGGTATAACAATTCCCCAACAGGCGACCGCTTCGTGTCGAACCGTGGGTGCCCGAATTCGTCGTTTCCGACGAACGTGATCCGTTGAAGAACATGTCCAAATGGGCCAACCGCTCCCTGCCGGTCACGGCTCGGTTACGGTCGAAATTCTTCATTACCTTGGGTGGGGCGCAGGGCCCACGCAAACGCCTCGGATTGATTGGGACGCTCAAGTACAACCCCCAGCGCTATTCTAAAGCCGATCAGATAAACCTCGTTCCCCGGATGTGATATTTATAAACGAGTGCCCTCCGCGTCGGCGCTCTTGGTCGGAGCAAATGAAACATTCTAAATCCTTTCTCGCTAGCGGTGTCATTCTTGCCGCCGCGCAGCTGGTCTCTGCGCAAACCGTTTTCAACACCCTCCCTTCGCGGACGGTGGGTCAACCGACTTTGCAGCAAAGCGGAACCATTACCGAAGTGGCGCCCAACCTGGTGGAGGGGCGTGAGCTGTTTTTTCCAGAGGCTGTCGCCATCGATAATTCGGCTACGCCGCCGATCCTTTATGTTGCCGATACCCTGAACAATCGGGTTCTGGCTTGGAAAAATATCACCGCATTTCAGACCGGCGCGTTCGCCGATCTGGTCATTGGACAGCGCGACCTGTTCACCACTTACGGAGAGGGGCCCGGAACCACTCTGACCACCGGCCTGGCAGCGCCTTCGGGCCTCGCTGTGGACAAGAGCGGCAATCTCTACGTGGCGGATTCCAGCAACAACCGCGTCGTGCGCTATCCCGTTCCTTTCCACCAAACGTCACAGCTTCTGCCCATCGACATGGTTCTGGGGCAGAAGGATTTGAACAGCCGCGGCGCTAACCAGGGCGGCCTCGCGAGCGCCACAACTCTCTCCCTGACCAACCAACTCGTGGGATTGGCTTTCGACAGCAGCGGGAACCTGTGGGTCTCGGATGGCGGCAACAACCGCGTGCTGCGCTACCCCGTGGCGTCTCTCGCCTCCGGTCAGGCCTTCGATCCCGCGGCCGACATGGTTCTCGGCCAGCCGGATCTGGTAACCACTTCCATTCCCAGCGGCTTCAATCAAGGGACATTAGGAACGCTCGACCAACCCGGCGCTTTGGCCTTCAGTCCGGAGGGTCAGTTGTTTGTTGGGGACAATGGCAGCCGCGTGCTGGTCTACCTGCCACCGCTAGCGACTGCGCAGGGGGCCTCGCGCGTCATGGGCGCTCGAGTTGGGAATCCTCCTCCAGTTAGCCAGAGTACGATCGGCGCGGCCAATGGAATCTTCTTTTTGAACGACGACCCCTACATCGTGGACACGCTCTACAGCCGCATCCTCGAGTTTGCTCCGTTCAGCCAGTGGCCAGCCGCCACGACCGCCGCGCCATCACCCATCGCGACCAAGGTGTATGGACAGCCCGGGTTCGCTACCAGCGCGCCTAATTCCGGCCTGCCGCAGCCGAGCAGCCTGAGTTTCGCGTCGCCGACGGGCGCCGTGGTTCTGGGCACGGATCTGTACCTCGCCGATAGCGGAAATCACCGCGTGCTCGACATCCCGCAGGTCAACGGAATTTTTCTGGCGGCGAGCCGCGTTCTCGGCCAGGTCGATTTCAAATACAATTCCCTGAACCTGATCGAAGGCAAAGAATTCGATCTCGCGGACGCCATACACCAGACCGTCGGCGGCGGCATCGCCGTGGATACCGCATCGACCGTACCGCACCTTTATGTTGCCGATGTTTTTAACAATCGCGTTCTCGGCTTTAAGGATGCTCGCAACGTGCAGTCGGGCCAGAAGGCCGATCTCGTTATTGGCCAGCCGGATTTCTACACCGCCGTACCGAATTATCCAGGCGGTACCGCGCAATCGTTGAACGCTTCTAATCTGTCGTTCCCGGACGGAGTGGCGGTGGACTCAAACGGCGATTTGTGGGTCGCCGACACCAGCAACGGCCGCGTCCTGCGCTTCCCGCAGCCGTTCGCCCAAACGTCTACTGGCATGCAGCAGGCCAACCTTGTGATCGGCCAGACGAGCTTTGTTTCGAAGATCACGGACGCGAGTTCGCAGACAATGTCCGCGCCCTGGGGCATCGCGTTCACCGCGTCGGGTAGCCTGGTGGTTTCCGACTCCGTGCAGAATCGGGTGCTCTTTTTCCGCAAACCCTCTGGCGGGGATTTCTCTATCGCGCAGGCAGCGGCGACTGTGATCGGCGAACCCGATTTCATTACAGTTTCGACCAACGAAATGCACAGCCCGCGCGGCGTCGCGGCCGATCCTAGCGACAATCTTTACGTTGCCGATACGCTCAACAGCCGCATTCTGGTCTACCCGAACGTCAGCCAGGCTGGCAACGACTCGCCGGCTTCGTTCTTTCTCACCAGCGATGGCAATGGCGCCAACTTTACGGACCCCGTGGGGGTCGCGGTCGACAAAACCACTGGCGAGCTCTGGGTCACCGACACATTCGCCAATCCGGGCCGGGTGGTGCGGTTCCCGAGCTATAATTTCTTGATTCTAAGCCCCGCCTCGAATCTGACCTTTAACGATTCGGGACCAGTAGCGGTGACGCTGGATTCCTTCGGCAACCCCATCATCGCCGAGAGCAGCGCCAATCGCATCTCCTTCTACTATCGCGCCAACGGATCGGCCGGCAACGCCGCAAACTACTTCACACGCTATTCTCCCGGCATGCTGGCCACTGTCAAGCCCAGTGCGAACAGCAGCTTCGGCAGTACTACCGCGACCAATTCGAAAATTCCCGTACCGACCACGTTAGGAGACGTCGAGGTAGTGGTAAACGGCGTCGCTTCTCCGGTCATTTATGCGTCTCCGACGCAGATCAATTTCCAGATTCCGTCCGTGACGCCGGTCAGTTCTACGCCGGTTGAGATCGACGTGATTCGAGCGTCCACTGGGCAGGTTCTTTCCGCCGGGGAGTATCGCATCGATCCTTTCTCGCCGGGCATATTTACTCTGAACGCCTCCGGCACCGGAGCGTTGATCGCCCAGAATCCGGATGGATCGCTGAACGGTACCAGTCACCCGGCCAAGGCGGGGTCGACGATCACGTTCTACGGTACGGGTGAGGGCGTCATCTCAGGCGCGCCGCCGGACGG
>JBEKUT010000228.1:0-10965 GCA_049514735.1 Bryobacteraceae bacterium
TCCTTGGCGAACAAATCGGCTACGATCTTCCCTTTCGTGGTGTCGAAAGTCGCCGTATACTTTTTGTTCGGGTCAATCGACATCGGGGGCGCTGCTGGGTACTGTTTGGCCATGCTTCCAGTCTACCGTGACGCCGCTTTCCGGCCGATTAGATAGGCAGATACGATGCGCCGCCTTCTAATTCTGCTCACGCTTAGCGCTCTTGCGCTGACCGCCGCCGACCATCCGAACTTCACGGGTTCCTGGAAAATGAACGCGGCGAGAAGCGACTTCGGGGAGATCCCCAAGCCCACGCAATTCGACCGCAAGATCGACCATAAAGATCCCACTATCCGGATGAGCGTTCACCAGGTGCTGAACACGGGAGAGCGGACCATTCAAGTGGTTCTGCGTACCGACGGCAAGGAGACCACCAATGCCAGTTCGACCGGGGAAGCCAAAACCACTTGCCAATGGAACGGACGAGAACTCAATTTGATCACCACCCGGCAGATGGAGGGTGGAAACGTTATCAGCCGCGAAACCTGGTCGCTGTTGCCTGACGGACAAACTCTTGTATCGATCACGAACATGCAGACGCCCCGAGGGATTTACACTATCAGGCTGGTGCTCGATAAACAACCGTAGGGGACCTAAACCGGTGGTTGCTCGAGCACGCAGATATCGCGCAAATTGCGATAGTCTTCGGCGTAATCCAAACCGTAGCCGATCACAAACTCGTCGGGAATCTGGAATCCGACATACGACACCTTCACCGGCCGCAGACGGCGCTCGGGTTTATCCAGAAGCGTCGCGATGCGCAGAGACCTGGGTTTGCGCTGCTCCATCACATTCTGCAGGTAGCTCAGCGTGACGCCGCTATCCACGATATCTTCGACAATAAGCACATCGTGGTTTTCAATGGAAACATCGAGATCTTTGGTCACCCGGACCTGACCCGATGACGTCTTGCCGCGCCCGTAGCTCGAGATGCCCATAAACTCGATCCGTGTGGGCGTCTTGATGGCGCGCGCCAAATCGGCCAGGAACATAAACGCGCCTTTGAGAATTGCAACCAGGTAGAGCGGACCCTCGGGATAATCCTGCGAGATCTGCTCGCCCATCTCGCGAATACGCTGCTGGATTTGCTGCTCTGAGAGAAAGATGCGGCGCGCGGCGGGGGTCATCCGCTAGTCCGCGGTTAATAGCCGCGTGCTGCCAGTTCCGATGTGAATATGCGCACCGGTCGCCTTGCCGGGAATCGCGTGCGAGAACGCGTAGAAGGGGATTTTCTTCGCTTTCAGATAACTCATCAACCACTGCCCTTCTTTCTGGTCCGGACTGACGGCCACATCCACGCGGCCGCGGTGGTCGAAGCCGAGCGCACGATGCACATCGGTTTCGCCGTCGGCGCTGATCGGAAGCGGCTTCTCGAATTTTTGCGTGAAGGCCGCTTCGATCGGTTTCAGATCCTTGCCTTCATTGAACAATCCGTTGCCTTCGTAATGTTCCATTCCGCCGGCAAACGCGCCCGCCTCCGCGGTGGATAGAGTTTCCATGGCGCGTTCGGTACGGGCCATGGCGGCGATCTCGGCGATCAGGTCCGCGCGCGAATGCGACAGGTTCAGGGACATGGTTCGCATGTTCATCTCATCTTGCAAAGAGCTGACCGAGTTTCGCGCGATAATGCCTTCGTCTACCAGCTTGTTCGCATCGTCGATACGCTGTTTCTGACGATCGACGCGGCGTTGGGCGGCCGCAATCATATTATTGGCCGTCTCTTCGGTAAGGCTCGATATCGGAAGTTTTCCGTACAGCGTGGCTTCCAAAATGACTTCGTCCTGGGCGTCTGCGAGATCCCGCTGCGCCTGCTCCAGACGGATGCGCGGAAGAGCTCCCATTTCGACCAGCGAATTGATCCGCAGCAATTGGTCCTGGGCTAGCCTGATTGAGTTAGTCGCCGCACTTTCATTGATTTGATAACTCAAAGTACCGTCGAAGCTTTGGGCGCCAAGGGAGAGCGCAAGGCTAGTACAGGCGAGGAGGGATACCGCACAAAAATGCTGCATTAAGACATTTCCATTGTATCATCGTAATCAGGAGACATCTTATTCGAGAGCAAGGTAACGCCGCTCACGTTTTAGATCCGGAACGAACCGCCCCGCAGACTGATACCCCGCCATGGCTCACGGCAGTCCGAGCCGCAGAATCGAAGAAGGCTACTAACATTCGCGTACTGGATGTGCGCGAGGTCACTTCCTTCGCCGACTATTTCGTAATTTGCACGGGGGCGAATCCGCGCCAGATCCAGGCCATCACAGAAGAGATCGGACTTCAGCTTCAGAAGCAAGGCGAGTATCCCATGAACGTCGAAGGCTTCGCCGCCGCCGAATGGGTGTTGGCGGATTTTGGGAACTACTTGATCCACGTTTTCTCGGCGAAGGCCCGCGACTATTATGATCTTGAAAGGTTGTGGCGCCATGCGAAGGACGTCGAGATTCCGGCTGAGTAGTCTTATTTTGTTGCCGCTCGCCGGTTGGGCCGCGGAGATCCCTCAGGGCGCGCACGTGCTTTTGAGAATGGTGAACTCCGTCAGCACCCGTACCGCGCAGGCGGGCGACACGGTCTACATGCAGACCGCCAGTCCCATCGCGGCCGAAGGACGCATCGTCGTGCCAGTTGGAAGTTACGTCAACGGAGTGGTTTCCGATGCGCGCCGAAGCGGCCGTGTATCGGGGCGCGCCGAGCTTGGGCTGCATATCGATTCACTGACGCTACCGGGCGGACAGACCGTGAAGATCTCGCCGCATCTGAGCTCCGTCGATTCGAACGCGACCGACCAGAAGGTCCTCACGAACGAGAATCAAATCAAGCAGGGCGCTTCTAAAATGCAGGACGCGGCGCGGATCGCGATTCTCGCGGGGACAGGGGCCAGCATCGGCGGGATTGCCGACCGGAGTTGGAGCGGCGCGGGCATCGGCGCGGGCGCGGGTAGCGCGGCGGGGCTTGCCACGGTTTTGTTGACGCGCGGGCGGGAGGTGGAGCTGAAGGAAGGCTCGACGTTCGACGTGGTGTTCGACAGGCCCATCTCCATCCAGTGACGAGTGGGGCAGACGATCGCCTTTCGTCGTCTGCCTTCTTCACGAACAGGCAGGCCACTAAAGGCGATGGCCTGCCCTACGCTGCCCCACGTAAAGGCTGAGCTATCATACGCTTTGGCCCTTCGTTTTTATAACACCCTCACCCAGAGTGTCGAAGAATTCGTCCCTCTGGATGGCAAGACCGTGCGCATGTATACGTGCGGCCCCACGGTCTACAATTACGCCCACATCGGAAACCTCAGAACGTTCACGTTTGAGGACGTTTTAAGGCGCTGGCTGCGCGCGCGCGGCTATCAACTCGACCACGTTATGAACATCACCGACGTGGAAGACAAGATCATCCGAAAAGCCGGCGAGCAGCACAAAACCATCCAGGAATATACCGAACAATACACGCAGGCATTTCTCGAAGACACCGCTTCGTTGCGCCTGGAGCGGCCGGAGCGTCTGTCGAAGGCGACCGAACATATCGATGAGATGGTCCGCGCCGTTCAGAAGCTAAGCGAAAAGGGCTTCACGTATAACAGCGATGGCTCCACCTATTACCGGATCGGAAAATTTCCGGAATACGGCAAGCTTTCGCATATCGATTTCAGCGGCGTGCGGGCCGGTGCTCGCGTCGATGTGGATGAATACGACAAGGCCGACGCGCGCGACTTCGTATTATGGAAGGCCCCCAAAGAAGGCGAGCCGTTCTGGGACACGCCCATCGGGCCGGGCCGTCCCGGCTGGCATATCGAGTGTTCCGCGATGGCGATGAAGTATCTCGGCGAAACGCTCGACATACACTGCGGCGGCGTCGACCTGATTTTCCCGCATCATGAAAACGAGATCGCGCAATCGGAGGCGATCACGGGAAAACCCTTCGCGCGCTTCTGGCTGCATTCCGAGTTTTTGAATGTGGACGCCCAGAAAATGGCCAAATCGGCGGGGAATTTTTATACCCTGCGCGACCTGCTCGCCATGGGCTACGCGCCGGAAGCGGTGCGGTATCTGCTGCTGTCGGTTCCTTATCGCAAGAAACTCAATTTCACGTTTGACGGTTTGCAGGCCGCGGCGACGTCGATCGACCGGCTGCGTAACTTTAAACTCCGCCTGGATACGGACAAGTTCGCCGACGGCTCAAATGAACAGATCGAAGGCCGCACGCAGACGGCGTTGCAGAAGTTCGAGGACAGCCTGGATGACGATCTCAACACGGCCGAGGCGCTGGGTGCGATCTTCGAATACGTGCGCGACGTCAACACGTCGATGGATAATGGCGATTTTCTCGCGGGCAATCTCCCCAGCGCCTTGAATCTCTTTATTCGCTTCGACGACATTGTCGACGTGCTCCGGCCCACGCAGAAAGAGAGCGGGTTGCCGGAAGCCGAAGTGGAGAAACTGATCGAAGAGAGAGTGCAGGCCAAGAAGGCCAAAAATTTCGCGCGTTCCGACGAGATCCGTAAGCAGCTTCTGGAAGCCGGCGTGATCCTGGAGGACACCAAAGAAGGCACGCGCTGGAAACGGAAATGAAAATAGAGACAAAGGCCGTCCACGCGGGCGATCGCAAAAAGCCCGCTGCTTCGATTCCGGTGACGACGCCGATTTACGGCGCCACCACGTATCTCTACGAAAGCACCGCGCAGCTCGATCGCGTCATGGGACGCGAAGAAGAAGGCTTCTCGTACGCGCGTTACGACAATCCCACTACGGTTGCGCTCGAAGAGCTGATGACGACGCTCGAAAATGGGCACGGCGCTCTGGCGTGCGCTTCGGGTATGACGGCCGTCCATATGGCTATCCTAGGCGCGCTGACGGACCGGAACAAAGCGGTGCTGGCATCGAACGCGCTGTACGGCGCTTCCACGGCTTTGCTCAATAATGTTCTGGAGCCGCTGGGCATCGATGTTTCATTCGTCGATATCTGCGACCTGGCCGCGGTGGAAGCGAAGATCGCCGAACAGAAGCCCGGCTGCATTCTGATGGAGACCATCTCGAACCCGCTGTTGCGTGTGGGCGAGATCGACCGTGTTGCGGCGCTCGCGCGGGCCAACGGCGCGGCACTGGTTGTAGACAACACGTTTGCGACGCCCCTGATGATTCGCCCGCTCGAAATGGGAGCGCACATCGTGGTCCACAGCGTGACCAAGTTTTTAGCGGGACATGGCGACGTACTCGGCGGGATCATCGTGGCCGATGAAGAACACACCAACGTGCTTCGTACCATGTCGCGGACCATCGGGCCGGTGCTCGGGCCGTTTGAAGCCTACCTGACCATGCGCGGCATTAAGACATTTGCGCTCCGCATGGAGCGGCAATGCTCGAACGCTTGCCGCATCGCGAGTTGGCTGGCTACGCACCCCGGCGTCTCGAAAGTGCATTATCTCGCCGATTCCAAGCATCCCGACGCGGGGGTCATCCAGCGTCTGCTGCCCAATGGCCCCTATGGCGCGATCGTGACATTTGAGATTCAGGGCGGGCGGAAGGAAGATGTCTTCCGATTCATGGATCGCTTGAACCTGGTCGTGCGCGGGACTTCGCTCGGCGACGTTCACAGCCTGGTACTCTATCCCGCCATCGCGTCGCATCGCGACATATCGCCGAAGCAGCGTGCCCGGCTCGGAATCAACGACGGCGTGGTCCGCCTCTGCGCCGGTATTGAAGCGGTTGAAGATATCGTCTTCGACCTGGACCAGGCGTTGAACTAAAAAAGGAGATGCTCCCGGCGAACATTTCCACGGAACTTACGGCGCGTCTCGGCCGTTCTCCTATCAGATGGGCCCGGATTCCAATAATGAGAAGAATACAAGGACTTCTATCCCTGTTGTGCGCCTCCCTTATGCTGGCCGGTCCTGGCGCGGCACAGAATGCAATCAGAATCGATCCGCCGAAGGGCAAGCTGGGATGGCTGACGCATCCCTATCAAGCCCGCGATGTCCCGCCTATTAATTTACAGAACTCGCCGCGGCTCGAGCAACTGATTCGGGCCGGCAATTTGTATCTGACGGCGCCGGATGTGGTGGCTCTGACGGTCGAGAATAATATCGATATCGAAGTCCAGCGCTATGGGCCTCTGCTCGCCCGCGAGGTTTTGAAGCGCGCTAAGTCAGGCGGCTTGCTGCGTAGTGTTGGAGTCGGCGTGGCGCAGGGGCCAACCAGCGTGAGTCTGACGGGCGTCAGTCTGACATCCACTGGTACCACCGTTACCGGTGGCAACGGCGTAAGCTCCAGCGGCGGCGTACTCACACAGTTGGGGCCCGCGATTCCGACCTTCGATCCCACGGTTTCATTTCTCGCGAACTTCGGGCACACCACCACTCCGCAAAGCAACTTGCAGCTTACGGGAACGCCCGAACTGGTGAACAATACCCGCAACTATCAGGCTCAGTATGCACAGAGCTGGGATTGGGGCATGACCGCGCAGTTGACCTATGCGAGCAACTACTTCCACATCAACAGCAACCTTCTGATCCTCAATCCGTATTCGTCCGGAGACCTGGACTTGCAGGTGACGCAGAACCTGCTCCAGGGATTCGGAGCGGCCGTCAACGACCGCAATATACGCGTTCAGAAGAACAATTTGAAAGTTACCGACCTGCAGTTCAAACAGCAGTTGATCACCACGATTTCAGCGGCTCTCAATCTGTATTGGGACTTGGTGAGCTTCGATGAAGATGTGCGTTCCCGCAAGCAGGAAGTGGCCACGGCGAATCAACTTCTGGAGGACAACAAACGCCAGGTGTCGATCGGCGCGATCGCCGAGATCGAGATCACACGCGCCGAGGCGCAGTTGTATACCAGCCAGCAGGACCTGGTAGTGGCGCAAACGAATCTCCTGCAGCAGGAGACGATTCTGAAGAACGCGCTGAGCCGCAATGGGGTGGCTAACGCCAACCTTGCCGAGGTGCATATCGTGCCGCTCGACAGGATTCAAGTTCCCACGCAGGAAGAAATACCGCCGGTAGAGGATCTCTTCAACCAGGCGGTGGCCAAGCGCGTGGAAGTAGAAACGAACCGCATCAATATCGATAGCAACAAATTGAACCTGGTGGGCATCAGGAATTCGCTGCGTCCCACCCTGCAAGCCTTTTTCGAATTGACGAACAACGGTCTGACCGGAACCTTGACGCCTTTCGCCTCGGTGCTGCCCGCGGCGGAAGCGGCTGAATTGGGTTATCTGGCGGGAGGGTATGGAAACCTTTTGGGACAGGTCTTCCGCCGCAATTTCCCCAACTACTCCGCTGGAATTTCGCTGAACATTCCGCTGCGCAACCGGGCCGCGCAATCGGACTACGTGACGAGTCTGCTCGGGATACGGCAGAGTGAGCTCGGCCTTCAAAAGAGTATTAACAGCGTGCGTGTCGACGTTCAGAACGCCGTTATCGGATTGCAGCAGGCGCGGGCGCGCTATGATTCGGCGGTTAAGGCTCGCGTGCTGCAACTGCAGACTCTGGATGCGGATCAGAAGAAGTTTGGCCTGGGCGCGAGCACCGCATACCAGGTAGTGCAGGACCAACGCGACCTGGCCAATGCGCAGAGCCTGGAAGTGCAGGCGATGGCGAACTACACCCACGCCAAAATCAATTTCGATTCGGCGGTCGGCGCCACGCTCGAAGTGAATCATATTTCGATTCAGGAGGCGATGCAGGGGCGCATCGCGCGGCCATCGACGCTACCTGAGAATCTGCCGGCCACGGAGACAAAGCAATGACGTGGCGTCAGATTGTTTGCGCCCTGTGTTGCATGACAATAGTATCGGCGCAGGAGAGTAGCATCGTTCCGCAGCGGCCTAATGCGAATATCGTGATCCGGCCGTACTTGCCCACCACGGTCCCGCCATCGCGTCTGCAGAATTCGGCGCGCGTTCGCGATTTAGTTCGTGCGGGCGTTCTGTACTTAACCGTGCAGGACGCCATCGCGCTGGCGCTCGAAAACAACATCGATATCGAGGTGGCGCGCTACAACCCCATAATCGCGCAATGGAATCTGGAGCGATTTAAAGCCGGCGGCGCCCTTCCTGGCGTACCGAGCGGAGCGTCGCAGGTGGGGCAGGTGGCGTCGGGACAAGGCGTCGCGGGTAGCCAGGCAGCGGCCGGGATCAGCACCACCGGCTCCGCCGGGGTGGGTAACAATACGACGAATGCAACTGTGTCGCAGATCGGCCCGCAGACCCAAACTTACGATCCCATTATTCAGGAAAGCAGCGTCTTCAGCCACACCACTGCGCCGCAGCCGAACATTACGCAGAGCCTGACCCCGTTCTTAGTAGACGATACGCGTGCCCAGAACTTCTCTTATCAACAGGGTTTCGTTACCGGCGGAAGCGCGTCGGTAAGCTTCACCGATAATTATCTGAAAGAGAATGCTCCCACCGATATTTTGAATCCTTCTTCGGCCCCCACTTTTTCTATCTCGTTCCAGCACAATCTTCTCAGAGGTTTCGGCATCGCCGTCGGCTACCGCAATATCGCGGTTGCCAAGCTCAATCTGAGGACTTCGGATCTGGTGTTCAAATCGCAGGTCATCTCCGTGGTCGCCAACGTTCTGAATCTTTATTACGGCCTGGTAGCGGACTACGACGACGTCAGTTCGAAAAAGACCGCGCTCGAAGCTGCACAAAAGCTTTATTCGGATAACAAAGAACAGGTTCGTATTGGATCGCTGGCGCAGTTGGATTTGACGACCGCGGAAGCGTCAGTCGCCTCCGCGGAGCAGGACCTGGTGGTTTCACAGACGACTCTTTTCCAGCAGGAAATCCAACTGAAGAGCGTCTTGAGCCGCACCGGGGGCACCGATCCGGTGCTGGTAACAGCCCGCATCGTTCCGCTCGATCGTATCGAAATTCCCGATCGGGATGAGTTTCCTCCAGTGGGCGATCTAGTGAAGCAGGCGCTGGCAAAGAGGAGCGATCTGGCAACTGAAAAATTTAATTTTCAGTCATCGCAGATATCGGCGTTGGGAACCAGGAACGGCTTGCTGCCGAATCTGATTGGATTTGCCGGCGATACTCAAAAGGGCTTGTCGGGCGTGGGCCACACCATCGTGACTCCGGAGGGCACTGAGCTGCCCGATCCGTACTTCGTCGGCAATATTGGAACCGCGCTCGGTCAGATCGTGCGGAACGACTTCCCGGCGTATCACGGCGGCATTTTTTATCAGGCTCCCATTCTGAATGAGCAAGCCCAGGCAGATTACGCGGTGGATCAGCTTACGCTGCGCCAAACCGAGCTTCAGAACCAGAAGGACGCCAATCAGGTCCAGGTGGACGTGATGAATTCCGTGGTCGCGATACGGCAGGCGCGGGCGCGCTATCAGGCGGCGGTTCACAACCGGATTCTCGACCAGCAACTGCTCGACGCCGAGCAGCGCAAGTATTCGCTTGGCGCCTCGATTCCCTACAACGTGATCGTGCAGCAAAGAGAACTCGATTTGGCCAAGACGACGGAGCTTTCGGCGCTGGTCAGCTACAGCAATGCGCGGGTGACGCTGGAGCAAACACTGGGGACGATTCTGGATACTTATCACGTTTCGATTGGGGAAGCGGTTTCGGGAAAGGTTGCGAGGCCATCGGTGTTGCCAGCCAACCTGCCCGCGCCACCGGAGATCCATTAGCCATTTTATTTCAATCGTATGCGTAAATATTCGTTCATCGCCGCGTCAGAAATATGCTATGATATTTCTGACGTGAATGTCGCCGACAAAATTCTGAATCGAGCGCGCGGCCATGGCAAGGGATGGGTGTTTGCACCCGCTCAACTGCTCGATCTGGGTACTCGCGCCGCAGTCGATCAGGCGCTGCACCGGCTCGCGCGGCAAGGCAGCATCCGGCGCTTAACGCGCGGCGTGTACGATCTTCCGGCCGTCCACCCGATCCTGGGGCTTTTGGCTCCCAATCCCGATCGCGTCGCGCAAGCCGTGGCGGAGTCCTCCGGCGAGCGGCTGCAGATTACGCCTGCTCACGCCGCAAACCTGTTGGGGCTGTCGACGCAAGTTCCCGCAAAACTCGTATACCTTACCGATGGTAGATCGCGGACACTGAAGGTCGGCAACCAGGTCCTGCAATTCAAGCATGCCTCGCCGCGTACGATGCTCGGCACCGGGCGTCCGGCGGGAGTCGCTTATCAGGCGCTGCGGGCGGTCCGGCACAGCTCCCAACGCGATGCGGCCGTCCGGCAGTTGCGCGATAGCCTTGACACCTCAGTAAAGAAAGACCTGCAGCGGTTAAGCGCAAAAGCCCCGTCGGCGTTGCAGCCGCTGATCGGGGCGATTGCGAATTAGCTCGTGAATCGGGTCGCATTGCTTTCCGCCGACGACAGGGCGCTAGCCTTCGAGCAGACCGCGATCCGCATGGGCCTGGGCGCCGCGATCGTTGTTGAAAAAGATTTCTGGGTATGTTGGACGTTGCTTCAGATATTTTCAATCGCGGGGTTCCCGGCGCCGTTATTCAAAGGGGGCACCTCGCTTTCGAAAGCGTACGGTCTGATCCAGCGTTTCTCGGAAGACGTGGACTTGGTCCTCGACCGGCATAGCCTTGGTTTCGCGGGCCCAGACGATCCCGCCGGGCAGACCGGCAGCAAACAGAAGAAACGCTCACTCGATCTACTCCGCACCCGCTGTGCCGAAACCGTGCGGGACCAGGTTCGGCCAGCCATTGAAGCCAGGTTCCGGCGGGAACTTGGCGATGCGGGATGGATGCTCGATCCCGACCCCGCAGACGCACAGTGCTTGCTGTTCGCCTACCCGCGGGCACTCCGCGTGGCCAACGGAGGTCCGCGGTATCTGCGCCCCATCGTGCGGCTGGAATTCGGTTGCCGGGGCGACGTGTGGCCAAGCGAAGCCCGCCGTATTCATCCGTACCTGGCCGACTATTTCCCCCAGTTGTTCAACACAACGGAATGTGAAG
>JBEKUT010000229.1:0-10943 GCA_049514735.1 Bryobacteraceae bacterium
GGTGGGCGAGGAAGTTACGACGACCGGTACGGCGCCGCTAAGATTCACGGTTGTGGAACTGTTGGCGGCGACCGTGACGCCTGTCACCACGATATTGTTCGAAAGCAATGCCGACGCTTGCAGGTTGTATGTCCCGGGAGGAGTGACCCAGAGATTATAATTCCCATTTTGATCCGCAACTGCTGTCGCCACGATCAGGCCGTTCGAGATCGCCTGAACGATGGCGCCGGGGATGGCAGTGCCGCCGTTTGTCACCGTTCCGGTGAATTCGCCGTAGGTGTTTCCGAGTAGGATCGGCAAGATGGTGTCGGCTCCTGGCGCGATAGTGGCGGAGAGAGTGAGCGTGGGGTAGCCGATTGTGGAAACGGTGACGGTGTAGGTCCCCGCGGTAAGAGCAGGTATGCGATACAGGCCTGTTGCATCGGAGGTGACGCTTTGGCTGCCGGCGGTGATTTGCGCGGAGATCAGATTGCCGTTGGCATCGGTGATCTGGCCGGTCAAAGCGCCCAGAGTGGCGGTTCGAAGAGTGCCGCTGACTGCGTTGTAAGCATTGATGACGCCGTATCCGGTGGTGGGACCCCATCCTCCATTTACGTTGTTCGAAACGGCCGATTGCTGGATGCGCTGAAGGACAGCGGCGCCGGAAGTTCCGGGCGTCTGACTCCAGATGAGACCCGCGAGGGCGGCCACGAATGGGGTCGACATGGACGTTCCACTGAGGGTGGTGTAATTCGTGAACGTCATGGGGTTCGGGTACGTCGGCATGGTCGAGAGGATGGACACGCCGGGCGCCGCGACGCGGATATGATCGCCATAGTTGGAGAAATTGGCGGGATTGTTCGAACCATCGGTGGCGGCCACGCCAATCGCGTAAGCCGCGTCGGCCGGAAAAAACAGGGAGGGGCTGGCGTTGTTTCCCGCGGCAGCGAAAACCAGGGTGTTGCGCTGCCACGCATACGTGATGGCATCCTGCATGGCCTGCGAGTAACCCGACGATCCCCAACTCGCCGAGACGATGGGAATGCCCGCATCGGCCGCGGCCATGATGGCGTTGGCCAGGAGGCCGTCGTCGCCCGAGCCGGCCGAACTTAGCCCCTTGTACTCGGCAACCTGCAGCATGTACCCCAATCCAGCAACACCGGTTAGGTTGTTGGTGGCGGCGCCGACAATTCCCGTGACGTGTGTTCCGTGACCGAAGTCGTCCTGCCAGGGACAAGCCGCGGGATTGATGGTGGTGGGGACAAGAGCCTGGCTCTGGGCGAAAGAAAGCTGGCCGCCGTAGGCAGAGTCTGTCGAAGTTCCACCCGTATTCATGAAGTCGGGATGGGTGCAATCCGCGCCGGTGTCGATGACGACGACGGTCAGCCGCGATGGGCTGGCTGTGGCGGCGGTCAGGTAGGGATCCGACAAAACGCCCCACGCCTGATAAGCCTCGATAACCGGAAGCGCCCATTGCGACGAATATTGAGGGTCGTTGGGGGTAGCGATGTCGAGCGTGCGGATGTGGTTGGGCTCGACATATTGGACCAGCGGATCGGCTCCCAAGTTAATAATGGATGCGCCGGGTAGCGGGCGCGGCAGGGTGACGACGTGTAAGTTGAGGTTTAGCAGCGATTGAACGGTGGCGCCGGGAATGTGGGCCGTGATGAGGGACGGATCGACGCCGGGCTTGAGCCGGACGATATATTGATTCGGCACGACAGCGTCGCCGGACGCGGCGGTGTAAACAACCCCGCCGTGCAGGAGGGTCGCGAATCCAAGGATGGCTGTGGTGATCCTTATGCGAATAGAAGATAGCATCGGCGCGGCGCAAAGACCCTGAAACTATCGCGTTTGCGGGTTGATTCTCGTATACCACGCGTAGCTTACCGGAACAAACACAGAAGTACCATAGACCGTCAGCTCTAAAGAGCCTTAGAACGAATAGGTGGAAAGCTGGATTCGACGTTTTGCTGAAGACCGGCATACAGAGTTAAGTTGTTGCATAGTTAGTGGTTAGTGTTGCCGTGAAGGCGATGCGGAGGCTGGATTGTGGGGTCTGCCTCCACAGTGTTTTGTTGGCCGCTTTCGGAGTTGTTTTCTCTCGATTACATTATTAGGGTGGGTGGGGGCGGAGCCGTGAGTCGGGGGCGGTCGGGTTTTGAGGCCAAGGCGTTGGTGCGGAAGGGAAAAGGCCGGTTTGTGAATTGTCGAAGATTGATTGCACTGGATCCTTGACAATTAGTGCGCCATTGGCGTACCATAGCCGATGGAGACGCCCATTACCATCGTAGAAACGCGGGCGTTTCTTAAGGGCGCGGCAGGGCTCCATACCGCTGAAGAGAAGGACGCTATGATCTGGCACGTTGCAACGCATCCCGACGCGGGCGACGTGATGCCGGGAACGGGCGGTGCGCGGAAGCTGCGCTGGGCGCTGCGAGGGCGTGGCAAGAGCGGCAGCGTTCGCGTGATCTATTTCTTCCATAGCAAATGAATGCCATTGTTCTTGTTCGCTGTTTATCAAAAGGGCCGTAAGGACAACCTGACCGGCTTCGAACAGAATGCCCTCAAGAGCGTGATAAAAACGTGTGTTTTCTGAAGCGGCAAGGGAAAGAGGATAGTTATGGCGAAGAGCAAGAGACCACGTGTTGCGGACGAAATCCTCGCCGGGGCTCGTGAAGCGCTGGCGTGGACGCGCGGAGAGAAGCCTGAAGGTGTTCGGGCTCGGACGGTCACGGTGCCGGACGTCGACGTGCGACTAATTCGCGATAGCATGAAGCTTTCACAGAACGAATTTGCCGCGCGATTCGGTTTTGCGCCTGCTTCGGTCCGAAATTGGGAGCAGGGGCGGCGGGAACCTGAATTACCGGCGCGCATATTGTTGGCCGTAATCGAGAGGCACCCCGAGGCTGTCGAAGATGTCTTGCATCGCAAGGATCACGCGCCACTCGTGCGTGGTTGAGTCCCATACGTTTCCGCCGATGTTTTGTTAAGTACTGGTACAATTTCGCGCGAAGGTAGAACAAAACCTGGATGCAATTCGAGGCGATTGCTCTACAATGTCCCAGGCTGGAAGCCGACTTCGCGATCCTAGATTAAATGCCTCGTGGCGACATAGAATCATGAAGATCGACAGCACTTCCACCGGGAAGCCGCCACAGGGCCCGAACCGGCGGCATTTCTTCGGTTAAGTGAACGGGGTTGCGGCCCTTGCGGCAGGAGCAAATTAATCGGCGTCCGCAGCTTCTGCATCGTCTTGAGTCCGCATGATGCCGGATCCAAGGTGCCGCCTGGGATAGGCGACAAGCGGTTGAGCGAAGCGTTGAATATGCGCGCCGGGGAAGCGACTGACGACCTTCTGTTCCGCCCGCGAAGAACGTTAACAATGGCGATGACGGGCGCTATCCCGACAGGGCAGCATATTTACGAAAGGGCTCCCTCACGATAATTTCGGGCGAGTTGAGCCGGCCTCATATACAAGCTTGAAGACCGCCGTGGCTAAAGGCGGTGTTGGGGCGGAATGGAAGGGCCGGTTTGTGAATTGTCGAAGATCGATTGCACTGGATAATGGATTTGAGATGAGTTGCCCTGGCCGGTCAATTCGTGGTTGAGTAGGCGATAATGCGGAGTATGATAGATTGGCGAATTTGACGATCGACCTAGATCGGGAGGAAGACGGGCGCTGGATCGCGGAAGTTCTTGAGCTTCCTGGCGTGATGTGTTACGGCAAGACGCGGGACGAAGCGATTTGCAGTGCTGAGCGCTTGGCAATAGAGGTTATTGCCGGCCGCATCGCCTACGGGGAATTTCCGTCGTCTGCCCTAGAGGCGTGTCGTTCACGATTCCGGATGAGCGACTGGCCAGCCAGTAAGGCGAGGCGGATCCTCGCGGCATTGCAGTGAATTGATTTGCTGCTGCGCCAAATCGCTCAGGCGCTGTTCGAAAATCTTTTGCCACTTTTGCCACCTAGCTCAAATATAATGTGTTTCCAATTCGCCGTTAAGCCATTTAGGTTAGACCATATAGATAATTGTTACTAGCACTCCCTGATGTTATTGTCTTTGCTGGGGCTTCGGCCACATGCATCATCGCATTCTGGCTCTTGCGGCACTTGGCTTTTCATCTGTCGGGTACGCTCAATCGCCTGCTCCCGACGCGTTTCAAGCCGCCTATTTGTCTCACCTTGACGTTGGCGATTCTGTCATCAACATGACAAATGCTGGTACTGTTAGCGGAAATGACCCAGCAGGCGACATCTGTGTCAACGTCCACGGTTTCGACTCCGCTGAAGAACTTATTGGTTGCTGCTCTTGCCTTGTAACTCCCAACGGCCTCAACTCGCTCTCCGCTCAGCGGGATCTGGTCCTCAGCACGTTAAGTCCGGGCGGGATTCCTACTTCCATGGTGATCAAACTCGTGGCGACGCTCGCCAACCCAAGCGTCGTGGTCCGGTGCAATGCGGGCGACAATGGTGTCAGGTTTCCGGCTACAGGTGACGGCTCCTAGGCCCCGGGTCTGCGCGCATGGCTAGCGACGATTCATGCGACTCCCTCCGGCGGCTATCAAGTGACCGAGAATGCATTTCAGAAAACCGTGCTGAGCCCAAGCGAAAATGCAAAGTTGACCGGCTACTGCAACTTCATCCAGGCAAATGGTAGCGGCTTCGGTATTTGCCGGTCATGCGCCGCTGGCGGTTTGGGCGCAACGAAGAAGTAGTTGTGAAGTTATTCCGGGCGAGCAAGAGCCGCTTTCTTCGCGCCGGGAGCAAGCCGAATTGCAGGAGACTACCTTAACGGCATCGACGTACTCACTGTCGTGGGCGCAGATGGCAACTCGCACTACAGAGTTAGTTGCCACCCGCGCCCGTTTGTCTCGCATCATTCGCCTTCGAGTTTGCTGCGCCGCCGGCCGTGCATGTCCGCGATCCGGGCCAAAGCCCGAATGTTCTCGGCATCCAGTTTCGCGTTTACCAGCAATTGCCCAATTTGCTTGCTGTGCTCCTCAATTTGCTTGCTGTGCTGCCCCCGTTTCGCGCAGCATCAATTCGAGGCTCATGGTGAGGGCTTCCAGGCGTTCGTCGAGGTTCATTTCGTTTTCGTTTCTCCCTTGCGCAGCTTGACCGCGGGACGGCCGCCGAGTTTCCCGTTCTTGCGATTCGCCCGTACCCGGGCGCGCGATTGAGCCAAGGTAGTCACTCCCATTCAATGGCGGCCACCAGCCGCGTGTCGTCATTCCAGCCCGACTCTGGCGCAGGTTCAGACCACTCGAGATCGCCCAGGACGCGCTCCGCTTCACGTTTTGCCAGCGTGACGGATCCCAGTTTGCTGGCCGTCATGAACACCGGACGCTTTCCCGGTTTCGTGTGGACGGTGGCGCGAAAACGCGCCTGGAGATGGCTATCGGTGGAGCGCTCGCGAGTGATGGAGACGTGCAACGTCATCGTGAAAAACGGGACGGCTGTCCGCCCCGCAGTGGGCTCCTACCGCTCTTCCATATGCTTCAGCCGGGCATCGAGCACTTCTTCGACCCGATGCAGTTCCGCGCGCCACAGATCGCGCATGTCATCGAAACGTTGGTTGAGTGCTTCGAACTTAACGTTGATGTCCGCCCGCAGTCCATGCAGATCCTGGTTCATATCCGCGCGCATCGCGTGCAGATCCTGGTTCACATCCCCGCGCATTCCGCGCATATCCTCGCGGATGCCGGAAATCTGTACCAAGCCGATCACCAGGCTGGTTAAAACCGCAATGGTGGGTAACCCGATCGCGATGTAGAGTTGAGTGCCGGTCATGTTCTCCCTTTTCGAAGGTGAAACCTTACACCTCGATATTGTAACCCGCGCGTGGGTTTGTCGATAGACCAAGCGCTTCGAGCGCGGCAGCATCGCATCCCGCAAGACTCATCGCGTCGATCCGGGGACAGCGTTCAGGGGGCCTCCACAATGCCCGCGGGCATGGCCGACATCGCCAGATCGAGCCGGCCATTCACGCCGGCTCTCTCGCGCCGAACTCAGGCGTACGACGGTAGAATTTATTTTCTACTGCGCCAAAATTTCGCAGAGGCCCTTCGAAAATGTCCCGTCACATAGCTCAAATATAATGTGTTGTGAAATCATCGTCCAACCATTCAGGCTAGACCATCCAGATAATTGTTACTAGTATTCCTTGATGATAACGTTCTTGCGGAGGCTTGTGTCACATGCGTCTTCGCGTTCTTGCTCTCGCGGCATTTGCTGTTTCATATGTCGCATTCGCTCAGTCGCCCACTCCCGACGTCTTTCAAGTCGCCCATGCGTCTAACCTCAACGTGGGCGATTCTGTAATCAACTTCACCAACGCGGGCGTCGTTAACGGACTTGAGCCGGCCGGTAATATCTGCGTCAACGTTTACGCTTTCGACCCCGCTGAAGAGCTAATTTCCTGCTGCGCGTGTCAAGTGACGCCTAACAGCCTGAACTCGTTCTCGGCTCAGCGGGACTTGCTCTCGTTCGGCGATCCCACGCCCATCGCCGGAGCGGTGGGGGGGGCGCGTCGAACTCGTCCAGCCAACACGATAGCTCTCGATGTTCCTACGTCCATCGTGGTGGAACTCGTTGCGACGCTCCCCAGCCTAAATAATGGGGGGAGCTACTGCGACGCGGGCAACGGCGGTAACCCGTTTCCGGCCACAGGTGACGGCGCTCTGGCCCCTGGTCTGCGGGCTTGGCTGGCAACGCCAGAAGCTACTCCTTCCGGCTCTTATCGAATGGCCGAAATTGCATTTGAAAATGCTGTGCTAAGCCCCAGCGAAAATTTTAAGTTGACGAGTTACTGCAACTTCATTGAGGCGGATGGTAGTTTCGGCATCTGCCATGAATGCCAGGCCGCGAATATCACCGCCGGAGCCGACTTGACGATCGGCAAATCGCACACGGGCAACTTCGCGCCTGGCGACATTGGCGATAGCTATACAATCACTGTGCAGAACGTAGGGAGCGGTCCGACAGACGGGAGCATTGTGACCGTTTCGGATTCCCTGCCGGCGGGTCTGACGCCGACTGGTCCTACGGGACTTGCCGGCGGATGGAGTTGCGGGATCGCGGGCCAGACCGTGACATGCATGCGCAGCGATCTACTGGCCGCAAATAGCAGCTATCGGCCGATTCCGGTGACGGTGAATGTCGCCCAGAACGCCGCGTCTTCCGTGACGAATACGGCCACGGTCTCTGGTGGAGGCGACACCAATCTGGCCAATAATTCGGCGTCGGATCAGACCAATATTCTCCAATTCGCGACGATTACGGTGGCGAGCGATTTAAGCGGACCTGCCGTCGCCGTGGATAACGGCACTCCGTTTACCGGGTCGCAGACGTTTACGTGGCTCGCGGGTAGCAGCCACACTATCGCGGCCAGCACTCCGCAAAGCGGCAGCGCCGGCGTTCAATATGCGTGGCTGAACTGGAGCGACGCGGGGGCGATTTCGCACAGCGTGACAACGCCGTCGACAGCCACCACCTACACGGCGAATTTCCAGACGCAGTATCTACTGACGACGGCGGTGTCGCCATCGGGTGAGGGCACGATCTCACCTGCCACTGAGTATGTCAATACAAGCGACAGTGTCTCAGTGAGCGCGTCGGCGAACTCGACCTACGTATTTACGGGCTTCTCCGGCGGACTGACTGGCACAACGAATCCGCAGAACGTGAACATGACCGGACCCATGACTGTGACGGCCAATTTCGAGACCGGTCCCGACCCGGCCATCGCTGAAATGTACAATGGAAACTTCCGGCAAGGCGACACCGGCGATACTTACACAATCACGGTGACGAACCTGGGCCAGGCGGCGACCAGCGGGGCGCTGCAATGGGTGGACACGCTACCGGCTGGTCTGACGGCGACGGGGCTCTCGGGTCCATCGGGCTGGACCTGTACCGTTGGCACTTTGACCTGCTCGACTTCGAACTCGCTGGCGGGCGGCGCGAACGCGGTGTTTACGCTCACGATGAATGTGGCGGCGAACGCAGCACCTTCGATCGCCAATACAGTGACCGTTTCCGGCGGCGGCGACGTGCACCTCAATAACGACACCGCGAGTTTGGCCACGCCTATCATCCAAGTTGCGGATCTGACCATTACCAAGACTCACTCGGGATCGTTTGTGGAAGGGCAATCCGGTACCTACACGATTACGGCCAGCAATGCGGGCGCCGGACCCACGGCGGGGACCGTCACGGTGACAGACACGCTACCGTCAGGATTGGCGGTGTTGTCTATGTCGGGCACGGGATGGACATGCAAAACGAGCACACTCACTTGTACGAGCTCCAGTGTACTGGCGTCGAACGCTAGCTATCCGGCGATCACGCTGACGGTGCTGGCCGGCAACGCGCAGCCCAGTGTCACGAACACAGCGCGCGTATCCGGCGGCGGTGAGCTCAACACTTCAAACGATACTGCTACCGATCCGACCACTATTATTCGAACCGTGCAAGTGACAGTGACAACGTCGCCGGCGAATCTGCTTGTCACCGTGGATGGCTCGTCGGTAAAAGGCCCGCACACTTTTACGTGGAATGTTGGCGCTACACATACCATTGCGGCGCCGACGCCGCAGGGTTCGCTCAAATTCCAGAAATGGTCGGACGGCGGGGCGGTCTCGCATACTATTACAGTTTCGCCTGCGACGGCCACTTACACGGCGACGTTCCACTAGTTGGGCGAACTTTACTTCGGAGGCACGCTGGGAATGTTCCGGTCCGCCGGGAGGAGACACTCGAGAGATAAGCCGATGCGACTCCCACTTGCATCGCAAGGACCACACGCCCCCCGTGGGTGGTTGAGTCGCATGCGTTCCACCGATGCTTTGTTAAAGTACTAGTAATCAGGTCCCGCATTTTGAATAGCTCTGTTGAAGTCGCACTGAGTTCAGAACTACTTTACTCGGCTTCACAACCGTTGCGTTTCGCTGTGCTGTCTTTCCGTTGACGTTACGATCGGCGATCGCCATCAGAGAGAACCGATCATGTACTGCGAGAGGCGCTGTTGAGCCTCACCAACATCGAACCTGTTCCACGAAGTTCGACGTAGCGTGGGTGCCGGCACGAACAGCACGCGATCGAGCGAAAACGTTTCGGCAGCCACGCCGGCCACGCTCAGATGAGCGGAATTAATGGGGTCGAGCGTGCCCCGAAGAGAGCGAATCGCAATATTACATTATGCGTTAACGCGAGATGCCAACCAGAAACTCAAACTGGTTCTGGTTTGCCTGGAGCAAGGGCCCGCTCCGGCTGCCCCAACGCGTATAGCGCAGTTCCGGCGTGATTTGAAGGATCACGGCATGGATGTCGATGCCCACGCCCAACACGAATCCCTTTTTCGAATTCGAATCGATTTGGAACGACGAGCTGTTAAACGTACGAAACGCGACCCCCGCCTCCGCGTATGGTTTGATAATAGGCGCCACGGGCATCTTCACTTTCCCAACGATCGGAAATTGCCAGGTGCTTCCGCTCCCGGTGGTCGGCACCCCGTTCGATTGCAGAGCGTACGAATCGCCGTGATACAAGGCGTCGGCTTCAACAGAGACGATCGGCAACCGCAATTCCACCATCGGTCCGATCGCATACTTACCGCTCTCCGCGATCGTTCCGATGCTGCTACCCGAGAGCACATCGTCGAACGGCACACCACCCACGATCCCGTATCCCAAATGCTGCGCGGACAAACCTGCCGTCAACAACAGACCCAAGGCCAGAGCCTTCACTTCTTCAGTTCCTTGATTTGTATATTTCGAAACTCAACCTGCATCGGCTGTCCCATGTGTAATTGCAGCGCAATTACGCCACTCAGCTTCGACGCATCGTGTAACTCGGCAGTTACCAGACCATTGACTTTCAATTGAATGAAATCGCCGTCGCACATGACCTCATATTCGTTCCAATCGTGCGGCTTCACCACGGTTTCCGCCTTGCCTTTCCAGCCATTGACGATCGTCCCACGCGTGCCCTTCTCGTCGTAAATGGATCCCCACCAATTGCCCTCGGCCATATCGGCCTGCAGCCCGCGAACCACCCATGCGGGCAGCGCCTCGCTGCGGAACTGAATGCCGCTGTTGTGATTGCGCAGCTTCACTTCGGTTTTCAGAATGAAGTTCGAGTAATCGCGCGTCGTGATGAGAAACGAATTATGAGTCAGCGTGACGCCTTCGGTCGATCCCACAATCTCGCCGCCGCGCACCGTCCATAATCGTGGATCGCCGGTCCATCCGTCGAGAGTCTTGCCGTCGAAAAGCGGCCGGAAGCCCGGCTCCTGGGCCGCGGCCGAAACACAAAGAAGAAACGCAAACGTAGCGAGTCGCATGCGCGAATTGTAGCGAGTTACCATACCTGACGCATGGCAAATCGCGCGACAGGTACTTTTGAAGTGAAGCTGACGCCGCAAGAAGCGGAGACTGGCGCCGATCCGACGCTTGGCCGGCTCGCCATCGAAAAGACCTTTCAAGGCGATCTCGAGGCCACAAGTTGGGGTCAGATGCTAACGGCACGGACATCCATTCAAGGCTCGGCCGGTTACGTCGCCATCGAACGCGTTACAGGATCGCTGCACGGCCGTCCCGGATCGTTCACGCTGCAGCACAGCGGCATCATGACCCGCGGCGAACCGCAATTGACGATCTCCGTGGTGCCCGACTCCGGCAGCGGTGAATTGGAAGGAATCTCCGGCCGGATCGCGATTCAAATCGAGGCCGGCAAGCACTCCTACGAATTCGAATACAGTTTAGCAACGACATGAAAGAACCGCGTCACTCACTCTGCGAGCGAGCGCTTCATTCCGAGCCGTGACCGGAAGCGTCCGTGAAATAATCCCGGCATTCGTTACGCTCGCTGACGCGCGCGGCTCAGTAACGCTCTGAAACGGTTGGACGGAGCTGCCGAGCCGCGACGGTAACGGAGCGCAACTGCCGATAAATTCACAGACCGG
>JBEKUT010000230.1:0-10902 GCA_049514735.1 Bryobacteraceae bacterium
CGCCGGGCAGCCGGGCCGTTTTGTGGACACCGTCCTGCCTGCTTTAGGCCATGGTCCATCGTGCTGGTCTAATGTCGACCTGATGAACCTCGGGGAACGGCCGGTGATCGCGGAAGTGGAAGCTCACAAGAGCAGCGGCGCCCTAGTGGCGCTCGCCGCTGGCCAGGGCGTCGGTATACACCTACAACCCGGGGAGCGGATGAGCTATCGGCCCGATTTTGATGAAACTACAACCGGTGCGTGGGTGAAGGTCCACGAGCATGTCCCGGCAGGATCCGATCCGGTAATTGCCGTGAGCGGAAAAACCGAATGCGTCGCCGGGAATGAACTGCGCAGCGCGCCTCGCGTGGTGGCGTATCCGACTCGCAATCCCTGGTTTACCGGCGATATTCGCGGCGGTGAGAGCGGTGAAGAGATCTCGCTAATCAACACGTCGGAACGCGCGGCGAAGGCTTCGTTGTGCTACTCCTCCGGCACTCTGGTTTCGGTTCCGGACTCGCTACGGACACCCGAACTGGTTCCACTCTGTTCTCTGGCCTACGACGTTTTGATTCCGCCATTCGGCAGCCGCGAATTTCCGGTGGAACGCGGGGGGAATAGCCACTTCTCATTGAAAACACATGGAGATTCCATTGTTCTCGAGATGCTGAAGCCGCTAGAAACACAGCTCAAGCTGTACAGCGTGGACTCCACCATCGTGTTTGGAGAAGAGGCTCCGGCGCCGCCGAATCGCTAGCGAAAGGGAGACCACGGCAGCAGCGAATTAAAGTTTATTCATTCTTGCAACACGGCTATGATCTTCTGCCGATATTAAAACAAGTAGTGCACCATAGGGTGTTTGATATGTTTACAACAAGAACATGGCCCAAATTGATCATGGCCGATTCGGGTCTATTGTTGGCCATCGCCTCGTGGACGTGCTTAAATTGTGGATACACTCCTATGGCGGTCTTCTACCGTGGTGCTGGACCCGGCACTTACTGGCACGCACATGATGCTCGAATTGAGGGCTTTGCCCCACATTTTCCGGGCGGGATACCGGGCGAGACCATGCTCATGAGGCATATCGCACACACCAGCACGGATAGCCCCTACATCTCGTTCTCCCATTCGTTTGGCGTTGCGCGTGCTTACGGATTGGTGGGCCGAACTGCTATTGCTACTGCATCGGCACCTGGTTACGTATACCGAATAGAGGTTAGCGACAAGAAAATGGTGAAACTAATCGACCCGGTTAGAGAACTGTTAAAAACACTCCCGGAACCGCACGAACCTCTTACTTACCAGCACGACGGAGGGCAGAATTTTTTGAGGGCAGTGTTGGACGGCGATGTTATGCGTTGTCGATACGTGGCGCCTCCGGGCGCGGCGGTCGTGGTGAGAACACCGACGCTCAGCGATCGGTTCGCGACCCTAGCTCGGGCGTTGCGTGATGCCGAAGTGCTGGTACTAGGCAATGTTCCCGCGTCTATGGTTCGCAACCGATTTGAAGTATCATAACTCCAATTCAGTGTGAGGCTGCAATGATTGTTACGAAGAGAGAATTCCCACTCAACGCGTTCCGCGAGGGGAACCTCAGTTTCTTTAAGGTCGAAGTGCCGCTTGGAGACCGGCTACCACTAGTTCTCGTCTGGTATATGGACGTTCAGTCCGGCGCGCAAGAGGGAGCTCGGCTTGACATTGAAAAAAATTCATTCCTGGATCATTTCCTGCCAGAGGCCGCCGAGAAAAACGTCGCTTCGCTTATAGCAGACCAAGTTCGCAAGAACTACGATCTTTCTGAAAGCAAGCTCCACCACGCCTGAAAGTGTAAGCCGCTACACACAGGCTGTCGAGTGATCGCAGCCTACTGACCGCCCGGCTCCGCTGCCTTCCAATAACCCGGCCTGGTGCGAACTTCCAATCCCGGACGATTCACTTCGACACGAATATCGTGGAAGCCGCCTTCCGAAAGGTTATTGGGACTGTAACTCAACAGATACTGGTGGTGGATTTCCTGGCCAAGCGCGGAGACGGCACGCTCAAGCTGCTTCTGGCTAACGAAGGAATACTGCTTACCACCCGTATAGCGCGTGAAGACGTCGGCCGGCTCCGCGACAAAGAGATCTTTCGTCGCTTTGAAGATTTCAACGAACATCGGCACGAAATTGCCGGTGTTATGCAACTGATCCATGGTAGTTGGCGTCTGAGCAGCGCCCGGAGGCAGGTGCTGCGCGGCGGCCGGAAAGGCATCGGGACGCTCCGGCATCGGGTCGCCTGTCGCGAGGGCCATAAAATGCGAAATATCGATAAAGTATATTGCGATGTTGCCGAATTCCGAGGCCGTCAAGGCGTCGCGCAAATGGTTTTCACTTGAGCCATCGCGCTTTTCGCTAATCAGGAGAATGATGCGCCGCCGGTCGGATGGCTCCTTGTTGAGCATGCGGACCGATTCGATTACGGTATCGATCATCCGGTGGCTGCTGCTTCCAGGCGTAAGCCGCCGCAAAGCCTCAGAAATCTTCCCGCCGTCGTCGGTGAAGTCCTGCAAATGCTGGATACGGTGGTCGAACGCCAGCAAAGCCATTTTGCCGCCCGTGCCGACGACGAGGTCGTTCACTTCGTTGCCGATTTTCTGAACCTTAGGAAGGATATCGTTCAACGAATAACTCGCCTGTATCGCCAGTACCAGGGAGATCGGCTGGTAGGCGATATCCGCGGTTATCTTCTGCGGTTTCCCGTTATCGTAGAGCAGGAAATCCTGCGGCTGCAGGCCGTCGATGTAATCGCCATGGCGGTCCAATACCGTGGTGGGAACAACGACTGCAGTGGTCGTGACGCGAATCGAGGGCGCTGGAGACGTTTCCACCTCCGGGTGAGTTTCGGCCGGCGGCGCGACCTGACCCGGCATTTGCCGTGGCGCTTGTGGTTCTGTCGATCCGGGAGGCACCTGCCCCGGAAAGACCTTGGGCAAGTCTTGCGCGGTCAAAAATAATGAAATTGCGGCAATCAAGAGTAAAACGCGCATCATGTTTATCGGACGTCCTCAATTCGGCTTTGTATCGGACCGCCGGGAGTGCCCGGTCCGTGCTGTGTTCTTCCGTGTAACAGGTCCACAATGTGTGGCGCCAGGTTGGCGACGGCGTCGAACGATTCCACCGCGCCTTTCGGCGATCCGGGGAAGTTTATGATTAGCGTGGATTTTCGCCAGCCCGCCACGCCTCGCGATAAAACGGCAAGCGGAGTCGATTTGCGGCCTTCCGACCGCATTAGTTCCGAGATCCCCGGAATTTCCTTATCGATCACCATGCGCGTAGCCTCCGGTGTGACGTCGCGCGCTGCGATACCCGTTCCGCCCGTCGTGAGCACTACTTCCACGGTACTCCCATCGGCGAGCTCGCTCAGCTTCGCGGCGATATGATCGGCTTCGTCGGGAAGCACATCGTGGGATGCCACTTGCCAGCCAAGGGCCTCGACGCGCTCCCGCAACGCCACGCCGGATCGATCCGGCCTGGTACCGGCAACCGCGGAGTCGCTGATCGTCAGAATAGCCACGCGCAACATCAGCTTTGAAAATCTCCAGAGGAACGTCGAAAATCTCCACTCTTTCCACCCGTCTTCTCGACCAGGTAAACATCCTGTATTTCGATAGACTTATCGAGCGCCTTAGTCATGTCGTACACAGTGAGTGCGGCGATGCTGGCGGCCGTCAGCGCTTCCATTTCTACGCCCGTCTGCGCGGTAGTAGCCGCAGTTGCATAGATGCGCACGCCACGAGTTTCGATAGACGTTTCCACGTCGACATGAGTGAGTGTGAGCGGATGGCACAACGGGATTAAATCCGCAGTTTTCTTCGCCGCCATGATTCCCGCGATACGGGCGATCTCGAGCGGATTGCCTTTGGGATTCTCGGACAGCTTCGCAAGAACGTCCGCCCGGATGCGGACAAAGGCGTGGGCGCGGGCGGTCCGCTTCGTTTCCGCTTTCGCCGAAACGTCCACCATATGCGGGCTACCTGCCTGGTCGAAATGCGATAACTTGCTCATTTCTGAAGCACCCGGATGAGATCGCCGGCCGTCCAACTCTCGCGTTCCGGTTCCGTCACGACAAACGCGTTGGCGCGGGAAAGCGCCGTGACGTCGCCCGATCCGGCCCATTTGAGCGGCATCACGCTTCCGCCGTCGCTGCTGAGGCTGGCGGGGAGGAATCGCCGCAGACCGGGACGCGCACGGAAATCCGACCCCAGCTTGCTCCACAACAGGGGGAGCGCGGATTCCCGCTGCCCCGAGAGGAGTTCCAAAGCCGCGCGAGCGAACAATTCAAACGTAACCATTGTCGATCCCGGATTGCCGGGCAATCCAAAAATGAATTTACCTTGCGCGCGGCCAAAGACCAGCGGCTGGCCTGGCTGTATAAGTACGCGGTCGAAATAGAACTCAGCGCCCAAGTCGGATAGGACGCGCTCCACGATGTCGAATTTTCCTGCCGAGACCCCTCCGGAAAGTAGTAGCATGTCGTATTCCAAACCCTGCTCGATGATTCGGCGCGTCGATTTGTACTCGTCCCGCGCGACGGGGAGAACGACCGGGAAACCACCCGCGCGCGCGACCTGCACAGCAAGCGACTCGGAATTGGAGTTTCGTATCTGGAATTCGAGGGGCTGATCGCCCACGTCCACGATTTCGTCTCCAGTTGCAATAATTGCCACTTGCGGTTGCCGATACACCCAGACATGGTGACGGCCCACCGTTGCGAGAAGCGCGATATCGGCGTAGCCGAGGCGCTTCCCCGCTTCGAGAACGGTTTCTCCCGCAGTCGCCTCCGCCGCCCGCGGATTCACGTTGGCGCCTATGTCGAGAATCGTATCGGTGGCGACTTTCTCACCTGTGACGCGACACTGCTCCACCATCACCACACAATCGGCGCCGCGAGGCAGAGGAGCGCCCGTCATGATTTCGACCGCCTGCCCGGGCTGTACTTCGCCCGTAAAAATATCGCCGGCCCGAACTTCGCCGACGATGAAGAACTCACCTGGCAAATCGACGGCGCGGACGGCAAATCCATCGCGTACGGAGCGGGCGAGGGGAGGATAATCGCGGTCGGCGGCAACGTCTTCCGCCAATACGCGCCCGGCCGCGTCGAATAATCGCAGTTCCTCTGAGGCGGGCGTCGAACGCGCCTCAGATACTTTCGAAATGACGCACTCGCGAGCCTGCTCGAAGGTGACCGTCGCCACGATTCATTGTATTCGACCGCACGTCACCGGCCCAGGTTCAGAAACACGATGCCAGTAATAATGAGCATGACGGCCGCGATCTTCTGCTTCGTCACCGCTTCACCGAAAAACAAGCGGGCCCAAACCATGGTCCAAATGGTTCCGAGCGATACCAGCGGATAGAGAATCGAAAGTTCGCCGTGCTTCATGGCCAATACAAAAAATACGGACGACAGCAGATACAACCCGATGCCGAGAAACACGCGCCAGTTGAAAATCAGGTTCTGGATCCCACCCTTGAGATTGTTGGCGCCGGCCTTGAAAAACACCATCCCGAAAGAACCGAAGACGGACGAAACGACCACCAGCAGCATGGAGGAGACCGGTGTTTCTATCAAGCCGATTTGCTCCGTCCCAACACCGCGACTCCCGCGACGATGACGGTGATGCCGATCGCTTTGAACACATTCATCGGTTCGTGGAAGACGAAGATCGAGACTAGTTCGACCCAGACGTACGTCAGGGCGATCACTGGGTAGACGAGAGAGAGTTCACCGTCTTTCAAAGCCAGGACCATCAGGATCGTGTTGAGTCCGTATAGGCAGTAGCCCGCAAACAGTGGCGGATTGGTCAACATGGCGATCACGGCGCCGAGAAAGCCGGGCTGTTTAACCGTCGTTGCGCCTTCCTTGATGAGCATCTGCGCCGCGGCTCCCACGAGAGTGCAGAGAAAAACCAAAAGTAAAGAACGACGCCGCTTGTCCACGATTGCGATGGGTATGGGCGAGGCTGTGGATGACAATGAACCTCCGGAACTTTCTGTATGATACCAGTGGCCCCGAGCGTGGCGTGTTTCAATGAATACATGGCTGCACCGGGCTCCGACGTCCTCTCGCCCGTCGAGCGGTTCTTTCAGTTTTCCGTCCTCGGCCTGCTGGCTAGCGGTTATCTCGCGGTTGTCGGCAGCGGTTTTCTGGATATCCCTACGACTATTCTCATGGCCGCGGCGCTGCTGGTCCGCGCGCTCTATTCGGCCGGCGTCATTCACTACGAGATCCCAGCACGCGCGATTAATCTGGCGACGCTCGCCTACATGGCGGTTTATGCGGTCGATTATGCGTGGGTCTCTCGCTCATTCATCCAGGCGACCGTCCACCTGGTCTTTTTTCTGGCGATCGCAAAGGTACTCACGGCCACCACGAATCGCGATTATCTGCTCCTGAAACTGATCGCGTTCATGGAACTTCTTGCCGCGTGCATACTTTCTTCGAACATCAACTTTTTTGTGTTCCTGGCCTTATTCCTGGTGCTTGGCGTGGCGACTTTCACCAGTTCGGAAGTTCGACAATCGGCGCAGACAGCCCAGGTGGTCTTGCGGCCCGCTACGGCCCGGAGGCTGAGTTCGCGGCTCGCGGCCGGGAGCCTGCTGGTATCGGGCAGCATTCTCCTTTTCACAGGCGGGCTGTTTTTCGTCCTTCCGAGAACGGCGCGCGCGGCTTTCCAGCACCTGGTTTCGTCTCGTTATCACATCCCCGGATTCGCGGACAGCGTCATGCTCGGCGAGATCGGGCAGATCAAGCAGGTCAACACGCCGGTGATGCACATTCGAACCGACGAGCCGCCGGATCAGCCGCTGCTTCAAAGGATGAAATGGCGCGGGGCCGCGTTGAGCGAGTTCGACGGCCGCCGCTGGTACAACCTGCCGGGACCCGAAGAAATTCTGCGTCCGGATCGCAATGGGGAAGTCCGGCTGGTGGATAACATGCGCCGCCGCCGTCTCGTAAAACGAATCTCCTATTCCGTGCATTTGAAGGACATCGCATCGAACGTGTTGTTCTTCGCGGGCGAACCGGAGTTTCTGCGCATCGACGCACCGCGGGTGTTGCGCTCCGCGTCGGGGAACTATAAGTTCATCTATCGCGAGCCGGGGACCGTAGCATACGAGGTCTACAGCTCATTGATCACGGTGGACGGGCAGAACGAAACCGATCCGGAGTCGTTTCTCCCGTTCGACAATCGCAGTGAATATCTGCGCCTGCCCGATATCGACCCGCGCATCGTGTTGCTGGCCCGTTCGATCACCGTGCAACAGAACAGCGGGCTCAAACAGGCACGCGCTATCGAGAGCTACCTACGATCTAATTTCGGTTACACGCTCGATCTGCCTGACACGGAGCCGCCCGATCCGCTGGCGAATTTTCTATTCGAGCGCCGCAAAGGCCACTGCGAATATTTCGCTTCCGCGATGGCCGTGATGCTTCGCACGATCGGCATTCCGTCGCGCGTCGTCACCGGCTTCGGCCCTGGAGTCTACAATCCGGTCAGCGGATGGCAGATTGTACGGGCGTCCGATGCGCATAGCTGGGTAGAAGCCTACCTGCCGGTCTACGGCTGGACCAGCTTCGATCCTACGCCGCCCGATCCCAATCAGGTCGGCCCATCGCTTTTCTCCCGTTTCGGTTTTTATCTGGATGCGGCCGACACGTTCTGGCAGGATTGGGTGCTCAACTACAACGTGGATCGGCAGGTGGCGCTCGCGAGCCGCGTGGGAGAATCGGGCGAGCGGTTGCGTTTGAGTTGGTTCGACAATCTTGGCCTGACCTTCGCGAATTGGAAGCAGCGCGCGTCGACGTTTGGCGAGACTTATGGCGTGTTCATCGTTTGTGCGATCGTCGTGGCGATCGTCGTGCGCCGTTTTGGAAAAGATTTGCGGCTGTGGTTCGAGGCTCGACGCCGGGTCCGCAAAGTGAATCGTGGGGAGGCGCGGGCATCCGATGCGACACTGCTTTATGCGCGCATGCTGAAGCTGCTGAAGGCGCGCGGCGTCGAAAAACCGGCATGGTTGACGCCCATGGAGTTTGCGCGTGTGATCCCGGAGCCGGAGCTTTCGACGTTGGTCCAGAGTTTCACTGAAGCTTATAATCACTTGCGCTTTGGTGCGGAACTCGAAGCAGCGCCGCGGATGATTCAGTTGATGGAGCGGCTGGCTGGCAAGTAGCTCAGACGATCGGTTTTTGTCGTCTGAGTTTTCAGTTGCGGAGCGACAAGGTCGAAAAACGGCGGCTTTCGGCTTATCCTAATCTATGGGTAAACCGCTCCCTGCCGGTCACGGCTCGGAATGAGGCGCTGGTGATGTGCGTGTCTTTCATGAAGGTTCTCGGGCCGCAGGCGCATCGCAACAGGCCACAAACGACGATGGCCTGTCCTACACGCCGGCCAGCTGCGGAGCGTAGGTCCGTTCCACGTACGCATTTAGAATATCGATAAACTCAGCGACAATATGGTCGCCGCGCAAGGTCAGCTTGAGCTTTCCGTCGACATACACCGGCGCCACCGGTTCTTCGAACGTGCCGGGCAGCGAGATGCCGATGTTCGAATGCTTCGATTCACCGGGACCGTTCACGATGCAGCCCATCACCGCGACTTTCATGTCTTCTACGCCCGCATACTGGCCTTTCCAAACCGGCATCTGCTCGCGAAGGTAAGTTTGAATTTGATCGGCCATGTCCTGGAAGAAAGTACTGGTGGTGCGTCCGCAACCGGGGCAGGCGGTCACCTGCGGAGTAAAGCTGCGCAGTTCCAGCGATTGCAGGATCTGTTGAGAGACGACCACCTCGTCGGTGCGGTCGCCGTTAGGGAGCGGGGTCAGTGAAGCCCGGATGGTGTCGCCGATTCCTTCCTGCAGCAGAACTGAAAGCGCCGCCGTGGTCGCGACGATGCCCTTCGAACCGAGTCCCGCCTCAGTGAGTCCAAGATGCAGCGCGTAATCGCAGCGAGAAGCGAGCATGCGGTACACCTCGATCAAGTCCTGAACACCCGAAACCTTCGCGCTAAGGATAATGCGAGTGCGGGGCAGACCGTAATGTTCGGCAGCCTGCGCGGAATCGATGGCGCTCGCGACGATGGCGTTCTTCATCACGGCCGTAGCCGAGAGCGGCTCGGATAGCTTGCCGTTCTCGTCCATCATGCGCGCCAGCAGAGCCTGGTCCAGCGAGCCCCAGTTCACTCCGATGCGCACCGGCTTGCCATATTCGATGGCTGCCTCAATCATCGTTCGGAAATTATCGTCGTGCTTCTTGCCGATATTCACGTTACCCGGATTGATGCGGTATTTCGCGAGGGTGCGGGCACAATCCGGATACTTCTTGAGCAGGAGATGCCCGTTGTAGTGGAAATCGCCAATGATGGGAACACGGACGCCGAACTTGTCGAGAGTGTCCACGATCTTGGGCACCGCTGCCGCGGCTGCGTCGGTGTTTACCGTGACGCGAACGAGCTCGGAACCGGCCGTTGCCAGAGCCATCACCTGATTCACGGTCGACATCACGTCGGCCGTATCGGTATTGGTCATGGACTGGACAACGATGGGATGGTCGCCGCCGACGTAGACGGTTCCGATCTTCACCGGAACGGAGGTTCGGCGTTGAATTACACGCATAGGCCTATTTTACTAGAGACTCTGGTGGGACAGGCCATCGTCGCTTGTGGCCTGTCCCGTCCTGTAATAGAGCGCAGACGACGAAACCCGATCGTCCGCGCCACTGTTACTGACCCGCAGAGTGGTGAACGGGATGATGGACCGGGGCCGGGGCGCCCTTCCATCCTGTGATCTTCGCCTTCTCGACATCGAACGTGACGTTGAACGGCGTCACGGTGTACGCGGTGGCGACTCCCTGGAACCCGATCTCAGCGCCCGGTTCCATCTTACCGGCTAGCGGCGTATCGAGCTTCAGGGTAACGTCGGGCGTTGTCCCGTCCGCCACCGAGAGAATCAGTTCCTTGGGGCGAAGAGCGGGTTTGGACTCGATCAGCTTGCCCTTAAACTCCGTGACTCCGCCAGCTCCGCCAGGCAGACCGGCGCCCTTCATGCTGCTATCGAAATAAGTCGCTCCGTCGGGCGCGGATAGCGCCGTCTTGATGCTCATCCAAAGCGCCAGCATCGGATTGTTCTTGCGGAACTCTTCGTCCTTCTTGAGGGCTGCCTCCGCGGCGTCGCGCGCGATTTCCGCTTTGCTCATCACCTTGAAGCCATCGGGCGGGAGCGCGGATGCTTTCGCTTGCGTCTCGAGCGCCTCCATCCCTTCATTGCTGCCGTGATACTTCGTGTAGTAATTCTCGAAATCGGTCTTAGACTTTTGGCGAGTCGCCGCATCGAGCGCTCCGGGCCCGTCATAAGTCGCGGCGCGTGCGAATTCATAAAGTGCCAGGGACGTTTTCTCAGGCTTGCGCTGGCCTGCGACTACGGTGTACAGCCAGAGCGATACCTGGCCCTGGTTGGGGTCCTGCTGGAGGCTCTTGATGAACTCGACCTCGGCCTTCGGCAAATCCTTCTGCTGCCACGCGGCGTACCCTGCCATGTTTTGAGCCAGCAGTTGAACCTGCTTCTTGGCGGCGGCCCAGTTCTCGTCGCTGACGCTGGGTGGTTTGCTTGAGAATAACGAATCGAGATTCGCCAGCGTATCGGCAGCGACTTTCTGGCCCAGCGCCAGGTTATCCGGCGTCGGCTGCGAATACGCCGCGGTCAGGATTTGGGAATACGTCTGCAGATATCCCTGCTTGCGGTTATCCTCATAATCGGTGGTTGGGAATTTCTGTTTCCAGGAGTCCAGGAGTACCAGGCGTTTCGCCGGCTGGGTCTCCTTCGTGATGGACGTATACAATTCGTACTCGCCATCTTTCCATTTCTTGTCTGTCGCCGCCGGCGCTTG
>JBEKUT010000231.1:0-10870 GCA_049514735.1 Bryobacteraceae bacterium
AAGCCAGGCGGGGTGGTCAATCCGCGAGCGTCGATGGGATACACGGCAACGTTGGCCTGGCTCAGAGCGCGAACCGTGGCGTCCACTTCATCCCTATAATCCTCCGCCATGTTGTTCAGCGTCCCATAGCCGAAGACCATCGGAAACGCGCCCGACACCCAGATCAGGTTCTTGCGGCCGGGTACGCGTTCTAAATGGTTCGCGATAAACTTGAACACCGCGAGCGTCCCCAGGACACGATCCCGCGTATAGAACTGGCGTTCCTGAACTGACCCGCCCCGTCCAGTGAAGGCCATATCGAATTCGGTCTGTTCGCGATCCAGAGCGTCGGGCGTTTCCGTCCCAGCGATGCCAATCAGTTTGTTCTTGGCCTCGGCGAGTTTTTTCTGAAATTCCGACATATCGGCAGTGTAATCGTGCAATACGCGCAATCGTCCGCTAAAAACGTAAACACCGATGCGATCCTGCGGCTGGATCTCTTCCAGATATTTGATGAGCTCTTGCCGCGCATACATGCGGTCGGCCATGCGGGTATTTACCAGATCGAGCAGCACGATGGTGATTCCGTTTGTTATTTGACCGCGCGCCGTCAGAATGTTTGTGAAGGTGTTGGGTGGAAGCGGGGCCGCGGGCGCCGTCGTGACCCCACTCGAATCCGCTGAGAAGAAGCTGATTTTTTGCGGCCGCCCGTCCACCTGGACTCGAAAATCATCCTGCTTCAGACCAGCGGCCGGTTCGCCGTCCTTCTCTTTAGCGATCACGCTGACCTGCACCAGCCGGGTTGTAGACGTGATGCGCGGCGGCTCTCCTTGGCTAGGATCAGGGGCGGTTTGCGGTCTCGCAGCCGCCGCCATGAAGACCAAGATGAAGAGCACGCGAGTCAATCGAGCTGAGAGATCCATGGCTTCCTCCTGCAGGGCTTGCTCCTGTCTCGCCAGTTATCGCTATTCTCCCAAATAAGCATGATGTGAAACACGGATCGTTTTATCGCGATAAAATGGGCGTCCATGCGAGGTAATCCGATATGCGAGCGATTGTCTTTCTGGTATCCGGACTGGCGGCCGGTCAGGTGCTAGCCGATTGGGTGGCCGTCCACGACACGCGGGAGAACGCCTTCTCGATCGAAGTTCCGAAGGGTTGGAAGATCAGCGGAGGCGCCTACCGGCTGGGCGCTAATAATCCCCGCTTCCTGATCGACATGACATCTCCCGATGGCCGCACAAATCTGCGCGTCGGCGATTCGGCCGTGCCGGCGTTCACCGTTCCACATTTGGGCGCGCCAGAAGGGATGCGCTATTCCACCGGCGTCGATTGGGGCATCGTGGCCAGGTATCTTCCAGGCAAGGATTTCGCCATTACCTATGCGCAGGGGCGCTTCCACGGCATGTGCCAGGACATGCAACTGAAGAGCGCGAACCCGTTGTCTCCGGTGCTAAATCCCGAACGGCAGGTGATTGCCAGAACCCCGCAAGGTGACGTGGTAAGCACGACGGCCGCCGGCGAGGCGCTCTTCCGGTGCGTCGCCAACGGGCAGGAGTTTGCCGCCTACGTGTGGGCCGAAACCACGCTGACCACCTCCAACTTTTCACCCATTCGCAACTGGGGCGTCACGGGGTTGGCGAGTCTCATAGCTCCGCGCGCACAGGCCGCGCACGCGCTTCGAACGTTGACCCATTCGGCGAGGTCGTTCACGCTGAGCCCAGCGTGGATCGCAAGTCAGGCCGCGCTGAGCCGTCAATCCACCGCGCTTGTTTTGCAAGAGGCGCAGGCGAACATGGCTGCCCAGCAACAGCGTTTCGAAAGACTGGATGCGGAGAGGCATCGCCAATCCATGCAAATGGACGACATCATCAACGGCGTGCAATGGACCGTGGACCCTGCGGCCGGCCAGCATCATGAGGCACCGCTTGGTCCCAACCCGAATTATTTTTATAATCCCAACACCGGTGTGTCCGTAAATTCGACGCTGCGGCCGGGCGGCCCATTCAACTGGCACGATCTCAACGCAGTGTCGAGGTAGGATCGCCGCCGGTTTGAATAAGCCCGGTTTGAATCAGCATCGCAGCGCCGCGGCGAAGCGCTCCGGGATGGCGCGATTCACGCCACTGCATGTAACCGAAGCCGCCGAGAAGCGCTACCAGAAACAGGTAGGGCGTCATATTGTATGGCCAGGCGGGTTGCGGATAGACAGTTACAAAGAGGACCGGCACGAGAGCCAGTGTCGCCGTCCAAGGTATGACGACGTGTTGCCAGACTGTGAATTTGTCCGGATGTTCGCGGCGCATATAGAGCGTCAAGGCCAGGTTCGCCATGGCATAGAGAACAATGACGGCAAGGGTCGCAATTGTTTCGAGGAAACCGAAGATGTAATCCGGCTGCAGCAACAAACCCACGAGCAGAATTGCCGCCATGCCGGATATTTGCACAAAGGCGATCGCAAACGTCGGCGTCCGGTGGGCTTCGTGGATGCGGCCGAAAGCGGCCGGGAGCGTGCCTGCGCGGCCCATGGTGTACATCACACGCGACGCGGCGTTGGTGCAGGCGAGACCGACACCGACGGCGCTGTTGACGATCGCGAGGACAACGAACCACCAGCCGGCGCCCCACAGTTTCCGACCGAGAACGTAATAAGGATTCGGATTGGAGGCGAAGGCGGCCATGTCGCCAGTGTCCCAACCGATTGCGCTGGCATAAGAAGTAAAGATGTAGAAGAGACCGATGCTTCCGAGCGACAGCATGATCGCCTGGCCGATAAATTTGCCGGGGAGACGGGCTTCCTGCGCGAGCGGCGCGGGCGCCTCGAAGCCGCTCAGGGCGAGGATAGAGAAAACCATCCCCGCTAAAATACCGCCGAAGTGATGCGGCGACGAAGAAGGCTGCAGCGGCGCGAGGTACGTGGAACCGTGCCCGGGATGGATCAGAAACGCGATCGCCAGCACGAACATGATGAGCATTTCGAGGCCGCCCAGGAGCGCGGTAATGCGCGCCGACAACTGCACGCCGTGGTGAGTGAGCACCCAGATGAGAGCCGTTGTCGCCACTGCCAAAGACCACCAGGGGATGCTCACATGGAACTGCAACTTCAGCATGTCCGAGATCAGATAGCCAAGGAAACCCGTGCAGCCGGCCGCACCGAGGATCTCGTAAATCAGATAGTTCCAGGTCGCCATGAAGCCGCTGCGGCTCCCGAGTCCACGCGTTGCAAACGAATAGTAACCGCCGCTCGACGGCATGTAGCGGGAAAACTGCGACACCGTGTTGCCGATGAAGAAGCAGACGATCGTCGAGAACAGCAACGAGAGCGGCATATCCGGTCCGGCCTGGAGGGCGATGATCGGAAAAGTGAACACGATGTTGGTCGCCGGCGCGATGTGCGTGACGCCCTGGAACACGAGTTCGGGCAGACCGAGCGAATTACGCCGTAGCTCAGCGCTCATCTCAGCGCCAGGACTGTATTCGGCTCGAGGAAAAATGGAGGGACAATCGCGCATGTATTCGACAGCGGCAAAACCTCTTGCGGCAATTCAATGCCGAGCACATCACGCATGAACGTCCGTCTCTTTTGGCAGCGGGCGTAACACTCCGGAGCGGAAGCTTGCAGCTCCGCTCTTAACTCCGAGCCGGCGATTACCAGGCCGTCTTCCATCCGCGTGGAAAAGTATTGCGGGGATTGCGGGATGACATCCACCTGGATCGCCATGCCTGAAGCCACAGGAATCTCGGAGCCTGTGTAGAACGGGGAACTCATCCATTCATCCAAATGGATCAGATGGCCGGGGTTGAGATAGATGCCGAATTGGTCAAAAGGCAGGCGATCCTGAATCAAATCGTGGACGCGGTGGCCGGGAGTGCCCAGTTTCATCAATCCGAACCATTCACTGATGGCTTCGAAATAGGGACCGGCAAAGCACGAGATGTAGTCTTGGGCGGCGGCGGGCAGATCCGCGCTGCTTCGCGCAATCCATCCGGCGCGGCAGATATTGCTTCCCCAGTACGCGACGTTGAAGGCCAAAGGTTGGCCAAGGCGAATCCGTTCGCCGCTCGGCCCGCACAGGCCGTAGTTGACTTTATGGCCGGTGGAAAATGTAACGTGGCAGCTCAAGGGATCTCCATTGAGGCAACCGGCTTCGATGACGGAATGATCGGTCATGCCCTCCCGCAAGGCGAAAATCATGCGCTTGACGGCTTCGGCGGCCTGGCAATTCGAGTACTCGAAATAGGCGATTTCGAAAGGCGTGCATTTTGCGCGGAGGCCATCGCCAGGGTCCATGAACAAGGCGGTGGCGTTGACGACGTTCTCCGGACCGGCCAGATCACGAAGAGTGTCCGCGATGTAGGAGGGAATGTCGAGCGCATGAGCGTCGTCGAAATATTTATAGCCTACTGCGCCTACGCGCGCGGCCGGATCGATGCCTTCGTCCACGAGGATCTCGCGCAGGGCGCGGCTTCGCTCGCGGGGCTGACCCAATAAAGAGAACGACTGAAACAGCTCATGACGCATCCGGCCAGCGTTATGCAGGGAGCTGATGGCCAGATACGCCTCGCACTCGTTTCCTACCAGGATGAGCGGCGTGGCCGCTCTGCCGACGATGAGGAACGATTCTTCAAAGCGAGGATCGAAACCGGTGAGATAAGTCAGATTGGCGAAGTGCTCGCGGTCGCCATAAACGACGGTATGAGTGAGTCCGAGCCTTTCCATCCTGGCGCGTAAGTTGTCGACTCTTGTTACCAACTCGGCGGCGGGCGGAGGCGGTGGGCAGGCGGCCACGCCGAATTCAGGCCAGTCGATTTCGATTAAGCGGTGGCTCCGCGATGAGGAGGGCAAGCGGACATCGTAGCATTCAGCGGTCGGCTTTCAGCTTTACAACGGCCCCAAGCATGTTCAAAATAGGACGAATTCATTCTTCTGATCGGAGAAATCGATGGATCTGCAGCAGCTACGCGTGTTTCATGCCGCTGTTAAAGCCGGTGGCTTTACCCGCGCCGGCGACGAATTGCACCTGTCGCAATCGACGGTCAGCCAACATATCAAACTCCTCGAAGGGGAGGTGGGATGTCCACTGTTCCTGCGGGTGGGCAAGCGCGTCCAGGTGACGGAGGCCGGAAAGGTGCTGCTGCCCTACGCGGAACGTATTTTCTCCGATCTGAGGAACGCGGAGATGGCGCTACGCGAGATGAACGCGCTGCGGCGCGGCACAGTTCGTCTCGGCGTTGGTCCCACGACGCTGATCTACCGTCTTCCGCCCGTGCTGAGCGATTACAAGAGGCGCTTTCCCGACATCGAACTCTTCGTCATGGCCGGAACCACTGAATTCCTGCTGCAGGAGCTGCGTTCCCAACACATCGACCTGGCGATCGTCATGCGCACGGGCCCCCTTGCCGGGTTGGCCGTGAAGCCTCTGGGGCGCGAGGAGTTGGTAATCGCGATCAATAACGACCACCCTTTCGCCCGGCGGCGCTTCATCGAGCCCTCCGAACTGGCGTCTCTTCGCCTGATTCTCTATGAGAAGCAAACCGCCATGCAGAATCTAGTAGACCGCTACTTCGACTCGCTTCGGATTACGCCGAATATCGCCATGGAAGTCGAGAATAATGAAGCGATTAAGAGCCTGGTCCGGGCGGGACTGGGGGCCTCGATCCTGCCGCTGTGCGCCCTGGCCAACGAACCGCCCGATGGCCCGCTGCGGATCTTGCGAGTGAAGAGAAAACCGCTGATGCGTCAGTTGCAGTTGGTATCCGCCGCCGCCGACGTGTTTCCCAAGGCGATTGCGGAACTGGCCAGCACCGTTACCGCGGCGCTGACGGCGTCACGCATTGATCGGCGGAAACGATCTTCATTAGCGGATGAATCTATTGGACAGATTTAGCCGGTTTTGAGTATTGTAATCTAAAGCGGTTTCAGGCTATGCTTTTACGTCGCATTATATGAGGCTGTAGCAAAGTTTGCTTTCAGGGGGTCAGTTTATGTACCATACGTCCCGGTTGACGTTGACAAGCCGATACTTGTTCGCGTTGGCCCTTGTTTTTGGTTTCAACTTTACCGCGAACGCTCAAGTCACGGCGGTGGCGGAAGTTAGCGGAACCATCACCGATTCCAGCGGCGCGGCCATTGTCGGCGCATCCGTCACCATGACGGAAGTCGATAAGCAGACGCCCCATACCACGAAGTCGGATTCAAACGGCAATTACACTCTCGCCAATCTCCCCGTGGGGCCTTACGTCCTGGAAGTGACCACGCCAGGGTTCAAGGATTATATCCAAAGGGGCATCGAACTGGTGCTCAACAACAACATTCAGATCAACGTGTCGATGGAGGTAGGCGCCGCCACTGAGAAGGTGGAGGTTAGCGCCACGGCCAGCATGGTGGAGACCAAAGAAAACTCCATCTCGAACCTAGTCGACCAGCAGCGCATCAACGAACTGCCGCTCAACGGACGTCAGGTGACCCAGTTGATCTATACGGTGGGCGCGGCCGTGCCAGCGGACAGCGGAGACACCGGAAGCAAGACCTTCTGGAATGCTACGCGCATTGCGATCGCGGGCGGGCAAGGGAACGGCACGGCTTATCTGCTGGATGGGGCCGACGCCACCGACGCGATGTCGAACGTCAACCTGCCATTCCCGTTCCCGGACGCTCTCCAGGAGTTCAGCATCGAGACCAGCGCGGTGTCGTCGCAATTCGGCACGCATCCCGGAGCGACCGTCAACGTCGTTACCAAGTCTGGCTCCAACGCGTTTCACGGTGACGCATTCGAATATCTCCGCAACGGCGATGTGGACGCGCGCAACTTCTTCTCAGTAGCGGGGCACGACACGCTAAAGCGCAACACGTATGGCGGGACGGCCGGCAGCCATATCATCAAGGACAAGTTGTTCTATTTCGGAGGGTTTCAGGGCACGGAAAACCGGCAGAATCCTCCCCAGTTGACCACCCATATCCCGACCGCTGCCATGTTAGCGGGCGACTTCAGCACCATCGCTTCCGCGGCGTGCCAATCGAACGGGAAGGCGCTCACCCTTAAGAATCCCGCCGGCGGAACATTCGCGGGCAACCAGATTCCGGTGTCCATGATGGATCCCGTGGCCCTGGCTCTGGCGTCGAAATATCTCCCGACAGCGGCGGCCAACCAGTGCGGCCTGGTGACCTACGGCATTCCGCAAACCGGAGACGAACAGCAGTGGATCGAGCGCACGGATTGGGTACTGAGCCAGAAGCACACCATCTATGGGAGATACTTCTGGGATCATTGGACGAATCCTCCGGTATTGGTGGGCGATAATCTGCTCACAAGCACTTCGCCAGGCAACCTCGAGCTGGCGCAGGAGTCGACCATTGGCGACTCTTACGTATTCAGCCCGACGCTGGTCAACACGTTTCACGTCGGTTTCAATCGCCGGCGCGACAATCGAGGTCCGACGAGCTTTCCAATCAACTGGACCGATCTAGGGTCCAGCATGTTCAGCAAGGTGCCGAACTTCCTGCTGATCTCGGGCATGACGGGCGGCTTTACTACCTACTGCGGCACCTGCGCTCCAGGACATTTCGATTTGAATGACTTCCAGGTTGCGGACGACCTCAACTGGGTGAAAGGCAGCCATCAAATCAGCTTTGGCTTTAACCTGATTCGCGTTCAGAACAACACCGTTTCGGGATTCGATGAAAATGGCGCGCCGACCTGGAATGGTCAGTTCACGGGCCTCGGAATGGCCGATTTTCTGCTGGGGAAAATGAGCGACTTCCAGCAGACCAATGCGACGCCGGACGACCTGCGGAGCTGGGTGATGAGCTACTACGCCCAAGACAGTTGGCGCATCAATAAGCGCTTCACGGTAAACTTCGGCCTGCGCTGGGAACCGACGTTCTCCGATCCCGATAAATACAAGCGCGGCGATGCCTTCATCGAATCGGCCTTTCTGGCGGGTCAGGTGAGTACAATACATCCCACCGCGCCTCCGGGATTGTTCTTCCCTGGCGATCCGGGAATTCCCCGCGCCAACTGGAGCGGTCAAAAGGCGAATTTCGCCCCGCGCGTAGGCATGGTGTGGAATCCCAGCGGCGAAGGCAAGGATACATTACGCGTCGGCGCCGCGATTCTCTACGACTCTACTGAGACCTGGTTCAACGAACGCGAAACCACCAACCCGCCCTACGGCAACGATATCGACGTCGGCGCGGCGCAACTCTCCAACCCGTGGGCCAATTTCGCGGGGGGGAATCCATTTCCCCAAAGCGGGAACCTTTTCTTCCCGAAATCGGGCGTCTACATCGACATGCCGCTGCATCCCAAATCCACTTACGTGGCGGAATGGAACGTCACCTATCAGCGGCAACTCGGGAACAGCTGGATGGTGTCCGCGAGCTACCTCGGCAACAAGACTACCCACCTTTGGATCGCGGAGGAAAGAGACCCCGATATTTATATCCCGGGGAACTGCGCCGCGGGTCAATACGGCTTGACTGCGGCGGGTCCGTGTTCGAGCACATCCGGAGCGAATTACCAGGCGCGGCGGCTGCTGACGCTGTCGAATCCAGCCACGGGTATTTACTACTCGAGTATCGACGAGATGGATGACGGCGCGGTAGCGCGTTACCAGGGCTTGCTGCTATCCACGCAGCATCGTTTCAGCCAGCACTATACTTTCCTCGCCAACTATACCGATTCGTATTGTCTGTCGGACTATGACTTTGGCGCCGCCCTGGCCGGCTCCACTAACTCACAAGTATTTAATCGCCATGCCGACTGGGGCCCCTGCATCTCGGACGCCCGCAGTCTCTTCAACGCGTCACTTGTGGCAACAAGTTCCTGGAATAGCGGCAATAGGTTTATGAAGGCGCTGCTCAGCAACTGGGAACTTGCGCCACTCTTCCAAGCGCGCACTGGCCAGCCCCTGACACTTACAACAGGTACTGACAATTCGCGCACCGACCTCGGGAATGACCGTCCCAACCAGATAATGGCGAACGACGCTGCAACCAATCCGATCTGCTCCACAAGCAAAATCTGCGTGCAATGGCTTAATCCCGCGGCGTTCAGCCCAAATCCCATTGGCACGTATGGAGACCTCGGTCGAAACGCAGTGCGCGGGCCGGGCTTCTTCGGATTCGACCTTTCGCTCGACCGGAATTTCAAGATCACGGAGCGATTTAGTGTGCAGGTCCGCGCCGACGCGTTCAACATTTTGAATCACACGAACTTTGTCGGCGGTTTTGCCCCGGCTGGACAGCCTGCGGGAGCAACCTACGGCACGGTGAGCACGGCTCTCAATTCGTCGACGTTCGGGCAGATCACGGGAGCTTATGATCCGCGTATCTTCCAGTTTGCGATGAAGCTTTTCTTCTAGCCAGTAGGGCAGGCCATCGGTTTTGGTGGCCTGCCTCACCCGCGCTCCATTCCGAGCCGTGACCGGCAGGGAGCGGTTGTCCCGCAAGCCGGCTCTACATCTTTGTGAGAGTGTATTTTTCCGACTCGTGTGAATCGCGCTCTCGCCAAACTATTTCGAGGTCGATGTTATGGCCGTCAACGATTCGATAAATGACCCTCTGTACGTGCGCCGCGTCCGGGCTCTTCAAATTTGTGATGTCGAACATCTCAAACTCCAGGATCCCCGGCGGTGTGCTCTTCTTTAGCCTCAAACGCGGTTGATTGCCCCCGTTGCAAAAATGCGTCATCAGAAGGTCTTGGCCATCCCGATAGATCACGGATAGCTCTTTGCCGAACTGCTCCGTAACAATGGAGCCCTTCGAACCAACGTCGTAAGTCATTTCAATCGAAAGAGTCTTTCCATCCGATTGAATTGCCCATTTTCCTTGCAGGCTCTTGAATGTCTCAAATGCAGTCTCATAACTTACAGGCGCCGCGGAAACGGCGCGGATCGCCAGGAACAGAACGCCAATCTTAGACGATTTCGTCATGCTAACAACATGCATAGCATTAACGCATTCACAATAACATGGGTATATCTGATTGCCAAAGTTCCTTCGGCCTGTAGCATGATCGGGCAATTCGCCGCCCGCAGCAGCACGAACGACGGCCGGTTCGTGCACACTTGGTCGACCGTTAAACCCCAACACTTCAACGTAGAATCTCTCAGCGGCGCCGATGTCCTCTACGACTGGCATAAGAAACTGCACAAGGGCTTCGTCGCAGGCGAGTTTATCTATCCAACTATGCACTGTCCCGCTAAGCCCGATCTCTGGCAGGTTGGTGTCGATTTTGGCGACCCTCTGGCGCCTTAGACGAAAAGCGGGAGGGAACCTATTTCCTGGTCCCCTAACGTCCGTCCTCCCGCTTCACGATGGTCCAAATAAGCGATCGCGCGTTCCCTGGATGCACCGAAAAAGATCCCGAGGCCGGCGAAGAGCGCACGCTGTTCCCGCCACAGCAATAGTCGTCCTCACGACGGCGGCGTCCCGTCGCGATGCAAGTCTAAAGCAAAGATCGCCGGCTCGGGAGTCTCCTCAAAAAGAAGCGTCGAGTCCGGCGACCGGGCCAACCGAGAAGTGCGCCACCACGCCGCGGCGGCAACCGCGCTTAACAACGCAATCATCGCAACGAACGCGCCAAGATCGCCCAGCGCCTGACGCTCTTTTTCTGCGCCCGCCACTATCCCGGACATGCACACAAAAAATGCCGCCACCGCGGTATTTTTTCCAGACTTGCCAGGCAAATAGGAACAGGTGAAGGGGATGTTCCGCACGCCTGCCAGGCAAAACTCCGTGAGCGCGATCCCTGCCAGCCCCAATACGGCGAGGTGACCCAGAGCCGCGCGCCACGGCCACATGATACAAAGAACGCCGCGCATGCGAGCCATACGGGCGCTAGTCCCAGAACATACAAGGCCCTCCGGATGGCAGCAAAACTTCGAGCAC
>JBEKUT010000232.1:0-10844 GCA_049514735.1 Bryobacteraceae bacterium
CGCACCGCGGCGGCCGCATCGCCGAAGGCGCTTTCTTCCGCCGATTCCGGAGTCGCGTCCCGGCGGTCGGCCGCGGCCACAATAACCTCTCTTGCCGACCCCGAAGCCAGAGCGTCGAAACCGGCCAATAGTGCCGAAAATCCGCTGCGCAATGAACCCCCGAAATCGGCCGTCCCCGTTTCCGGCCCCCAATCGCACGCCGCCGCGATCTGGCTGGCAGCCGACCGCTGCCAATAGGGCGAAGTTGTGGAAGCGAAATACAACCGGTCCGGCGCCGCGCCCCCGAGTTGCGAAACGGCCGCGTGGCCCATAGTCAGCGCGTCTTCATCGAAATTACCGACGGCCTTCGATCCGGGAAGCGCGCGGCCACCCCACGCCTGCGCGATCACCTCGCGCGGCAGCCGATGACGTGGAATGTAGATGGAACAACCCGCGATGCCGATCACTGCTCCAGGTAAGTGTACCCGTTCAGCCCTTCTTCGTAGAAGCGCAGCAGTCTGCCGGATTCTTCGTAACCGATTTTTCCTTCGCGCAAGGCCGCCTCAACATCGCGCCGGAATTCGTCCAGCAGCATCCGCGCGTTGAATTGGACGTAATCGAGCACTTCGCGAACCGTGTCGCCCTGTATCACCGTACCCAGTATCACTTCGCCGTTCTCGCCCAGCGTGACGTGGACCGCGTTGGTATCGCCGAAGAGGTTGTGGAGATCGCCCAGGATCTCCTGATAAGCGCCGACTAGAAAAGACGCGAGGATGTATTGCTCGTTGTTGATCAGAGGGTGCAGCGGCAGCGTGCGTTTCACGTCGCGGCGGTCGATAAATTGATCCACTTTGCCGTCCGAATCGCAGGAAATATCGCCTAGCACCGCGTGCCGGGTGGGCATTTCGTTCAGCCGGTGGATCGGCATGATGGGGAATAATTGTTTTACGGCCCAGCTATCCGGCATGCTTTGGAACAGACTGAAGTTGCAGAAATAAGTATCCGAGAGCATTCCGTCCAGCGTTTCGAGCTCTTCCGGAAAATATTCGAGTTCCTTCGCCATCTTCTGAACGCGGCGGCAGATGGCAAAGTACAGCTTCTCCGCCAGGCTGCGCTGCGCCAGGGGCAGATAGCCCAGACTAAAAAGATTGAGGGCCGAATCGAGGGCCTGCTGCGCATCGTGAAACGCTTCCAGCAGGTTCTTCGAGCTGAGCGAGCGATAAGTCTCCTGCAGATCGATCAGCGGCTGTTCGGCATCTTCCGGAATCGGCTCCGCGCCGTTGTCGCCATAACCAGTAACCCCCAGAACGTTGAAAACCAGGACGCTATGATACGCGGCGATCGCGCGCCCACTCTCCGAAATGATGATCGGATGCGGAACCTCGGCCTCGTCGCAAACGTTCTGAATGTGGTAAACGACGTCGTTCGCGTATTCCTGCAGCGTGTAGTTAACGCTGGATTCGAAATCCGTCTGCGACCCATCGTAATCGATCCCCAGGCCGCCGCCGACATCCAGATATTTCAATCCCGCGCCGGCGCGCTTCAATTCCACATAGACGCGCGCCGCCTCGATCACCGCCGCTTTGATCTGGCGGATGTTCGTGATCTGGCTTCCCAGGTGAAAGTGCAGCAGCTCGATGCAATCCTCCATCCCGAGCGCGCGCATCTGTTCGAGCGCCTGCAAAGCCTCGCTGACGGTCAATCCGAATTTCGAGCGATAACCACCCGAAGATCGCCATCTTCCCGATCCGCGGCTGGCCAGCTTGACGCGCAGCCCCACCGACGGCCGCACCCCGACTCTCTGCGAATGCTTGATGATCAGATCGAGCTCGGTGTATTTCTCGACGACGGGAATAATCCTGCGGCCGATCTTTTGGGCCAGCATGACCATCTCGATATATTCGTCGTCCTTGAAGCCGTTGCACATGATCGGCGTGTTGTTGTCGGCGATGGCAAGAACAGCGAGCAGCTCCGGCTTCGAACCGGCTTCCAATCCAAAGCCATAGGGCCGGCCGAATTGGAAGACCTCTTCGACGACATGGCGCTGCTGGTTGACCTTGATCGGATAGACGCAACAATAGCTGCCTTGATAGCCGTGCTCCGCGATCGCGCTCGCAAAGGCATCGTGCAACTCACCCAGGCGATGCTTCAGAATTTCCGCGAACCGTATCAATATGGGCAGGGAGATGCCCCGTAATTCCAGTTTCTCGGCGAGTTCCCGCAGGTCGATGCCGCGACTCGGTTCCTTGGTGGGGTGAACCCACAGATGACCGTTTTCGCCTACCGAAAAATATCCTTTGCCCCAACTTTTTACATCGTACAATTCGCCCGCATCGGCGGTCGTCCAGCGTTCGGTAGGTTCCCAAACGGTCGTATCCGACAACATTTTCAATTCGCGGCCACCTCCAAAGTCGACACTACGCATTATCAGTGTCCTTCGATTCGACCGCAAGGGCAAGTGGAAATCGGTTACGACAAGCAGAACATCGAAAACCCCAGTTTGATCACACGTTATAACTGCCCGACGCGACGCGGCCGCCGTGTCCTGTCCAGTTCGTATGGAAGAACTGGCCGCGCGGCTTGTCGACGCGTTCGTAGGTGTGCGCGCCGAAAAAATCGCGCTGGGCTTGGAGTAGGTTCGCCGGCAAACGAGCCGTGCGATACCCATCGTAGAAAGAAAGCGCCGTCGAGAAGGCCGGCGTCGGAACGCCGAACTGGATCGCCTGAATGATGGCGCGACGCCAGGATTCCTGATAATTCACCAGGGCGTTGCTGAAGAAATCGTCCATCAGAAGATTCGTGAGCTTCGGATTCTTATCGTACGCCACTTTGATCTCGCCCAGGAAGCGGCTGCGGATGATGCACCCCCCGCGCCACATCAGCGCGATGCCGCCGAAGTTGAGATTCCAACCCTCGTCTTTCGCGGCCTCGCGAAGCAGCATGTAGCCCTGCGCGTACGAGATCATCTTGGAGCAATAGAGAGCGCGGCGTACATCCTCGATAAACGTCTTGCGATCCTGCTGCGGAGCGTGTTTCGGCCCGGTCAGAACCTTCGACGCGGCAACGCGCTCGTCCTTCAACGCCGAGATGCAGCGCGCGAAAACCGCCTCGCCGATCAGCGTCAGCGGCATGCCGAGATCGAGAGCGCTTATGCCGGTCCATTTCCCGGTGCCTTTTTGGCCGGCGGTGTCCAGGATCTTGTCCACCATCGGGACGCCATCGTCGTCTTTCTTGCCGAATATCTCGCTGGTGATTTCGATCAGATAGCTGTCGAGCTCGCCCTTGTTCCAAGCGGCGAAAACATCTCGCAATTCGTCCGCGTCCAAGCCCAGGCCGTCCTTCAGCAACTGGTAGGCTTCGCAGATCAATTGCATATCGCCGTACTCGATGCCGTTGTGCACCATTTTGACGTAGTGACCGGCGCCGTTTTCACCCACCCAGTCGCAGCAGGGAGTACCGTCTTCCACCTTCGCGGCGATCGCCTGGAAAATCTCCTTCACGTACGGCCACGCCTCCGGATTGCCGCCCGGCATAATCGATGGACCGTGACGAGCGCCTTCCTCCCCTCCTGAGACGCCCGTGCCGACAAACAGGATGCCCTTTTCGGCGAGATCCTTGGTGCGGCGATTCGTGTCCGGGTAATGAGAATTGCCGCCGTCGATAATGATGTCGCCGGCTTCGAGGTGCGGCAGAATTTGTTCGATCATTTGGTCGACAGTATCGCCGGCCTTCACCATCAGCATCACGCGGCGCGGCCTCTTCAACGCCGCCACGAACTCTTCAATTGAATGGGCGCCCATCACCTGGGTGCCCTTGGCTTCGTTGTTTATAAAATCGTCGACCTTGGAGACGGTGCGGTTGAAAACCGCAACGCGATAGCCGCGATCGTTCATGTTGAGGACCAGGTTCTGGCCCATGACTGCGAGACCAATCAGTCCGATGTCGCAAGTTTCGTTTGGCATTGTGAACTGCTCTTATTCTAAGTCCCTCTTGACATACTGTATGGCGCACAATATGATGTGTTGTACGGTGTCGAAGACAGTTGAAAAACCCGCGATCCTGCCCGATGGCCTGGCTCTGGAGTTAAGGCGGGGAGCGCTGGTTCTGGCGGCCCTAGGGGCGCTCAGGACGGAACAGTACGGGTATTCGCTCAAGAAAACGCTTGCGGGAGCGGATCTCAATGTCGAGGAGGGCACGCTGTACCCGCTTCTTCGGCGGCTCGAATCGCAGCAATTGCTCAGCAGCCGCTGGGTGATTGAGGAAGGCCGCCCGAGGCGCTACTACGCGATTACGCCGCATGGCGAGGCGACGCTCGAAGCGCTAAGCGCGGAGTGGGAACAGCTTTCGAAGGCAGTCAGGAGGGTCCTCAAGTGAGTGAAGGATCGAACGATTTAATCGGGCGCTACGTTTACAAGGTGGGCCAACACCTCGCCGCGGAGCGCAGGGAAGATGTCACGCGGGAGCTTCTATCGTCTATTAACGACCGCGTTGACGATGAACAAGCGCCAGGCGAGACACGCGAAGACACGGCATTGCGGGTGCTACGCGAGATGGGTACGCCGGCGTCCGTTGCGGCGAACTATGGCTACGAACCCGGGCTGTTGATCGGCGCGCGCTCGCAACCTGCGTTCTTCAAGCTGGTGAAGATTCTGCCGGCCATCATGGCGATGCTCTTCGCGTTGCGCTTCCTGCTATCGCTTATCGTTGTCCCGCAAGATTGGGCCGCGGCGTTCTCAGCGGAAAACCTCGGCCGATGGCTCCTCGAGTATGCCGAGGCGGTGCTGCTGAATCTGGGCGGCCTCGTTGTGACGTTCATCGTGTTGGAGCGTCTTTCCAAAGGAAGAAGGCACACGGCCGCAAGCTTCGATCCCGCCAAACTGCCGCCGGTTCCCGACGAGCAAGGCTTTCGGAAAGTAAGCCCGCGGTGGATTGTCGTCAAGATTTATGCCCTCGCGGCGTTAATCACACTCATTAATTTGCGGCCGGATTGGATGGTTCCGATGTGGAGCGGCCTGGGATCGCATCGTTCACAGTTTATTCCGATATGGGCCCTTGGCATGCACGTCCCCGTGTTGCTACTCAGCCTATGGTTGGCCGGTCACATTGTTTTAAAAACCGAGCTTCTTCGCGAAGGACATTGGACGCGCCAAACGCATTGGGCGCAGGTAGGATTGCACGCTTTGGGCGTTGTGGTGCTGGGGTGCATTCTTCTTTTGAGCCGTTTCGGGCAGGTGAATGAAGACTTCCTGGCATCGATCGGCATCTCGCCGGCGGACCCCATGGCGGCGGGTTTCTCGCAGTTGAGCCGTCTGATCCTGTTCGGATTGCTGTGGGGGATCTTAGCTCAACTGACGCACCTCGGCAAAGGGCTGTGGCGCATGTCGCATCGTCCTTGAGTACCAGAGGGCCGCGTCCCTGTTATCATAGAAGCGTCTGGAGGTATTGTATGGGCCCCGTGGGTGTGCAGGAAATGGTTGTGATTTTCCTTGTGGCCCTGGTCCTCTTCGGCCCAAAAAAGTTGCCGGAGCTGGGCAGGACGCTAGGAAAAGCAATCTCTGAGTTTCGCCGCGCGCAGAGCGAACTCAAAGCCACGTTTGAACACCACATGAAGGAGCTGGAAAAGGAAAACGAGTCTATCAAGGAAATAACGCGCCCGTATACGAGCGAGATTTACAATCATTACGACTCTAGCCAGTATGACTCGCCTTATTACGATTCCGGAGCTTACAGCTCCTCGTCGTACAACGATAATTCACAGCCAGCCGAATCTAATCCATCCACTGTAGGCGTGACCGCAACTCAGGGCGCCGAATCTACCGCCTCGCACGAGGCGCACGGTAATGGGACGGTACCGAGGTTAAGCACTTCGGAATCCGGGAACGTCGCGGAACATCATGGAACGCAGGTTCCGGAGCAGCATCCCGCGGAGAACCCGAAAGACCACCCCACGCCGGAGTCGGCAGTAAGCTAGTCCAAATCTTAAACACAGAAGCGGTCCATCATGAGCGAGGATAAGGCGGGAGGTCTCACTCCCGAAGTGCAACATCCGTCCGCGTCGAACGGCGCGGATTTGGTTCCGGCAACCACGGCCGTGGCCGTAGCTTCGTCCGGCGGTATGAAACTTCCGCCCTCGCCTCCTCCTCCGTCCGATGGCGACGGAGAAGAAGACGGCATGCTCCGCATGTCGTTCATGGAACATTTGGAGGAACTGCGCACGCGCATCCTCCGCATGCTTTACGGACTCGGCGTGGCATTCCTGGTCAGCCTCATCTTTGCCGACAAGCTTTGGAAGGTCGTCAGTGCGCCCGCCATCGAAGCTCTGAAATACCTCAACGTGGTTCCGCCGCGCCTGGCCATGATCACTCCGATGGAAGGCTTTTCCATCATCTGGGTGAAACTGCCGGTGCTGTGCTCCATCTTTCTCGCGTCGCCGTGGATCGTATATCAGGTCTGGGCCTTTATTTCGCCCGGCCTTTACAAGAAAGAGAAACGGCTGGCGGCGCCCTTCATCATCAGTACTGCCGGCCTCTTTATCGGCGGCGGATTATTCGCCTATTTCCTGGCCTTCCGCTACGGCCTGACGTTCCTACTGGGCATCGGCATGATGAACGACGTCCAGCCGGTGGTCACCATCACCGAATATTTCGATCTGTTTGTCAACGTGACGCTGGGCGTCGGTCTCGTCTTCGAGATGCCGGTGCTGATTTTCCTGCTGACGCTGCTGCGGCTCGCTTCTCCGCGATTCCTGCTGCGCCACTCGCGCTACGCGATTCTCGCCATCGTAATTATCGCGGCGATCGTCACGCCAACGCCGGATGTCTTCAACCTGATGCTCTTCGCCATCCCAATGTGCCTGTTGTATTTCGTCGGCGTTTTTCTGGGATACTTGCTGGTGCTAAAGCGCGAAGGCAAGAAATATCCGTGGGGTGTCACGATGTTGATTGTTCTCGGCGTAGTGCTTATCGTGGCGTTGATCCTCTATGTCGCGGTCGGACATTACCACTACCATGGGTTGCGTTTTGTGGGTCACTGGCCGTTCATGACGAAGTAGGAGCGGACAGCTTTAGTGTCGCGTCAGATCGCGGATAACTCCGCCCATGGAGGTCGCATCCGGCGCGAGGATCTGTGAGATCACGCCCAGAAATACGAAGAACAAGAGCGCGTCCAAAGGAACGGAGCCCTGGTCCCGGCGAATCGGACAGAAACTCCGGCGCTAGAACGATCAGCGAAATGCTATACCAAATCACGAAGACGATTGATATTGCGCTGGCGACAACCAAGATCGCCAGGAACGATTCCGGTTCCACAAAATCCAACGATTCTAGCCTGCCGGGAGGCGTCCACTTCGGCGGCGGTTTCTCTGGTTCATAGGAACTCTCTCGTGGCGCATCTGCGTTGTCCGCGCTTCGATTCCACTGCCGGCGCTGAAAGAGCATCCATAACCGAATAAGCGCCATGAAGACGCCGTAGGCCGCCACTACTTAAATCGAATAGCGCCACATATCTTGTGAACGTGCAGGCTTGTGAACGTGCAGGCGCAGCAATAGCACCGACGTCAGCAAACCGGCGGCGCCGGTTAGCGCGACCAGGATAAACATCAGAAGTCTTGGTCTTCGCGTGCCTTGAAGATGACGTCCCACGATAGCTCGTGTCAACCCGGTGAGTCCGCCTCTCGACAGTCGTCAGTCACCGTCACCGCGCAGCCCCGCTGTTTCACTACCTTAGCGATGGCCCGTGCTTTGCCTCAAACAGGAGGAGAAATGGAAGCCAAACGCAAAACCATGATCGTAACGGGCGCGTCGCAAGGAATCGGCGCTGGCGTCACGAAGGCATTCCTCGATCGCGGCTACAATGTCGTCGCAAACTCGCTCAATATCTCAACGTCCGCATTGGAACCATCACAGAGGCTGGCTTTGGTCGAAGGGGACATCGGCGAGCCTTCGACCGCTGCGAAAATTGCCGCCGCGGCGATGAGCAATTTCGGCTCCATCGATGCTGTCGTCAACAATGCCGGCATCTTCTTCACGAAACCCTTTACGGAATACACAGCCCATGATTTCGAACTGCTGTCTAACACGAATCTGTTGGGCTACATCTACCTGACCCAGCTTGCCGTGAAGCGGATGCTGGCGCAGAAGACAGGTGGGAGCGTCATATGCATCACGAGCGCGATGGTCCAGCATCCTATCGCCGGCGTAAACGCTTCCATAGCGATGATGACGAAAGGCGGGTTGGAAGCTGTCACGCGCAGTCTGGCGATGGAGTATGCGAAAGAAGGCATCCGCTTCAACGCCGTCGCTCCGGGCGAGGTCAATACACCGATGCATGCAAAGGACTCGAAGGAGCACTTGGAGAGCCTGTCTCCGATGGGACAGATCGCGGATGTCGACGATATTGTCGAGGCCATCGTTTATCTGACTGAGGCTCGTCAAGTGACCGGGGAGGTGCTGCACGTGGACGCAGGTGCGCACAACGGCAAATGGTAAATCCCCATCCATCCGCCGCCGAGGAGAGACTGAAGCAACTTGGGCTGCAGCTTCCTGCGCCGCCTGAGCCGTTCGGCATTTATGCCGAGGCCGTCCAGACGGGCAATCTGCTTTTTCTAACTGGCATGCTTCCAACCGAGGGGCGGGCCGCGAAATTCACTGGGTGCGTGGGCGGGGAGGTCGATGTGGAAACGGGACGCAAAGCGGCTCGACTCGCCGCACTCAACGCCCTCGCTGTCGCGCGGCAGCATTTGGGATCGCTCGATAAAGTGACTCGGGTCGTCCGGCTCGGCGTGTCGGTAGCAACCGTGGGGGATGTTCGCGATCAGCCGAAAGTTGCGGATGGCGCTTCGGAGTTACTGCAAGACGTCTTTGGAAAAGACAGGAATCCGAGCCGGCTAGTTTACGGTGTTGCAAGCCTTCCGCTCGGGACGCCGGTCGAGCTGGAACTGATCTTCGAGGTCGCGGCCTAATAGTACAGTGAGATTCAGAGGAGCAAGAACATGCCAACTACGAAGACAGCAACAGCCACAATGAGAGTCGCCCAAATTTCAAAGCCGGGCGGAGATTTCGAGATCGTGGAACGCGAGATTCCTAAGCCGGGCGCGGGACAAGTCCTCATCAAGGTGCAGGCCTGCGGCGTTTGCCATAGCGACGTACTCACCAAGGAAGGCGGGTTGCCAGGCATTGAATATCCCCGCGTTCCAGGACATGAAGTCGCCGGAGTCGTCCACGAAGTGGGATCGAATGTTACGGCGTGGAAGGTAGGACAGCGGGTCGGCGTCGGTTGGCACGGCGGGCAGGACGGCACGTGCCTCCAGTGCCGCCGGGGCGATTTTCGCAATTGCCAGAATGCGAAGATCACGGGCATTAGCTATGACGGCGGATATCAGCAATACATGATCGCTCCGGTGGAAGCGCTGGCAGCGATCCCGGAGACTCTCAGTGACGTCGAAGCTGCGCCGTTGATGTGCGCCGGAATCACCACCTTCAACGCACTGCGCCACAGTGGCGCGCTGCCCGGAGATCTGGTCGCGGTGCAGGGCATCGGCGGCCTGGGACACCTTGGAATTCAATTCGCTAATAAATGCGGTTATAAGGTGGCGGCCATCGGGCGCGGCAGCGAAAATGCGGTGCTGGCGAAGAAACTCGGCGCGCACGTGTACTTCGACAGCAAGGCGTCCAACGCCGCGCAGGAGTTGCAGAAAATGGGTGGAGCGCAGGTGATTCTAGCCACCGCACCCAGTTCCAAGGCGATGTCCGAACTGATCGATGGTCTGGGGCCGAACGGCAAGCTCATGGTGATCGGAGCGACATTCGATCCCATTGAGGTGACTCCGGCACAGCTCATTTTCGGAAGTAAGAGCGTTCAAGGCTGGGCCGCGGGAACGCCTACCGATTCCGAGGACACGCTACGCTGCGCCGAATTAACCGGCGTTAGGGCGATGATCGAAACATATCCACTCGAAAAAGCGGCGGAAGCTTATGCGCGCATGATGAGCGGCGATGCGAAGTTCCGCGTCGTGCTGACGATGTGAAGTGCGCTGGAATCTCTCAACGTCTGGCGATATGCCGGATAACTCCGGCGATGGAGATTGCTTCCGGCGCGTAGTGTTGTGAGATGGCGCCCAGGAACACGAAGAACAAGAGCGTCCAGAAGAATGGAGCGCGAGTTCTGGCGAAGACCGTCTTTAGCCAGTGCCGGCGCTCCGTTCGATTTAGCGAGCGATATAACGCGGCGCTGAAGACGCCGTCGAGCAGGAGCTCGGCCAAAAACTCCGGCGCGAGAGCGATCATCGAAACGAGGTACCAGATCACGAATACGATCGAGGTCACCGCGGCAACTACTAACAATATGGTAAATGATTCAGGTTCGAAGAAATCCAGCCATTCCAGCCAATCGGGAAGGCTTTTCTTCGGAGGCTCCGCTGGTCTATCCGGGCCGCTTGGCGGCGGCACTTCCGCCTTCGCGATTCGCGTCCGCTGCGCGAGCATCCACAACCTGATGAGCCCCACAAAGACGCTGTAGGCCGCCACTACGGAGATTGAATAGCGCCACGTCATGGCATGGACGCGCAGGCGCAGCAATATCGTCGACGTCAGCAAACCGGCGGAGCCGGTCAGCGCGACCATCGTGAGCATCAGCAGTCTGGGCTTGACGGGAGCTTCCATTTTGTTAAGAACGTTAACTCTTCTCGTCGATTGAAACACAACGGCCGTAGCGCCCGTCTGGGTCTGTCATGAAGCGACGGCGAATCGACTTAACAAACAGGAGTTAAAAGAACCAGATGTACATCAGAAGTTTTGCATTGCTGTTTTTCGGACTCGCGGCGGCATTTTCGGTAGCCGCGCAGACCACCATCACAACCACTACCCCGA
>JBEKUT010000233.1:0-10730 GCA_049514735.1 Bryobacteraceae bacterium
GAAGGCCGATGAGCAGGCCGCCCTTGTGGATCGCTTTCTGTTAACCTTGTTCGGCGATTCGATCTCAGGTACGGCATTCAACACATCTGAAGTGCCTTCAGAGACGTTGGACGAGCTCGTTCGGCTTACCTTCCAAACGCACAATCCGGCCTCCGGGCGAAGCCGACCGGCCGGGGTGGTGTACCGAGTGATGAATGAGAACGATCGCGCTAACCATGCACGCAACGCTGTCTTCAGCTTGCTCGTGAAAGCGCCTGGGGCGGCAACCTATGAAGCCTTGATGCGTCTTCAAAGTGATCCGAATTGCCCGGTACCTTCTACGCAGCTTCGCGCTCTCGCGGAAGACAGGGCCGTTCAGGATTCGGAGAGCGCTCCATGGGTACCATCTGAAGCACTCGCCTTCGAGCAGCACCACGAGACGGCGCCGCGCACAGCGAAAGACCTACGGTCCTTGCTTGTTAGCCGTCTCGAGGACATGCAGCATGACCTGCTGCATGGGGACTTTGCTCAGAGGCTCACCCTGAAAGCACGGCCGAAAGAAGTCGATGTGCAGAACTGGATTGCCGACCGGCTTCGCCTGAAGCAGGGTCGGGCGTTTTCGGTCGAACGTGAACCCCACGTCGTCGATGAAAAGGAGCCTGATATTAGGATTCGTGCGAAAGCAACGGATGCGAGCGTTGCAATGGAAATCAAGGTAGCAGAGAACTTGACTCTGAAAGAGCTCGACGACGCCCTGGAGATTCAGTTGTGCGGACGATATCTGCGTGCCCGCGACGGGCGATACGGTGTTCTGCTCCTGGTTCACCAGCAGGCTCGCGCGAAAGGCTGGGAGGACACATCGACGGGAAGCTACTTGTCTTTCGCTCAAGTGGTTGCCCACCTGTCTGAACGCGCCGCAGCCATTGCCGGTTCCCATCAGGACGCATTCCAGCCGGAGGTCTGTGATTTGGATGTTTCGGGTGGTGAGTAGGAACTTCCTGTGCTCTTTATTAGCCGAGGCGAAGGGCGATCTGCTCATCCAGCGAGGGGAAGCAGGCCACGGAAAAATCTCTTTTGCTAAGTCGGCTTGTGCCCGGGTCCGAGTTACCGGCGGCATTGCGCGGCGGCGACTGTTTTGAAGCGCTGCCGACCTTGGCTCTGTTAGATCGAGGCCTGCTGAGCGCAGACTAGGCGGCGACTTCTACGTAATCGACAGAAGTGTGAGGCTCCGGAATCGGCTCTCCCACTTCACGCATGGCGTCGAAGTGTTCTAGGAGGGCTTCCTGAAAGTTGCGGCGCGTCTCTTCTTGGGTGTCACCGGCAGCTACGCATCCGGGAACATCCGGTGAATATGCGGAGTAGCCGGTTCCTGTTGGCTCGATAATTATTGGATAACGTCGCGGCGTCATTTCAGTCCTGCCTGTTTGAGTATAGCGTTCAAGATGCCCGGCGCCCTCGCGCGTGGCGCGGCTAAATTCTCTATACTCAGGGCGTGGGGACACACTGGAGAGAGACTACAGTCGGTGAAAATGGCGAACTTGTTTTGGAGGACCTTCCATTCGAGCCTGGCCAGCCGGTTGAGGTGTTGGTGGTCTCGAAGACCGCAGGCTCAACGACCGGGAGCCGAAGCCTTCGAGGTTCTGTTCTCGAGTACCATGACCCGGCGGACCCGGTCGCTTGCCAGGACTGGGACGCTTTGCAGTGATTCTGCTGGACACGCACATTTGGGTCTGGTGGGTTTCTGGTCCGGATCGGCTGCAAGCGAGGCACCGTGAACTTCTGGAACGTGGCCTGACCGCGTCTTCGGGATCAGCGTCATCTCTTGTTGGGAAGTCGCCAAGCTCGTGGAGTACGGGAGGCTAAAGCTCGACCGGGCCGTCGGGCTTTGGCTATAAAGCGCTCTTGCCGAATCAGGCGTGTCGCTTCTGCATCTCCATCCGCTGATCGTGGTGGAATCCACCCAACTGCCGCAACCTTTCCATCGGGATCCAGCCGATCAATTGCTGGTGGCAACGGCCCGCGTCCTTGAGTGTCCGATCATGACTGAGGACGGCAAGATCGCGGAGTATCCGCATGTCCGGCTCGCCTGACCCTAACACGCTCATTGCGCTATTTATCCGGCGGCTTGATCTTCTCGTTGAAATACAACGTGACCTCGACCTCGTAGCTGTCGGGGTCGATCTTACTCTCGAACCGGCTGTTCTTCAGACCATCGAAGACGCCGTCCTCTTTCACGCGAGCCAGAAAATGTTCCGGGTAATCGATATTGTAGGGTTTACCCGCTTGCAGTCCCCACATCTTGCGGATTGTCGGTTCCGTCTCGATGTCGAGCCCCACGACATTCAACTGCGTAAATTTGAACTGCGGACCGGGGTCCACCTTCACGATTACGTCCACGGTCTTGGCCGTGTCGTTGAACGTTCGGGCATAGTCGGAGGCGACCTTTAAATAACCTTCCCGGCGAAGATTGTGCTCCATGCGCTGGGCGCCGGCCTTGATCTGGTCGAAATCGATTACGACGCCGGGCTTGAGGTCGATCAGCTTCACCAGTTCGGATTCACGGCCCGCCAAGCCGGTGACCCGGATATTGCCCAGCTTATAAACGGGGCCTTCGTTGACGTCCACCGCGACGATGACGCCTCTTACGTTCGGATCGGGAGAAGTGCTCACCTTGGGGAACGTCACGCGCATGCGCCCCTGGGCCTCGTAAAGCGGGCGCGCGTTACGGTCCAGAAGAACACGGAAGGTGGTCTCACTGAAGGGCAGACCGAGGGCCACATCGGACATTTTGTTTTGCAGCGTGGAGGCGGGGATGACAGAAGCGCCGGTAAACGACACGTGCGAGATGGTCGGGCGCGCGATGGCGGGCCGGAACAGCACGATCAGGTCCGGCGGGTTTTCGGAGATCAGTTCACCTTTAACAGGCTCCGTGAAATTCTTCGTCACAAGCAACTGCGCGATGTAATCCTGGTAGCGCGTCACCGCTTCCTTCGTGCCCGGAATTTTGGGACCGGCGAGGGCGTCCTTCTTCTTCGCGTAGGCGAGAACGTCGGCGTCGGTGAGCGGCAGATCTTCGACGTGCAAGGGATACAGCTCCGGCACTTCCGTGACTTCGACTGTAGCCGCGTAGCCTTTGCCGCTCGATGCAGGATCGTAGCCGCAGGAAACGTTGAGAAACGCTCCGGAGGCGACCATACGGTCGCGCGCCGCGTCAAAATCCTCTTTCGTGACGGGCTGGCCTAGCTTCAGCCCGCTGAGCGCGAGAATCTGATCGCGAGTAAAGTGGGAATTTCCTTTGACGGTGAAGCTTTCAAGCGGCCACTTCGATGGATCGACTGGCGCTGCGGCCGTAGATTTCGTGGACTTGCGCGGCCGGGTGGTCTGGGCCTGCGCCTGCGACGCCGCGCACGCCAGCAGAATTAAACATAGCGTCACAATTACTTGCGGATATCCGCTGCTGCGCGCGGTTCTGAAGCCGTGGCCGGTGGAGGACCGCTTCCTGCCGGTCACGGCTCGGACGTCTAGAAAAACAGGGATTCGTCTGCGCACTATTCCAGTTCTATAACAACGAACATCAATTTTTCTTCCCGCTGGATCTGCAGAACCGGCGACTGGCCGGCCTTGAATTCGTCCAGCTTCTTCTTGAGGGCCTCGACACTCGTCATGGGGTCGCCGTTTACAGAATAAATGACGTCGCCGGGTTGCAATCCGGTTCCGCTGCTCAGATCGCTCGCCGATCCCGCGGCCACGACGATGCCGTAGGGGAAACGCAGCTCGGGGAGCATTTGCACGAGCTGCTTGTCGATGGCGATTCCCAAAATGCCGAGGCGCGTGACAAGATTGTTCTCCGGAGTCACGAGGTCCACAAAACGCATCGGGTCGTTGGGTAATTCGACCACTTCCACATCGGCCTTCAGATTGTCGCCTCCACGAAGCAGTGCGAGATGCAGCTTGTCCCCCATGGCCCGCTGGTAGACGTCGACTTGAAGCTGACGGGCATTCTCCATGGGCTTGCCGTTCACGGACAAGATCATGTCGCCGACTTTGACTCCGGCCGATTCAGCCGGACCATCGGGTTCCACGTCGGCCACCAGCACGCCCCAGTCCCGTGGCAAGCTGAGTCCTTTGGCCAAAGCCGGTGTGATGGTTTGCGCCGAAATTCCGATTTGGCCGCGATGGACGTGCCCCTCCTTGCGGATCTGCGCGTAGACCGTTTTCACGATATTGCTGGGAATCGCAAACCCGATTCCTTCGCTGCCTCCCGATTGCGACAGGATGAAGGTGTTGATTCCGACTACTTTCCCATCGGCGTCGATGAGCGGCCCGCCGCTGTTGCCAGGGTTGATGGGCGCGTCGGTCTGGATGTAGATCATGGGATCCTCGGGCTTGATCTGCCGCGCCACCGCACTGACGATTCCCATGCTCACCGATCCCTCCAGTCCGAGAGGATTGCCGAATGCCATGACAATCTGCCCCTGCCTCAGTTCCTGGGAATCGCCTAACGCGAGGTGCGGCATATTGGCGCCATCTATTTTCAGAACGGCAACGTCGCTTTGGCGATCGAACCCGATGAGTTTGGCGTCCAGGAGTTGACCCTCCGGCTTGAGGATAGAGTTCAGGTTCGCCAGTTCCCGACGGCTCGCCGGGAGCCGCACCTGGATGCGGCGGGCGGAGCGGACGACGTGATTGTTCGTGATAATGTATCCGTCGGCCGATACGATAACGCCCGATCCGGTGGCGCGCTGTTTCGAAAGCAGGCTGCTTGTGTTCGAACTGTCGCTATCGTCGCTTGCAGTGGTATAACCAGTCGAGAAAACCTGCACCACCGCGCGATGAACCTGGTCGGTAAGCTTCTCGAAGGACATGCTGAGATCGCGCAGGGTGACCGGTCCAGGTTCCGGGCGATCCGGCTGCCCCGCGGGTTTGGACGAGCTCTGCGCGTAAGAGGTAAGGGCGGTGAGGATCAGGATGGATACGAGCCTAGGCATTGCTATCTCCATTGTCTATCAGCTTGTCGTTTGGATTATTTGCGAACATGTGCGGGTTTGAACGCGTCCTTCATATGAGTAGAGTCGAGGAGGGGAGACAATGTTTTGCGATCGTTGCGGAATCGAACTCCAGGCGGGCCAGGCGTTCTGCACGCGGTGTGGGAAGCCGTTCGGCCAACCTTTGATGCCGGCGCAGGGGCGTATCGCGGGACACGTCCGGTTGCTGGGTATCTTCTGGCTGGCGCTGTCGGCGTTTCGATTGATTCCAGCCCTGTTCCTTCTGTTAATTTCCCAGCCGGAGGTGCATATTTTTCCGCCCGACGTTCCGGACTTTGTGCCGGTGCTGCTCAGAGCGATCGGGTTTGCGCTGCTGGTGGGCGGCGCGGCGGGTATCGCGACGGGCTGGGGACTTCTCCAGCGGGCGGCCTGGGCGCGGATGCTGGCGATCGTTCTCGGATGCGTGAGCCTGGTGGACATGCCCTTCGGCACGGCGATCGGTATCTACTCGCTGTGGGTGCTGTTGCCGGCGGCTTCGGAGGAAGAATACCGCCGCATGTCGCGAGCCGCGTAGCTGACCGTGGAACAGACGATCGCCTTGCGTCGTCTGTTTCTGCATCGGCGCGATACAGAGTTTTGCGCGTTACTCTTAGAGAGGTGGACCTGACCGTGCAGATTCCTTGCCGGCCGGATGGGGGCCGGCGGTGACCTGTCACGGCGCGCTCTGGAAGCGCTCGCCGCTGAAGAATTCAAGCATGGCCGTCTCACCAAGCCGGATCTCAGGCGGCTCCTCGGGTTCGAGGCCAGCTATCAGATTGACGTTATTTTGAAGGCTCACGACGTCTTGGAGGATTACACCGTGGAAGATCTGGACCGTGAGCGTGAGGGTTTGCATCGTCTTGGTCTTTGATGCGGATCGCCTGTCAAATAATCGAATCTGACGAACAAGGGCGATAGCCTTTAGCTGGATCGCTTTTGCCTGATCTCCGAGAGAACCGCCTGCGACACACGGAAGCTGGTCATTCGCAATTCAACAACCGCGTCATCGAAAATAACGAGGCCGGCCTGATCGGCTTCATCGAGCACGGAGAGTGTACCGGCAACCCTCAGCCCTCTGCGAAGTGCTTCCTGCCGGCCCGCCTGCTCATTAATGAGCACCACTTCCGCATGCACTTCTGTTGCGAGCGCAATCGCCTCAGACTCTCCGAGGTCGAGCTTTGGCAGAATCAGACTACTCTTAGGACTCAGGACTTCCAGCCACTTGGGCACATTGTGGGCCTAGTCTCGCACCGGCCTGGGAGCGGCGGGATGCTTCAGTTCCGCCAGCACAGCGGGCGGGATTAGAATTCGCGTGTATAGCCGGTGCAGAAGGTCGATCTGCGCGATCGGAACAAGGTAATTAATCGGCGATGTGTCCGCGACGACAACCATGTCGAGAGCCGGCTAGTGCTGAGACTCTCTCACCCTGAGCTGACGAAGCGTCTCGCGATCCTGCTCGAAGTCCGCCGCCGTGAAGTCGTAGACGTCGTGCTCCTTCAGGAAGGCGTCCACCTGCATGCGCGTTTGGAAACCGAGAAGCCTGCGAAGCTGCGCGGCCGTGAGTGCATGCGACCTGTAGGCTTCGAGCGCCAGGCTTTCGAGCGCTGCTCGCGGCAGGTCCTTCCATGTGGACTCGAGTCCTCGCGCAATGTCTTCCGGAAGTTCCAACGTAATCTGCATGGCGACGCCTATCAACTCATTATCTCAAGGTTACGCCGCTGTTATGCGGACCAACTGGTGTTCGACAAACCCCGATGGTCTGTCCTGCCTAAATCCCGCGGGAGTGCAGAATACGCAGGCAGCGCAGGCCTTCCTGCGCGACGTCACTATCGCTGTCCCGGGAAAGCGTGTCGAGATACGGGACGGAATCTTTATCGCCGCTTGCCGCAAGCACGCGCGCCAGGCCCATCTTCTGATCCTTGGTCGAGTTGCCTTGCTGCAGGTAAGGATAAAGCGCCTTGCGAACCTCACCGTCGCGGGCCAGCTCGATCAGATACGCCTGCGCGACGTCTTTGTAGCCTTTGGAATCGAGCTGCGACACCAGATAATAGAGCGGGGCGTTATCGGACGATTCGCGCCGTCCCAGACTCACCAGCGCGAACGCATCACCCAATTTTGCTTTCGTCTTGGTCTCGGCGTCGTACGCCTTGTTCACTATGGAGAGATCCTGCGGATCTTTGGCACGCGCGAGACCCTCGGCCGCGGCCGCGCGCATGTTGTCGTCTTTGTCGTTCAGGTAGGTCAGGAAAAGACTGTGCGTCGAAGGATCGGGCATCATGGCGAGCGAGGTCAATGCAGAACGGCGAACCTTCGCGTCCCGAGCATGATCGAGCGCATCGCGGACCTGCGGAATCGAGCTGCGGTCCTGCAACAGACCAATCGTCTCGAGCGCGGAACTTTGGACCTTCGGATTCAAATCCCGCAGCAGAAACGCGATCCGCGGGCCAGCACTGGGATCGCGGATCTTCTGCAGCGCCACCAGCGACTCATAGATGGTCTCATCGTCTTTAGTCTTGATCGCCTCGATCAGATCCGGAATCGCAGCCTTTCCTCTGAGAATCCCAATGGCGCGCGCGGCATTCGCTCTCGCATCCATACTCGACCCGCCTCGCGCCGTTTTCCCAAGAGCTTCGATTACTTCGGGACGAACCTGCACGTAGGCGTCAATCACCTGATCGTTGGTATCGGTGAAATGGCCCTTAATCGACGTTCCGACGCGGCGAATTGAGGCCGTCAGTCCGGTCTTGATGTAGCCCGGCAAATAGAAGTTTACAAGGCCGTCGGTCGCGCGAATCTGAACCTCCGGATCGACGTCGTTCAGGGCTTTCAACAGCGGATCGACGCTCCGCGGGCCACCGATCTCGTCGATGCCCTTGACCGCCTCAATCCTGACGCTGATGTCCGGGTCCGACAAATATCCCGCGAGCTTCGGCAGGTTTTCGGCGTTGCCGCCATGAGAAAGATCGTGGACAATCCGGATGCGCAGTTTCGGATCTTCTTGCGCCCGCAGCGTGAGCACACTCAACACGACAACGCAGGCCATCAGCCCGCGAGACGGCTTAACGAACAAACTCGACATTGACTTTTTTTGAGATTAAACCCGCTTCGAAGCCCAGGTCCAGCAGCTTTTGAGCCGCTTTCTTAACGACATCGCCGGCGTCCACCGTGTAGTGGTTGACATACATGCCGACGAACTTCTCGGCGAGGCGCGGCTCCATATCGCGCGCGAACTGTAAGGCGTAATTCAGAGCCTCCTCGTTGTGGTCGAGCGCGTATTGGATGCTCTCGCGCATTAACCGGGAGCACTCGGTCTGTACATCCGGCGCGAGCGACCTCAACAGCGCATTGCCCCCCAGGGGTAATGGCAGGCCATAGGCCTTCTTAAACCAACGGCCCAGGTCGAGAATATTGTGAAAACCGCTCTTGTCGTAGGTGAGCTGCCCCTCGTGAATCACGAGACCGGCGTCCACAACCCGCTCCGAAACGGCCTCCATGGTCTTGTCGAAGGGCATCTGGACGGCTTCGAAATCGGGCTCGAACAGCTTCAGTGTAAGGTAGGCCGTAGTCATCTTGCCCGGAACCGCGATCTTCTTCCCCTTGAGTTCTTCGGGGGGAAAAGGGCGCGTGCTGACCACCAGCGGACCGTAGCCATCGCCAATACTGGACCCGCTGCTCATCAATACATACTTGTCGGCCACGTAGGGATAGGCGTGGTAAGAAATGGCGGTCAGTTCGTAAGCGCCTTCCGTGGCCTTGCGGTTGAGGGTCTCGATATCCTCCAGAACGTGACGAAATGTGACCAGCTTCGAACGAATCTTCTTCGTCGCAAGTCCATAAAACATAAAGGCATCGTCGGAGTCGGGACTGTGGGCGCAGACGATCTCCGCCTTGGAAGAACTTGGCATAGATAGCAATGACTTTCACACTATAGCAGCAAGGACGGACGGGCCGTATGACTAGGGGAATAATTCAACGAATCTGTGACTTTGCCAACTAGGAAATGAACCTCTGGAGTTCGTTGCAAAGGCGTGCTAGTGAAAGCTCCGCGCGTTCGAGATTGGAATCGACCTCGGACAAATCCCCGCTGCGCCCCTGCATTTCCAATTCAAGCGTGGCCTCAAAGGCGACGCCCGATCCGAATGTCGACACCGAGCCCTTCAGACTGTGGGCTTTGCGCTCGATTCGTTTCGGATCGCGATCGGCAACGGCCGTGCGGAGGGCCGCGATCGCAGGCGGAAATTCCTGCAGAAATAGTGCCCCGATTTCCCTCAGGAGTTCCTCGTCTCCTCCGACGCGCTCCAGCGCCGCATCCAGATCGAGAACCGGCGCAGTTTCTTTATTCACAGCCATCAGCAAGTCCTATCTATCTATTCGGCGGCTCCAGCGTGAAGTTGTAGTCGCGTTCGACTATCCTGTAATAGATTTGGAAAATCTCGAGCAGCACACCTACTCGGCGAGCCTGGATTGCCGCTATCTGCTATACGTGCCGGACCACATCGACGATCGGACAGTACTTGTACTAACCCTGCACGGGTACAGTTCGAATCCCAGGGTTATGTTGCATCTCACAGTAGCGTCCACGGGTCCACAGCACATCGTTGCCGCGCTTGAAGCGCCCAACCAGCACTATCTCACTCAGGGTCTTCCAGGGGCGCATTCCAAGATCGGTTACAACTGGGGCGTGGGCGAGCATTGGGGGTCGGCAGTCCGGCTGCACCACGACATGCTGATGGAATGTCTGGCTGCCTTGCGCGGGCGATTCCACATTCCGGCATCGCGGTGCGCACTGGTTGGATTTTCGCAACCAGTTGGACTCAATTATCGTTTCGCGGCGTCGCATCCGTCGCAGGTGCGAGGCGTCATCGGCATTTGCGGCGGCGTTCCACGCGACTGGGAAGAAGATAAGTATCAGAGCGTGACGGCTTCGATTCTGCACCTCGCCCGTGAAGAGGACGAGTTCTATCCACCGGCGCTCAGCACGCAATTCGCCGGCCGCCTGCGCAGCCGCGCGAGCGATGTCGAGTTTCACATGCTACCCGGCGGGCACCGTTTCCCATCGAAAGCGAAGGGAATCGTGGAGCCCTGGATGGATCGCGTTTTCGGCGTCTGAATTTTTACAATCCGGCGGAAAGACGCGTAGAATTGGATGCGATGACTCTCGACAATTATAAAGTGGTGTTGTATCGGAACCAGCCGGATGGTTGGGTTGCAGAGATCCCCGCGATTCCCGGGTGTTATGCGCTGATGGCGACGCGAGAAGAGGCCCTCGCAGAACTCCCGGGTGTATTCGAAATGATCGCCGCTGAATATCGCGAGAAGGGCCTATCGCTGCCTTCAGACAGCACCCCCATCGTGAATGCCTAGCGCCCGCGCTAGCGATTTCCGCCATGCCGCGAGACAGCTCGGCTTTGAGCGGCGACGGCAGACCGGAAGCCATGAGCGCTGGGGTCCATAAAGATGGCCGCGCGGTTACAATCCCGATTCATGGTGGAAGGGAGATCGGGCCACCCCTGTACCACAAGATCCTCTCCCAGCTCGGAATCAGCCCTGAGGAATTCCAGAAGCTTGAGTAACTCTTCAACATCTCTAGGTAAACGGTTAAGTCCCGCTGACCCGTGGAAGGGCGTATTGGATCGGTGGGTTGAACCTTACAACCTTATGCCAGTGCGGTTACAGTACCGTTGGACCGAACAGAGCCAGGCCATTCTGTTGTAAAATGGTTCTTTC
>JBEKUT010000234.1:0-10712 GCA_049514735.1 Bryobacteraceae bacterium
CTTTTCCCACCGGCGGCGGATCGGCCGCAGAGCGTGAACAGTCCCGCGCACTGGCAGAAATCGGAATTAGTTTCCGTGAGATGGCCGCGCCGCGCCGTGATTCGGGCTCTCATCGTTGCCGCGTTGGGCCTGCTGATCGCGTATGCCGTAGTGTCGAGCGCGCAAGGCCAAACCGTGACTGACGCCGATATTCGCAAGATCCTTTCGGATCGCATCGACCAGGAACACCAGAGTCTCGGAATCGTTGTTGGCGTTATCGATGCCACGGGGCGGCGCGTTGTCTCTTACGGGAATTTCGATAAGAACGATAAACGAACGGTGGATGGCGATACTGTTTTCGAGATAGGATCGATTACCAAAGTGTTCACCGCGCTTCTGCTCGCCGATATGGCGCAGCGCGGCGAGGTCGCACTCACGGACCCGGTTTCGAAATACTTGCCGAAGGGCGTCAAGATGCCCGAGCGCAATGGCCATGTTATCCAATTGCAGGATCTTGCAACTCACACCTCGGGCCTGCCGCGGCTTCCATCTAATATGAAGCCCAAGGATTTCATGAATCCTTACGCCGATTACACGCCGGAACTGCTCTACCAGTTTCTTTCCTCGTACGAACTGCCGCGCGATCCGGGATCGAAATGGGAGTATTCGAATCTCGCGACGGGGCTTCTGGGGCACGTTTTGGCGTTGCGTGCCGGCATGGATTTCGAAGCGCTTGTTCGAACACGCATTACGACGCCGCTCGGCATGAAGAGCACTGCCATCGGCCTTTCGCCGGAGCTGAAGGCGCGGCTGACGCCGGGTCACAACGGGGAACTCGGGGTGGTTCCGAACTGGGATTTTCAAGCGCTGGCGGGCGCAGGCGCGCTGCGATCCACGGCCGACGATCTCCTGATATTTCTGGCCGCGAATATGGGCGAGACGAAATCGCCGCTTGCTCCGGCCATGGCGGAGATGCTGAAGGTGCGCGTACCCACCGGGTTGAACGGCATGGAGAACGCGCTCGGCTGGCATATTTTCACACAACACGGCAAGGAAATTGTATGGAAGGACGGCGGGACATACGGCTATAGCTCGTTCATTGGTTTCGATCCCAAAGCTCATGCCGGGGTCGTGGTGCTTTCGAACGCATTCACTATGACCGGCGTAAATGACATCGGGGTGCACCTGCTCGACTCTGAATCGCCGCTGCACGATTTTAAGAAACACCAGGAGATCACTCTCGATCCGAAATCTTTCGACAGCTACGTTGGTCTGTATCAACTGGGGCCCAAAGCGATCCTGACCATTTCACGGCAGGACAACCACTTCTATGCGCAGCTCACCGGGCAGCCGCGATTCGAGATCTACCCTGAGAGTCCGCGGGATTTCTTCCTGAAAGTAGTGGACGCGCAACTCACTTTCGAACCGGACGCCGTGGTGTTACACCAGAACGGCCGCGATCAGCTCGCGAAACGCATCCCAGGAGAGCCTCCCAAACCTAAAGAACATAAACAGGCAGCGGTGGACCCGAAGCTGTTCGATGGCTATATCGGGAAATACGAACTCGCGCCATCGTTTATTCTGACCGTGGCTCGCGATGGAGACCGGCTCCTGGTGCAGGCGACGGGCCAGCCGCAATACGAGGTTTTCCCGGAAGGCGGCCGCGACTATTTCTACAAAGTTGTCGACGCGCAGATCACATTCGAAACGGACGCGCAGGGCCACGCGACCGCTCTAGTGCTGCATCAAAACGGGCTGGACCAGCGCGCGAAACGCGTCGAATAAGGCCTTTAACGCGGCGTCAGACGAGCTTCCTGGTAGCAACGCATGAAATAACGATCCGTCATTCCTGCAATGTAGTCGCACACCACGCGATGCAGAGGCTGGCTGTTGAGCTCCTCGACGTAATTCTCCGGCAGCGCTTCCGGCTCGCGAAGGAAATAGTTGAACAGGTCCGCGATCATGCCGGCCGACCGTTTGCGGTCGCTATACAATGGCTCGGAATTGTAGACCTTGGCGTGCATGAAGCTCTTGATCCGGCGCGTGGTGTCGGTAGCGCCGGCGGTAAACGCGGCCAGGCGATTCTCGACGTGCCGGACCTCTTCATGATCGCGGACGCCGGCCGCGCCTGCGGCTTCTATGGTTCCGTTGACGAGACCGGCGACCATGCGGTCCATGAGGACCCGCTCCACTTCCTGGAATTGAACCCGCTCCGGCGCGCCGGGAAAATGGCTTTCTACCTGGTCATGGATCTGCGCGAACTCGGGGACCGCGGCGCGCACGTCCGCGATGGTGAACATGTGCGACGAATAGCCGTCGTCGAGATCGGCGGTATCGTACGCGATTTCATCGGCCAGGTCGATCAATTGCGCTTCAAGCGGCGGCCGCAGGGCGGGGAGGTATTCTTCGAGGTCGGGACACGCCCCCGGTGTCAGGTCGCGCGAATGCTTGACGATTCCTTCGCGCACTTCGAAGGTCAGGTTCAAACCCGGGAAACGGGCATAGCTTTGTTCGAAGGCATCGACGACGCGCAACCCGTGGACATTGTGATTGAAGGAGTCGTTAAAACGCTGCATCTGGCGGTTCAGTTCGAACTCGCCGGCGTGGGCGAAGGGCGGATGCCCGACATCGTGTACGAGCGCGAGAGCCTCCGTCAGATCGTCATTGAGCCCGAGCGCACCAGAGACTGTTCGCGCGATCAGAGCGACTTCTATTGTATGGGTGAGGCGGTTGCGGAAATGGTCTGAAATAGCCGCGGAGAAAACCTGCGTCTTATTTTCGAGGCGGCGGAAGGCGCGGGAATGAGCGATGCGGTCGCGGTCACGCTGAAAATCGTTGCGATACTTTTTCGGAAGCTCCGGATATCTCCGGCCGCGAGTCGCTTCCACTGGAAACGAGAGAGCCGCGAGCGGCTTCACCTCTGAAGTTCGCTAAGGGCCGTCAGAGCGGCGCGGCTTACCGCCGGCCGATCGCTTCCACGCAAGGGCTCGAGCAGTTTGCGCGCGGCTGCCGGATCGCTGGGCGCAAGTATATGGGCCAGGGCGATGGTGGCTGCATCCTTGGACACCATGGCCGTGGGATGATCGACAATCGACTGGATCAGATTGCGGGCATCGGGGATCTTGCCCTGGGATGCGTAGATCTGAGCCAGCGAGATTTTGGCGAGCGACGCATAATCGGTCTCGCCGGAATCGACGACCTCTTTGAAGCGTTTTTCCGCTTCCTGGGTGTTGCCTTTGTCGGCCGCCTCGCCGGCCAGATAGTATTCGGCGATCAGGCCAACCTCGGAGCCGCTATACTTTGCCGCCAGGTCCGACCAGGCTTTTTGGACGGCTTTGTCCTTGTCCGCCTGAGCCGGGTAGAAAAGCGTGTACTCGTTGTTGGGCGGGCCGACTTGCGCGTTCTGGATACGCAGGGCGCCCTGCAGCGCCTCCAGCCGGACACCACGCTGATATCGCATGTAGAAAACCACGGCCAATACGACCAGGATGACAGCGACAGCGATGCCGCCCCACTGCGTTACCAGCTTCTTATGGTCTGTGACGTACTCGACGCCATGCTGTACTTCGAGCGCGAACTTGTCGCTCTTTAGTTCTTTACGGGTAGCCCTATCCACTAAAAACAACCTCTAAAGGGAAGTTCTATAATAACATGCGGCGCCACTCGGCGAGCACGCCGGCGTTTGAGACCGCTCCCTTCCGGTCACGGCTCGGAAAAACCGGCGCGGAAAAACCGGCTCGGAAAAACCGGCTCGGAGAACCGGCTCGGAGAACCGGCTCGGAACGGAGGGTTCGATGCCGCTACTGAAAACTCCGGATGGCGGCCGCTTCCTCGTCGTGGACTTCGAAGACGGTGTACAGCTTGGTGATCTGAAGCAGGTCCTTGACGCGCTTGTTGAGACCGAGCAGCTTCAATTGTCCGCCGTGGTTGGTCACCGTAGTAAACCCGGAGACGAGCTCCCCAATACCGGAGCTGTCGATGTAGGTGACGTCCCCGAGATTGAGCAACAGCTTCTTATGTCCGGCCGCGGAAAGATCGCGGACGGTGTCGCGGAAAGCGCTCGCGCCCTCTCCCAGCGTGATTCTGCCACTTGCATCGATTACGGTCACGTCGCCTACTTGACGGGTCGTTAGTTTAACGCTCACGTTTGCCTCCTCTAAAAATGAAAAACGGTAAGACTAGCTGGCCTTCGCCAGGTACTTCACGAGCCGTACTTCCGTGCCGCGCGGATGCCTGGGGCGAAGCTCGAATTCATCGACGAACGCCCGAATCAACAGCAGACCGCGGCCCGACTGACGGAGCAGATTATCGGGCGCCAGCGGGTCGGGGATGGACTCCCGTTCAAACCCCTCGCCCTCGTCGCCGATGGTGATGCTTAACTGATCCGGCGTTCGGGAAACATTCAAATGAATCTTTTTCCTAGCATTGTAGCGATTCCCATGCACGACGGCATTCACGGCCGCCTCGCGCACCGCCATCCCGAGCGCGTGCAAATCGTCTTCTTCGACCCCGGCCTCGCCGGCGATGCGAAGAACGATGTTTTCGGCTTCGTCCACGCTCTCCAATGTCGAGGCGAGCAGAACTTCCATGGTCTGAACTTCGCCGCTTTGGTTCTCCGCCATAGCGCTCAAGTTACGCTTGTCTGCTCCATGTTGTCCGATCCATGCGGATGGTCAAGCTGAATGTTAACAATAAAATAGTTGGAGCGGGAAGTCAATTTTGACGTTGCGCCATTCGGAGCTTAGGGCTTCGACCGGTTAACCGCTGCGGCGCGGCGAGTTGGAGCAGTCCACGGATGAGCGTTGCCGCTCCCACGATTTAACCGGATCAAGTAAAGTTAAACGGATTCTACGCTTTCCCTGTACGATAAGTGAATAGGAAGGCGCGCCGATTGCGCAAACGCGAACCCCCGGTTCTGTTTTATTGTTTTGAACGTTGAAGAGGCTTTTGGATGTCGCTTGCTACCAACCCGACGCTACAGTTCACCGGCAAGCAGCAGAATCTTTGGAATGAGTTGGAAGCCATTTTTCCAACGGAACTGGAACTCGTTGCGGCCGCGATCGCGCTTGGCGCCGAGACGGTCGTCCCCTGGTCGGAGGCCGAGGTTGCGCTGGCCCGCGGCGCTGCCGGTGCTGCTCCTGTCGCCAAAAGCAAGCTGTCATCTTTACGCGAGTTGATTCGCGCAGGCCTTGATCCCCTTGGCGAAGCGTTTTGTACGCTTCGTTCGCCCGCCGAGCGTCGCGCGAATGGCGCCACTTACACGCCCGTCCCCATTGTTCGTGCGATGGTGGAGTGGGCCGCGAACCGTGGAACCGCAGGGCGGATCGTAGACCCGGGAACAGGCTCCGCGCGTTTCCTATTGCGGGCTGGGGATGCTTTTCCGCACGCCTCTCTCATCGGGGTTGACATCGATCCTCTCGCGGCTCTGATCGCCAGAGCCAATCTTGCAGCCGCCGGGTTCGCGAAACGCTCCCGCGTCATTCTTGGTGACTATCGGCTGGGAGACTACCGCCGTTTCAACGAGCCGGTTTCCGATGCAACACTCTATATCGGCAACCCGCCTTATGTCAGGCATCATCAGATCGAAACGAAGTGGAAAGAATGGCTTTCCAAGGAAGCCGGGAAGCTTGGCCACAAGGCCAGTCAGCTCGCCGGGCTTCACGTTCATTTCTTCCTAGCTATTGCCCGCAACGCCAAGGCAGGGGATTTCGGCGCGTTCATTACCGCCGCTGAATGGCTCGACGTAAACTACGGCTCGCTGGTGCGTTCCCTTGTCGTTGGCCAACTCGGCGGCCAGAGCGTTACCGTGATTGAGCCGACTGCGCAGCCGTTCCCAGACGCTGCGTCGACGGCGGCTATTACGACCTTCGAGATCGCATCAAAGCCAACATCCGTATTTTTCAGGCGCGTAGATACGTTGCGCGATCTTGGCGCGTTGAACAAAGGCCGGAAGATTAACCGGGACCATTTAATAACGCAGGCGCGCTGGTCTTACCTGACGCGGACCGCGGAAAAACCGCCGGAAGGATATGTCGAGCTTGGCGAGTTGTGCCGCGTTCACCGCGGCCAGGTCACAGGCGCGAATGACGTATGGATCGCGGGGCCGCACAGCGATGGCCTGCCGGATTCCGTTCTCTATCGAACCATAACGCGCGCTAAAGAAGTATTCGAGGCCGAGGGCGTCCTTCACGACCCGTCAAGGCTCCGTTGCGTGATCGATATTCCCGCCGACCTGGACGAGCTCCAAAAGCCCGAGCGGCGGGCCGTCGACCGGTTCCTTAAGATCGCCCGTGAGAAGGGGGCCAATAAAGGCTACGTCGCAAGCCATCGTAAAGCGTGGTGGTCCGTCGGCCTGCGTTCGCCCGCTCCCATCATTTCCACCTACATGGCGCGCCGGGCGCCGGCATTCGTGTTGAACAAGGCGAACGCCCGGCACATAAACGTCGCTCATGGTCTTTACCCCCGCGATCCGATGACCGAGAATGCGCGGGCCGCTCTTGTCCGTTTCCTACAAACGAATATTTCGATGCATTCAGGCCGCACCTATGCGGGCGGCCTCACGAAATTTGAGCCGCGCGAAATGGAGCGGCTGATCGTCCCGTCTCCCGCGATGCTGGAGTCCGGTAGTGCGCGGCGCCGGTAACATGCAGCGATAGATCCGCCACGCTGGACGCCGGAGCAATTCCGGGCCGGCCGGGTTAAGGCCATATCGATTTTTCGTAAAGAGCGGTTGGAGGAGCCGCTCGAAGATTACCTTAAAGCTTTCGATCAATATCAGGGGTACATCGAAAAGCTTCTTGAGACAACTGTCGATTTGGCTCAGCTCGACGCGCAGGGTCTCGAAGTCCTCACCGATCCACATTTGCTAGAGGTTTTCCGCTACCTGGCAGCGCCGCCCATTTCGGCGGACGATCTCAAAGTGTTGGCCGAAGCTGCTTCGCTCGCTAAAGGCCAGCTCCGCAAGAGACCAGAAGAGGTGCGGCGACTGGTTGAGACGGTGCGCCTGGTTCTGGATCGCCGCCGCTTCGTCTGGGTGGTTGAAGGGCGCGAACCAACCGAAGCCGAGCGAGGAAAGGCGATCATGGCGTCTGCCGCTCTTATTGCAGCCAGCCGCGTGCAGACAAAACGGAGAACGACCGGCAAAGCGCAGCAAGAGACGCTCGTTAAGCAAGCCTTGACCGAGCTCGGCCTCCACGGTGTGGCGGCGCGGGATATTCCAACCATCGCGTTGGCTCCCGCGCCGGGAGAGTTTTGCGGCGAGAGCCGTCTCGGAACGCGAAAAGCCGACATCGTGCTTCGTCTATGGGATCACCGCGTGATGCCCATCGAATGCAAGATTTCGAATTCTTCATTGAACTCCGTAAAGCGTCTGAACAACGACGCGGCCGTGAAGGCCGGAACTTGGCAGAGAGACTTTGGCTTGCGCCAAGTGTGCTCAGCGGGGTCTACGATTTGCACAATCTTGTCGATGCGCAGGATCGCGGCCTCACGATTTTCTGGGCTCACGATCTCACGCCCCTTACCCAGTGGATTGACAGATCCAAACCATAAAGTTTCGAGGAGGTTGCGCTATTCGGAACGGAGCGCTTCGACGGGATTGACGGCTGCCGCGCGGCGCGCGGGGATGAAGCTGGCGAGGAGTGCAGCCAGACCAAGTACGGTGACGGCGGCGGCCATGGTGGGCAGGTCCCAGGGACGCACGCCATAAAGGAGTCCACGAATGAGCGTTGCAGCCGCTAGCGAGCCGGCGATGCCTAGCAGCGCGCCGGCACCCACCAGGCGGGCCGCTTCAATGAGGATCAGCCGATAAACCGACCAGGGCTCGGCGCCAAGAGCCATACGAACTCCAATCTCGCGGGTGCGCCGGCTCACCGAATAAGCCACCACTCCGTAGAGCCCCACGACACCGAGCACAAATGCGATTCCCGCGAAGCTCCCCACCACCCAGGCCGACGAACGATGCATGTAGGCTGCCGGCGAATTATCGATGCGTTCCGTCATGGTCAACTGATCGTGACACACAAATCGCGGTCAATCTTATGGAGGCGCGAACAACCTCGATTGCCGGGTGGGAGTAGAAATCCTGGGTCAATAATTGCGATGCTGAAGGCAGGTCTCGAAGTGTGATCACCAAGGCTTCGTGCCGGGGCCGCTAGGGCGGCTCCGCAGGGGCTATGCTAGGAGATTAGCAAAATGCGGCTGTTCACCGGAATCGACCTGCCCGATGACGTGATCAACGTCTTTGAGCGGCTGCTGGTGCGTTTTCGACCGGCAGCGCATTTGAAATGGAGTCCTGCTTATAACCTGCACATCACGGCCCGCTTTATCGGCGAATGGCCGGAGGCTAAGCTCGACGAGTTAAAGGAGGCTCTGCTGAAGGTCCCGCCGCGGCCGCCCATTCAAGTCGGTTTCCGTGGACTGGGCTGGTTTCCGAATGAGCGGCGTCCCCGTGTTTTCTGGGCTGGCGTTGAAGCCGGTCCGCAACTGACGGAACTGGCGCACGATATCGACAGCGCGCTGGAACTCATCGGCGTGCCGCGCGATGAGCGAGAACTTTCGCCGCACCTGACGCTGGCGCGAATCAAACAGCCCGTCCCGCTCGACAAGTTGCATCAGATCGTGGCGACTATGGAGAATACGGAGTTCGCCTCGTTCCTGGCGGACCGGTTTTATCTATACCGCAGCCAGCCGGGGTCGGCGGGATCGATCTACACCAAGCTGTCGGAATTTCGATTCGCGGAGGCGAGCGTTAACGCTCATCGATGATTCCGGCCCTGACGCTGCTTGCGGCATACCTGATCGGAGGGATACCGTTCGGATACATTATCGTGCGGTTGAAGACCGGCCGCGATGTTCGATCGCTGGGGAGCGGCAACATCGGCGCTACAAATGTTTTACGCACCACGGGCCGCGCGGTTGCCGTCGTGACGCTGCTGCTCGACATCGCGAAGGGCTTCTGCGCGGTCTGGTTGATGGCGGAAGCTAGTGACGAGTCGCCCGTCTGGATGAGCGCAGCCGCTCTCGCTGTGATGGCCGGGCATGCTTATCCAGTGTTCCTGAAGTTCAGAGGCGGAAAAGCTGTGGCGAGTTTTATAGGAGCGTTCCTTTATCTCACTCCAATTCCGTTGCTTGCTGTTTTACTGTTGTTCGTCGTGGTGGTCTCCGCAACGCGATTCATTTCGCTAGGGTCGATCGTCGCGGCGGGCACGTTTCCATTCGCGGTTTGGCTCATTCTGCATCCCCCGGATGCCGTGGTACTCGCCGCGTTGATTGCCGGCGGGTTCATCGTAATCCGGCATCAGGCGAATATTCAGCGCATCCGCGCCGGAAGCGAAAACGTCTTCAGCTTCGGTAAGAAGGCTTGAGCGTTCTAGCGATTATCGGAGCGGGAAGTTGGGGAACGGCGCTGGCCATCGTACTGGCGCGGCGTTTCGACAGCATCAGGCTGTGGGCGCACGAGCCGGATCTTGCGGCACGCATGCAATCGGACCGTGAGAACGCGATGTTTCTTCCCGGTTTCGAACTGCCGTCGAATATCAGCGCCTCGGACGATTTGGCAATCGCGCTCGAGGGAGCCGATATCGTGCTGGGAGTGATGCCTTCGCGTCACGCGCGGTCTGTCTACGGCCGGATGCTGCCGTTTGTCGATGAGCGAATGCAGTTCGTCACGGCGACGAAGGGGCTGGAGCACGATACGCTGCTGCGCATGTCGGAAGTTCTTAAGGAATCGTTCGGGCCAAAATTCCAGCCCCGAGTGGCCGTCCTTTCGGGTCCGACATTCGCCCGCGAAGTGGCCCGCGGCGAGCCTGCTGCAGTCGTGATTGCGTCGGAAGAGCGCGATCTGGCCACATCAATTCAGCGCGCCTTTTCCGGTCCGACTTTCCGCTTATATACCAACGCCGATCCAGTGGGTGTGGAAATTGGCGCGGCATTGAAAAATATAATCGCGATAGGAGCGGGCATTTGTAAGGGAATGGGGCTGGGAAATAACTCCATTGCGGCGCTAATTACGAGGGGGCTAGCCGAGATTACAAGACTCGCCGTGGCGATGGGCGGTCAGCCACAAACGCTGGCTGGATTAGCCGGGATGGGCGACTTAGTACTGACTTGTACTGGTGAGCTAAGCCGCAACCGCAGCGTGGGCGTGGAACTCGCCAAAGGGCGGGCGCTATCGGATATCATAGGGTCGATGACGATGGTGGCCGAGGGCGTCGAGACGGTGCCCGCAGCCGTGGATTTGGCATGTAAGTATAACGTCAACATGCCGATAACCGAGCAGATGGATTCGATTTTACGGGGTGGGCGCTCCCCCCGCGAGGCCATCCGCGATCTGATGGAACGGAAGTTGAAAGACGAATGAAGTTTGGCCGTGCAGCCGTGGCCGGTGGCGAGGCTTTGTCTCCGCAACCTTCCGCATCGGAACGGGTTAAAGAGGATATGGCAGCAGTGGCTTCCCTAGAACGGGACGCTGCATTGATGTTGCGCGTCCGCGAGGGGGATGAGGCCAGTTTTTCCGCTCTACTGGATCGTCATAGGGCTCCGGTAATTCATTTCCTGTACCGGATGGTGCAGAATCAGGCAGTTTCGGAGGAATTAGCGCAGGAGGTGTTTCTGCGCGTGTACCGGTCTCGCGCCACGTACGAGCCGACGGCGAAGTTTACGACCTGGCTGTTCCGCATCGCCACTCACTTGGCGCTGAATTGGATTAGGGATGGAAAGAACGAGAAGTCGCA
>JBEKUT010000235.1:0-10593 GCA_049514735.1 Bryobacteraceae bacterium
CTGCTGGTGGAGTCCTACGGCGATCCGGCTGCCTTGGCCACGCCGCTGCGCGAAATCGTGCGCGGCATCGATGCGAACCAGCCGGTCTACAACGTGCGCACGATCGAAAATTTCTATAAAATGCGCGCGACTTCCGTGGCCATGATGATTACGGAAGTCGTCGCGGCCATGGGCTTCCTGGGATTAACACTGGCTTTGGTGGGACTCTATGGGCTGATTGCATATACGGTGAGCCGCCGGACGCAGGAGATCGGAATCCGCATGGCCATCGGCGCAAGCAAAGTGGACGTCCTGAAGATGGTCCTGGGGCAGGGAGTGGTGCTGGTGGCGTCGGGGATTGTCGTAGGAAGCGTGCTCAGTTTCGCTGTTGCGCGCATGTTGACGGTCGGCCTGGTGGGCCTGGGCACGCCGAATCCCATGACGTACTTCATCGTTCCAGCAGCCTTGCTGCTGATTACGATGATCGCCTGCTACATTCCGGCGCGGCGCGCATCGTTGATCGACCCGATACGGGCTTTACGCTACGAGTGAAGTATCCTCCGCTCACTAACGTGCGCTCCGTAACCGAGGCGCGACCGTGAGGAAGCCGCTAATTTGCTCATCACCAAGGGCTGCTGGAGTAGGGTTCAAACCTTATGGAGGAAGGACGATCTTACTATTGAACACCCGGCCCTACCTCATTTAACATTCAGGTTTATGAGCGCACTCTTCGTGACCCCCGAACCCAAACCATTGATCGATCTCTCGGTTTTGGTTTCTAAAGCACCTCAGGTGGTGGAAGCGGAGCCCGAACATTCGCTGGTGCCACCCGTACCGGAGACGGTTGACGAGACGGGCCTAAGCACCTCCACGGTGGAACAGCTCGTTTTCAAATTTCTCTACTTTCGTGGAGACATCCTGGGCCGGGACCTCGCGACGGCGATGGGGTTCAAATTCAGCTTGATCGATCCGCTGGTAGAAAACCTGAAGCGCCAGCACCTTGTTCAGGTGAAGAAGTCCTTAGGGATGGGCAGTAGCGGCTCGGTGTTTGCATTGACGGAGGCGGGCCGCAACCTGACGCGGGAATATCTGGAGAACAACCAATATACCGGACCAGCGCCGGTTCCGCTGTTTCAGTACACATGGTTTTCGCGGCATCAACGCCGCAAAGCCGGTTGGCTGACGCCCGAAGCGCTGGCGCACGCCTATCGCAAGATGGTGGTCACAAAAAAGATCCTCTCGGAGATCGGACCGGCGGTGGGCTCGGGGAATTCGTTTCTGATTTACGGCCAGCCCGGCAACGGTAAGACGTATCTGGCGGAAGCGCTCGGCGGGCTGGACGATGCCCCCATATTCATTCCGCATGCGATCGAATGCCAGGGCCAGATCGTACAGATCTTCGATCCCATTTACCACCATCCCGTCGAAGACGCCGGGAACGAGTCGGCGATTTTTGAGCCGACGCATGACGGCCGCTGGATCAAGTGCCGCCGCCCGTTCATTACATCAGGCGGCGAACTGACCATGCAGATGCTCGATTTGAGCTACAACGAATCGTCGAAAGTTTATGACGCGCCGTATCAGCTCAAGGCGAATAACGGCATCTACCTGATCGACGATTTTGGCCGCCAGCGTTGCACTCCGGCCGAGGTTCTGAATCGCTGGATCGTGCCGATGGAACGCCGGGTGGATTATCTGAGCTTCCGGACGGGCTCGAAGATGACCGTGCCGTTTGAAGCATTCCTTGTTTTTTCGACGAACCTCAAGCCGGCGCAGTTGGGGGACGAGGCCTTTCTGCGGCGCATTCAGTACAAGATGCTGATGCGCAGTCCGGAAGTGGAGGAGTTCAAAAGAATTTTCGAGGGCTTCTGCGCGTCGAGAGAATTCCCTTTTGAGAAGTCGCTGCTCGACAAGTTTATCGAGAAGCATTACAAGAAGACTGGGAAGGTGTTCCGGCGTTGTCATCCGCGCGATGTTTTGTTGCACGCAATCGATCTGATCCACTTTGAAGGTATGCCGTTCCGTCTGACCGAGGAACTTCTGGACCGGGCGTTCGAGAGTTGTTTTGTCCAGGATGAGGAATAGTCCGGCGCGAGGCGTTGTTAGTTGCTGGTTCGTAGTTGTTAGTTGGCAGGCTTGACAATACGCCCGTCGCGCATCGTCAGGATGCGGTGTCCATAGGCGGCGGCCTCGGGATTGTGCGTGATCATGAGCGTCGTTTGTCCAAGTCGCTCGTTCAAATCCCGCAAGAGCCCCAGCACGGCATCGGAGTTTTCCGTGTCCAGGTTCCCGGTCGGCTCGTCCGCGAGCAGAATCGCGGGCCGATTCACGATGGCGCGTGCAATCGCGACCCTCTGCTGCTCGCCTCCCGACAACGCCCGCGGCTTGTGCGTGAGCCGGCCCGCAATGCCGAGTAGCTGCAGGACTTCCTCAAACCAAGGCTCGCCGGGACCGTTGCGCCCCGCAATATCGCGCGCAATTTCGATGTTGCCGCGCGCCGTCAGCGTCGGCAGGAGATTGTATTTCTGAAACACAAATCCGACGCTCTGCTTGCGCAGGTTGGTCCGGTCCGATTCGGACATCCGCAGCAGGTCCTGGCCATCAATGGAAACGCTTCCCGATGTCGGCGGAGTTAACCCCCCGATGATGTTAAAGAGCGTGGATTTACCCGACCCCGACGGTCCGATAATGGACAGGAACTCCCCGCGCGGAACGTCCAAGTCCACGCCGCGCAAGGCATGCACGTCGACCTCGCCAACGTGGTAACTCTTCTTAAGATCGCGGATGGAGATGATGACGCCGTTATTCATAAGACAGCGCCTCAATCGCGTTCTGGCGGGCCGCTTTCAGTCCGGGATAAATAGCGCCCAGCAAGGCGCCGACAATGGCAATCCCGGCGGCGATTGGCCACCAGATATAAACGATGGCCTGAATCAGTGACCCATGAATCACGGAATTAATCACCCATTTCGTCCCGTAGGTAAATGCGATTCCGGCAAGCGACCCGCAAACCGCCAACACAAATGTCTCACGGAAAAGTATGTTCAGGATGTAAGTGGGCGACGCTCCCAGCGCTTTTAAAACACCAATTTCGCGCGTCCGCTCCAGCACTGCCGTGTACATGGATAAGAAAACGACAAGAAAGCCGATGAGAACGCCCAGGCCAATTACTACATCGATAAACTCCCGCAGCATGGGAACGCTGTTCACCGATATCTCAGAGATCAACTCCTCCATAGGAAGGATGCCGTATCCGGGCAACTGACGTTTCAAGGAATCGATTACAGTGGGGATATTCTCGGGCCGGTCCACTTTGATATAAATCGCGCTTAGCTTATCGGAACTCGAGGTTAGCTTCTGGAGAGTTTGAAGCGGCACGAAAAATCGCGCCAGGACACCCTGTTCCACGATGCCCGCCACCCGCCAGCTTTGATTGAGCAACTGGACGTTGTCGCCCACGCGGAGATGGTTCTGTTTGGCGTAGTAATCGTCGACGATAAGGTCGTTCGGACCCTGAAATGGCGTACCGGCGATATAACGGAACCCCCCATTCAGGCGCGCCAGCCCCTCAATGTCGATGCCGGTCACCTGGCTGAGGAACCCGTTCTGCGCTACCAGAACGCCGCTGGCGGCCGTTACGTGGGGCTGCTTCCCGATAAACGAGAGGAATTTCGGGGTCAGCGTGCCGGCCGACAGGCTGAATAACGCGCCGCTTCCCGTCCCATGCATCATGATATCGGCGCCTATGCCCCGGGCGCGTTTCTGTTGCTCTTCGAGCACGCCGCTGCTGACGCCGACCAGCGTAAGCACCATCGTTACCTGGATCGCGATCGCAAGAACGCTCAACAGGGTGCGAATCGGCCGATGCTTCAGATTTTCTATTACAAGTCTGTTGATCAAGCTACCTGTAGGATAACTGGAGCCGCGTAATCAACACGTAATCAGTAATCAACCTTAGTGACCCTTAGTGGTGCGACTGTACTAACATAGATACGACCGAAGAGGAAAAATTGGACGTCACCTCCTTCAACCAGGAGTATCTTCAACGGCTGAGGGACGGCGATCCCGAGACGCAGCGTCACTTCACTCGCTATTTTGGCGAGCTCTTGAATATCAAACTGCGGAACCGTGTTCGTTCCCCGCATCTGATCGAAGAGGTCCGGCAGGAAACGTTTCTGCGTGTTCTGTTGATCGTACGCCGCGACGGTATCGCTCACCCCGACCGGCTCGGTGCGTTCGTTAATTCCGTTTGTAACAATGTCGTGCTGGAAGTGTTCCGCAACGAGACCCGGTCGCTGCCGATGCCTGAATCGGTTCCGGAAGTGATGGACGAAGCGCCCAACCCGGAAACGGCCGCTTTCTCGATCGAACAGAAATCGCAGATTCGCCGCATCCTGGACGCGTTGCCGGCGAAGGATCGCGATCTCCTGCGGCAGATTTTCCTGGAAGAGCGCGACAAGGACGAGGTCTGTAAAACATTTCAGGTCGATCGCGAGTATTTGCGCGTATTGCTGCACCGCGCCAAAGCGCGCTTCCGCGCCGCTCTCGAACAGGCAGCGGGCGCGGCGTAGGCGTAAACTCCAATTTAGGAGCGGACTTGTGGAACACCCTATCGTGCTGCGTTCAACCGAGGACGGGATTGCAGTTCTGACGCTGAACCGTCCCGAACGGCGCAATGCTTTATCGCTCGATCTGATGCTGGAGCTAACCGCCTGCCTGGACGATCTCGCGGCCGACCACACGGTGCGCGCGATCGTAATAGCGGCCTCCGGGAAGGTCTTCTCCTCGGGACACGATCTGAGCGAACTGGTAGGCCGCACCGTCGGCGATTACCGCCGCATCTTCGATGTTTGCACTGTCTTGATGACGAAAATTCAGAGCGTGCCACAACCCGTAATCGCGCAGGTGCATGGAATCGCCACCGCGGCGGGCTGCCAGCTCGTGGCCACTTGCGATCTGGCGATCGCCAGCGAGGAAGCCTCCTTTGGAACGCCGGGCGTGAAGATCGGATTGTTTTGCACCACGCCGATGGTCGCTTTGAGCCGGGCCATCGGAAGAAAGCGGGCCATGGAGATGCTTTTGACCGGCCGCATTATCGATGCGCGAACGGCGGCCGAGTGGGGGCTGGTGAACCGCGTGGTTCCGGCCGCGGACCTGGCGGCGGAGACGCGCCGCCTCGCCTGCCAGATCGCCGCGGCCAGCAGCTTAACAGTCGAGATCGGCAAGCAAGCGTTCTACACGCAGATCGATCTCGATCAGCCGAAGGCCTACGCCTATGCCAAGGAAGTGATGGCCATGAACGCCGTTGCGCAAGATGCCCAGGAAGGCATTTCCGCTTTCTTAGACAAGCGCCAGCCGTGCTGGTCAGGGAAGTAGTTTGTAGACGATGGTGTGCTCCGTCCGCGCGATCTCGCGGTAGTTCTGGAGCCATGCTTTCAAATCCGGGTAATTCGTAATTGCAAGCTCGCGATTATAAGGTCCCAACCCATCGGCGATGTAGTTCGGACGGTTTTGTGTGAGCTCGCGGCGGTTCTGCGCGGCCCACTCGGGAACCAAAGCTTCGGAGCTAACCAGATGCCGGTCCGCGATAACGCCTGTCAGCGGCTGCGAATCGAGAAAGCGCGAACCCGCCTCCATTCGCGTAAAGGCGAAAATATCCGGACGGTATCCCCAGACCAGCAACGTCCCGGGGCGCTCATTGTCGTTCAGAATCGCACGAGACGCCGCCTGGCTGTCATCCATCATGGCGAGGTCGCTCCAGTGGTGCGGCCGGCCATAGACAAGGTCGGACGCCAACTCCAGATAACGCGGTCCGAAGCGGGCGAGCGGGAGAACGAGCAGCGCCAGGAGGATCGCGCGGCGCGAACCCAGCAGAACGTATCCGCGGGAAGCCATGATGACCAGCGGCACCAGAAGGATGAAGTAATAGCGCGGAAAGAAGCGCCAACCCGCCGTCACCGCGCAAAGCATGATCGCGGTCCACACGGTGCAACGGATGGTGTCCTGACGCCGTTCGCGCCACAACCACCAGCCCGCGCCAACCACTAGCGCGGCTTGGAATCCGATCCAATCGAGCGTGCGCAGCAGGCCCACGGCGGCCGGCCGTTCGATAAAAGTGTGGCTGGCGTAAACGAAACCCCATTTCCAAACCTCGTCCAGGTAGGGTCTGCCGAACCAGGCGAGCGCGGCGATATTGGGAAGCAGAAACGCGAGCGCAAATTTCGACATCTCGCGATAACGCAGCCACAGAAAACAGGCCGCGAATACGTAGACTCCTTTCGGATTCACCAGCAGCGCCGTGCCCGCGGCCAGTCCGCTCAGGAACGGCTGGGACTTCCAGGCCAGGTAAACTGCCGCGAGATGGGGTAGGACCATTAGAAGATCCGGGGCCAGCGCCATAACGGCGGACGGAATGCCGAAGGTCAGAAAAAACGCCAGAAGCGATGCTGCGGTGATGCCTTCCCGCTCGCCCCAGACATCGCGGGCGAAGCGGTACGCCATCAGGCAGCACAGCCACAGGAAAACGGCGCCGGCGAACCGCAGCGGCCAACCAGTTCGCGCGCCCCACAGCACGTAAAGATACGGGGAGATGGGCGGCTTGTCGAACCAGACATCGCGATAGAGAGCTTTCCCATCGAGAATCTGTATGGCCGCGGCCGTGGGATATCCTTCTTCCACCCAAACGATATCCAGGTGGCAGAGCCTTGTTGCGAGCAGCCCTACGAAAAGCAGGGCGAGCGAGACCTCACGCTTCCATTGCAGTTGAGTTATTCTCCAGCATCTTGAATAATATCAACCAAGCGGCGTCGGTCTGTTGTACCCTCGGATTGATGAACAGACGCCGCTTTATAGGAGTCGCTTCCAGCATGGCCTTTTTGGGCGCCGCAGCCGCCGCTCCCGCGAAGAAGTCGATCATCGAGCTGCGCTATCTCAGGATGCGCAACACTCCCGATAACCAGATGCAGTGCACCTCGGACTTCTTGAAGAACGCCGCGCTGCCGGCGCTCAAGCGGGCAGGCGCCGGACCGCTCGGATTCTTCGTTCCTGTGATTGCTCCCGAGGCGCCGTTCGTCCTTACCGTTGTCAGTTTCCCGAGCTTGAGCGCCATGGAGACGGTCCGCGAGAAGCAGGCCGGGGATCGGGACTACATTCACGCGCGCGATGCCTACAATGCAGGTCCCGGCTTGAGCTACGGCCGCCTGGAAACCTCGCTGCTCCGCGCCTTCGACGCGATGCCGGCGCTGGAGCCGCCGCCGTTAGACGAAAAGCGCGCCCCGCGCATCTTTGAATTGCGGATGTATGAATCGAACAATGCCACGACATTAGCCCGCAAAGTCAAGATGTTTAACGAGGGCGAAGCCGGCATTTTCAAGCGGCTCGGTATGCAGCCGGTCTTTTTCGGCGAGACTATTGCCGGTCCGAAAATGCCAAATCTCGTCTACATGCTTTCCTTCGACGATCTCGCCGCGCGGGATCGTTTGTGGAAGGAGTTCGGCGCCGACCCGGAATGGCAGAAGCTCCGCTCCCAGCCGGGTTATGCGGATGCCGAGATCGTATCGAACATCAGCAACTCCATCCTTCGTCCGCTGCCGTTTTCCGATATCCGTTAATTGGAGCAGCCAAATTTCGCGGGCCACGAACACCGATGGCCTGCGCTACCCCGCTGGCCGGCTCTACAACCCCTGGTACGTCCCAGGACTCCAGTACAATTGTTTGCCCGCTCACAAGAGTTGAATATCTACGTTACGGCGGCTCGGGGCTCCCGGCGTAGTCCGTAAGCCACGTTGCTCGGCCACCGTGTTTCGATCATACGTTCAAAAGGCCGTTCACAGGGGCGAAAACGATGTTGCGGTTAAATGTTCCTCTCGATCCAACCAAAAGCGGGCCCGAAGCCGCGTCTCTTGAAAATAGTTTGAGGAAGATGATTGTCGGGCAGGATGAAGCCGTCCTGCAGATTGTCAATGCCTACCAGATGTACTTGGCCGGCATGACTGCGCCTAACCGCCCCATTGGCAACATGCTGTTCTTGGGGCCGACAGGCACGGGAAAAACCAGAATTGTGGAGGCAACCGCCGACGTCCTGGTGAAGAATCCGCACGCGGTCATCAAGATCGATTGCGCGGAGTTTCAGCACAGCCATGAGATCGCGAAACTGATCGGATCCCCTCCCGGCTATCTCGGCCATCGCGAAACCCATCCGCTCCTCAGCCAGGAGGTGTTGAACCACTACCACACCGATACCGTGAAGCTCAGCTTCGTGCTGTTCGACGAGATCGAAAAGGCCAGCGATGCCCTGTGGAACCTGCTGCTCGGCATTCTGGACAAGGCGATTCTAACGCTGGGCGATAATCGCAAAGTAGATTTTTCCCGTGCCTTTATCTTCCTCACCAGCAACCTCGGCGCGGCCGAGATGAGTTCCCTGCTCACCCCCAAGCTCGGCTTCAATGCCGCCGAAAAGGTGCGCCGCGCCCGCACCGCTCCGGTGGATGAAAAGATCGACGGCAAAATCAAGCGTACCGGAGAGGAAGCCGCGCGCCGCAAATTCACGCCGGAGTTTATCAATCGCCTGGACCGCATCGTCACCTTCAAAGTGCTCGGATCGGCCGAATTGTTCAAGATCCTCGATATCGAGCTGAACACCGTTCAACAACGGATTTTCAACACCGCGGGCGAGAGATCTTTCATTCTCAAGACTACCGACGCGGCCAAACGATTCCTGCTGGATCAGGGCACCGACATGAAGTACGGCGCGCGCCATCTCAAACGCGCCATCGACCGCTTGCTGGTGCAGCCGCTCTCCAACCTGATTGCCACCGACCAGATCCATGGCGGCGATTGGATCAACGTCAACTTCGACGCAGAGCGTGGCTGCCTGACGTTTGTGAAGGAAGCCGAAGGGGTTCCGATCCACTGTATGGCCGACCTCGCCGAGCATCCCAACGCCATACCAACGCTGGCGCTCTCCAGCGGCGCCGCGGCTGGCGGAGGCGAAATATCCGTTAACCTCAGCGGCGATTAGTGGAACAGACGATGCTTTGTGGAACAGACGATCTGGTCTTGTCGTCTGTTTTCCGTTCGTTCCGAGAACAAGCAGGCAGGCCACGAAACCCGATGGCCTGCCCTACTTAGCGCTTGGCCCAATACTTGCCGCGAGCCTGCACCACCAATCCTTTGTCCCTAACCGCAAGCTGGATGCTCCGAAACTCGGAGTTTCGGACCGGTACATCGGACACATAGCCGATGCTGTATTGGCTCCGTAATTCCTCCTGCAGAGACGCAAAAATCTGATCCAGCCCCAGCTTTTTCGAGACCACGAAGAGGCTCCCACCCGTCTCCTTCGACATGCGCTGCAATGCACCCCGTCCATCCGGACTGAAGAACGGTCCATAAGCGCCGGAATCCGAGAACAATATCGAATAGATCAGCGTGTCGGCGCGTACGGCCGCTTCCACGGAAGCCTCCAGCGGCGCCTGGCTGCCCGTGTCCACGCCATCCGACAAAATAATTAAACCCTTGCGGCCGGTCTGCTTTTGCATGATGTCCTGGGACGCTTGTACTACGGCATCGTAGAGCAGAGTGCCGCCCCCCATCTGTCCTTCCAACTCGCGCCGCGTGGGCGTATCGACAAACGCCAGGCCCTCGTCGAGTTGGCGGAAAGACGAGGTGAGTTCGACTCGCAGTTGGACTCCCATATCGAACTGCATGATGAAGACTTGGTCCCGTGGATGAAGTACCTGCTCCAGGAAGCGGGAACTGGCGCCCCTTTCGGCATTCATGACTTTACCCTGGCTCATGCTGGTGTCCACCATGAGCCCGAGTGTCAGCGGAAGATCGGATTCACGAGAGAAGTATTTGATAGCCTGCGGGCGGCCATTCTCGAGAATGGAGAAGTCTTCTTTCGGCAAGTCGCGAATGATTTCGCCTTTGCGGGTCCGCACCGTCGCGAGCACGTTGACCACTTTGACGTCCGCCTTAAACGTGGGTTCGTCTTGGGCGCGTAGAAGAGAGGGCCACGAAGCAGCCGCGAGGACAAATCGACGTCGGAGCATAACGGAGGGGCTGTCTCCAGGATACCTCGCAGCTTCAAAAACTTTCCGGGAGAGGATTTCGGCGTCAACCCACTAAAGAGGCAAAGCGAAATACGTCTATCCTCCTCAGACAGGCGTACTGGTGGGGCAGGCACACTGGCCGTGACTGCCCCTCTTTTTTGCCTTACACCTTGACCTTTTCCGCCGTGACGCCACCAGCTGGCGCGGCAGGCTGGCACAACTCACGGACGCGCCTCATAGCGCAATTCCCGCACGGCCCGGCCGCCGGGCGAAAGCCCGTGCGTCTTGCCGAAGTTCTTAAGCCGTGAAATCGCCGCCGCTCGATCCTCTTCGAGGCCCCAGGGAGTGCCCATGGGCCTGCGTCCCACCCGAGGTGATGAAGAATCTCGACCGTAACCGAGCCGTGACCGGCAGGGAGCGGTCGCCTGTAGAACCGTTACAGGCGCGCATGTGACCGATTCTTCAACGGAGTGCCCATGGGCTTGCGGCCCACCAAAGGTGATGAAGAACCTCGACCGTAACCGAGCCGTGACCGGCAGGGAGCGGTCGCCTGTAGAACCGTTAC
>JBEKUT010000236.1:0-10592 GCA_049514735.1 Bryobacteraceae bacterium
ACGATGTCTAGCTTTCTACCGGACATCATTGTCAAGAAAGTGGTGCAGGATCTGGGCCTGAAAGAGAACCTCGACGAAGCGGTCTTACAACAGAAGATTCACGCCGGCCTCGATCGCCTCTACAGCTTCCAGCACGAAGACGGTGGGTGGGGTTGGTGGGAAACCGACGAGACGCATCCGTTCATGACCGCATATGTCGTGGCTGGCTTGGTGCAGGCGCGCGACGCGGGCACGCAAGTAAATCAGGAAGCGATCGACAAGGGCGTCGAGTGGCTTCAGAAGACCGCCGTGCCCGATACCAACCTCGATCGCGATCTGCGAGCCTACATCGGCTACGCGCTCCAATTAGCCTCGTCGTCGCCTTTGACGAATCAGTTATATGGTGAGCGCACCCGCCTGTCTCCTTACGGCCAGGCTCTTCTCGGCCTCACCTTGGAACTCGCCAAAGATAATCGAGCTGCCGATCTCGCCGCATCGCTGGAACAGAGCGCCAAACAGGATGAGCAACAGGCCTGGTGGCCTGCAACTCGCGACCCGATGCTCGATTTTTCCGGCGACGTGACGCCCGAAGCGACCGCATATGTCGTGAAATTCTTATCGCACGAGCGGCCCCAAAGTCCGCTGCTTCCGAAAGCCGCGCAATGGCTCATGAATCATCGCAATGAGGGCTATTGGTGGGAGTCGACCAAGCAAACGGCGATGGTCATCTACGGCCTCACTGACTATTTGAAGTCGACCAACGAAATGAATCCGAATCTCACGGCAACGGTCTACGTGAACAATCAGCCGGTGCTCACCAAGAAGTTCGATTCTTCCAATGCTAGCGTCGAGACCGGCCTCACGCTCGATGAATCGAAGCTCCAGCCCGGCGCAAATAACGTGCGCATCACCGGCGTCGGTCAGGGCCGCGTCTATTATTCCGCGCGCGCTGAATACTTCACGACGGAGAAGAAGGTTCAAAAGACCGGCACCATCTCCCTGAACATCCTGCGCGATTACTTCCTGTTGAAACCGGCCAAGCAGGGAGACAAGATTGTCTACGATCTCGAACCGTCGACGGGAACAGTCTCCTCCGGCGATATCATCGCTGTCCGGTTGACTGTCACCGGTACAGACTGGAAATACATAATGGTGGAGGATCCAATTCCCGCCGGGACTGAGTTCATCACACGCGACAACTTATACGAGCTCAGAAATAAACCTCCATGGTGGGAATATTACTTTACGCGCCGTGAAATGCACGACGATCGCATGGCGATTTTCCAGACATTCTTCGATCAGGGACAAAAAGAATACTTCTACTTACTAAAAGTAGTAAATCCCGGATTATTTACTGTAAGTCCGGCGCGCGTGCAACCAATGTATCAGCCGAATTTCCTCGCGACCACGGAGAGCCGCCGTCTGGAGGTGAAATAATGAGTCGCAAGACGCTCGCAATAACGCACCTCCTCGGAAATGCGATCCTGCCCTGGTTAGCCTACTACTGGCTCGGAGTCGGTGAATCCACCATCTCGCGCCTGATATGGAGCGCCCTTCTCGCGATCCTGATCCTCGCCGCAGCCGTCTGGCTGCATGGGTCGGGATTCTCCGATTTCAGAACCGCCCTGCGCAACCTGCTGCCTCTGTGCGTTCTCGCGATCATAGTCTTGATATTCTACGGCGTCCTGAGCTGGTGGAAAGACTACAGTTCAGCGCCCGCATTTAAGATCGCATCGTACATTACCTTAAAGCTTCGTAAGCCTCTCAAACCCGCAACCGTGCAGACCATCTTCAACGGGATACTCTGGCTCGTCCGCTGGTGGATTCTCCCAGGTTACCTTCTCCCATCTGCCGCAAAGGTCGCGAACAATGGGTGGCAAGGATACCGCCGTTTCCAAGCCTCTATCCGCTGGCTTTATTGGATCGAAGTAATCGCCTTGTTACTGGCCGGCATCTGGCTACCGCTGAAACTAATCGTCTGGGTACCGAAACTAACAAGCTTCAACATGCAAATGATGAGCTTTATCATACGGGCCGCGGTAGCCTACTTACTATTTGTGACTTCCTGCTTGTTACTCGAGTACTTCAGCGCATCTGCCGCTCTAACTCGCGCACCATCCGCTCCCGCTCCGTCACCGAAACCCCCGGCTGCACCCGATTCTCAACCAGCACATGCAGCAACTCATGACGAAGCGTCGAATCAAACACCCCGCGATTCCTGAGCACACTAACCGGTTGTAAGTCGATCCGCGACCCGCGCGTCTGACCTGCGACGGTCCCCGGCGCGCCCGTGGCATTTCGAAAGGTATCCAGATCGGGATAAATCCGAATCTCAATCTTCCTAGGCAAAGGCAGCCGGGTCTGGTCCGACAAAGCCCGCGCCATCCGCTCCGCACTCTCCACGACACCGGCATCCTCACCCGGACGAGTGGTCATCACAGCGACAAACTCGCCGCCCAAACGAACCCATTTCAACCCGCGGCCCGTCAACCCAACTAAAGTTCCCGGATAATAAAAACCCAAAATCTCGCGATACGAATGGCCCTCCGCGCCCATCCGATCCGCCCCGCGCTGGCACAACCCCACGCCGTGACCTTCTCCCGATCCCTCAAAGACCAACCCGCTCACACGATACCGGTCGCTCCGCAGCGTCTCCCAACCAATCACGCGCCCCACGGCAAACCGGAACGAACCGGCACTGATCGGAACCCGCGCACCCTCGCCAACCAATTCCAAAGTTCGCGCCCGCCCCGACGCCGTCGTCTGCCGCACAACCGCTTCCCGCAGACCGCGCGGCCCGCGCAAACCGGATTGCTCCAACGCCGAAACAATCTCAGCGCTAGCACCAGACCACCGCCAAGCCGACCCTCCCGATCGCCCGCAGTACGCATCGTCGTGAACCTTCAAATAAGGCTCCGCGAGATCCGGCCACACCGCCGCTGCTTCTTCGCTGCGCCCCCCGCAATCCCGCGTGTAACACGCGAACGCCGGTTTCCCCTCGAACCACAAAAGCTCTCCCGAAGTCGCATCCGCAATCGATGCAAGCCGCGGTGTCGCGCCCTTCGGATCGGCGCGCTGGCAATGCGTCGTGGAACAAAAATCGAAGCCCTCTTTCGAATGCCGTCCGCGCAGCCGCACCGCGTAAGTCCGCGCCGCGACAGCCATCGCCTTCAACGCTTCATCCGATTTGAAAACGCTCGCTTCTCCCGCCAGCACCGCCGCGACGTAATCGTCGAGGACCATCTCGACGACCCCGCCATCGCCCGTCAATTTGACACGCAACGCCGCACTCGCCGGCGCCACCGAAGCGAAATGCCGCGACAACATGCGGCCTGCGGCAGGAGCCGCGTCCAGCCCGCCCGATTGCCCCTGCACCACTGCGACAACCGCCACTTCCGGTTTCCGCGAAGGAGCAAACCCCGCGAACCACGCCACCCGTGCGCCCGTGCTCGTGAGTACCGTTCCCGTCTTGCCAGCGACTTTCATGCCCCGCACCGCTGCGAGCTGCGCCGTTCCATATTCGACCGCCCCCTCCAGCCCCGCCAGCACAAGTTCAGGAGCGTGCAAAGCCAACCCCGCGTACCCCGCCAGCAATCCCGACGGCGTCACCAAAACACGCGCCTCACCGATCGCCTGCAACCGAATCGAATCCAAATCCGAAGCATCGCCGATCTCGCCCGATGCCGACGCCAGCCCCTCCCGCCTCAAAAATCGCGCCAACTCGCCAGCCTCAAATCGCTGCGCAAAATGTGCCACAAAACAATTGCAGGAATACGCAATTGCCGCCGGCACATCCATCGGAGCCCCTATTAACGGATGCGAGCACGAAAATGATCGCCCACCAATTTCCAACTTTCGCGGACAATAGAATTTCTCGCCGGCTCGAAGTTTGCCGTTCTCCAGCAGAGCCATCAAGCTGAACGGCTTTAACGTCGACCCCGGCGGCAGCAGCCATCGCGACGCCAAATCTTCCCGCTCCACTTGAATCAAGCGGCGGCTGCGCAGATCGATCATGATCGTGGATCCGTTAAAACCCGGCGTCATCCCGAATAGCGCGCCAATCGCCGCCCGCCGCGTGAATTCCAAAATTATTCCCGTAACTTTCAGACTACAGCGCGGAAATCTCCCGCGCGATATAATCGACAATCTGCCGTGCCAATAGCTTTCTCGCGTTCTATGCGATCGTTACACGCCGACGGCCGTTCGCGACGCGCCCTCTGGTTTTTGCTCCTCCCCGTCGTGGTGCTGGGCGCGTGGACCACTTGGCTTTTCGAAGCCCGCGTCCTCCGCCACGAAACAACGGACCATGCGCGCGTCGATGGTACGCGTATAATCGCCGAGTTCCCGCCGTCCACACGAATACATCCCGGCCAACTCGGACGCTTCCTGATCGATGGAAACAGCATCCCCGCGCGCGTCACCCGCGTCACTGGCCAGTCCGTCGAACTTGCGATCGATCGCTCCCTCGCGCCTCAGCAAGGGACCGTGGAAGTGCAAGTAGAATCCCTCTCACCCGCCGCCATGCTGCTGCGCGCGAACAGGCGGGCGCCGTGAAGCGCGGCTTCCTCGCTCCCGAAGTTGTCCAGTCCTCCGCCATGGACTGCGGCCCCGCGGGCCTGAAATGTCTGCTCGAAGGATTCGGCATCCACGCCAGCTACGGGCGCCTCCGCGAAGCCTGCCAGACCGACGTTGACGGCACCTCCATCGATACCCTGGAACAGATCGCCCTCCAACTCGGACTCCAGGCCGAGCAGATCATGGTCCCCCTCGATCACGTCCTACTCGCGAGCGCCGATGTCTTCCCATCCATCGTGGTCGTAGCGCTCTCCATGGGTCTCACGCACTTCGTGGTCGCGTGGCGTCGTCACGGCCACCTTATCCAATTGATGGACCCCGCGGTCGGCCGCCGCTGGGTCACCGCGCAACGTTTTCGGCAGGAGATTTATGCGCACACAGCCACTGTCCCCGCCGATGGATGGCGCGAGTGGGCCGGCTCCGATTCTTTCCTCAACCCACTTCGGGAACGCCTCTCGAACATCGGCGTCAACGATCAATCCATCGACACGGCGCTCTATGACCCGACGTGGACGTCGCTAGCCGCCCTCGACGCCGCAACTCGCATGACCACTTCCATGGTCGCCGCGGGAGCCTTGCGTCGTGGACCCGAAGCAGCCGCGCTTCTCGCGCGGTTCGTGAAAGACCCGCACCAGATCCCGCCGAATTATTGGTGCGTGCAGCCTGCCGATGACGATCAGCTCCGCTTCCGGGGCGCAGTGCTGCTGCACGTCACTGGCGCATCGCAGCAGGCCGGCCAAACCGCATCGCGCGAACTGATCGCGACACTCCAAGAACAACGCGCCCGCCCCAGCCTCGAACTGCTCAAACTTCTCCGCACCGATGGTCTTCTCACGCCCCTTGCGCTGGCGCTCGCGATGTTCATCGCGGCCGTCGCAGTCACCGTGGAAGCTCTCTTATTCCGAGGCATCCTCTCTATCGGACACCGCTTCTTCGCCATCGCCGCGCTCGTCTCCCTCAGCGCCGCGCTCCTGATGCTCGAATTCCCGCTCGCCGCCCAACTCCTCCGCATCGGCCGCTCTCTCGAAGTCCGCCTGCGGCTCGCGTTCTTCCGAAAAATTCCGCTTCTCAGCGACCGTTATTTCCAAAGCCGTCTCACCTCGGACATGGCGGAGCGCAGCCACAGCATCCATCAAATCCGTCATCTCGGCGAGCTCGGCGGCCAACTGACGCGCGCCACATTTGAGCTGCTCCTCACCACCGCCGGAATCGTTTGGATCGATCCCGCCAGCGCGCCCTGGGCGATTGCATCGGCGGCCATCGCGTTCTTCCTGTCGCTCATCGCGCAGCCACCGCTGGTCGAGCGCGACCTCCGCGTCCGCAGTCATCTCGGCGCGCTGAGCCGCTTCTATCTCGATGGACTCCTCGGGCTCGTGGCCATCCGCGCGCACAGCGCGGAACGAAACGTACGCCGCGAGCACGAAGGACTGCTCCTCGATTGGGCACGCGCCGGTCTCGGTTTACAGCGCATGGCGGTCACTGTCGACGCCATTCAATTCTTCTCCGGCTTCGGCCTCGCCGCGGCATTGCTGTTCGCATATTTGAACCGCGGCGGCAACCCCAGCGCTGTTTTGCTGCTTGTTTATTGGGCTCTGAACCTGCCCGTCCTGGGACAAGAGATCGCGCAAGTCGCCTGGCAATATCCTGCCTATCGCAACCTCACGTTGCGTTTGATGGAGCCGTTAGGTGCACCGGAGGAATCGCAGACCGCCCCACAAACAGCCACGCCAACTCCACACCGCCCAGCAGCCATCCAACTCGACAACGTGACCGTCCGAGCCGCTGGCCACAGCATCCTCGAAAACATAAATCTCGAAATTCATGCCGGCTCTCACGTGGCCATCGTCGGGCCCTCCGGGGCAGGGAAGTCGAGCCTGGTCGGCCTGCTACTCGGCTGGCACCGCGCCGTCGAAGGCAGCGTCGACGTCGACGGTTTGGACCGCTCTGAAATCGCATGGGTTGACCCCGCCGTCCAATTATGGAATCGCAGCCTCGCGGAGAACCTGACGTACGGAAACGAGCCCCAGGCGCCGCTCGCACATGCTATCGAAACGGCCGATCTCCGCGAAGTTCTGCAAAAACTCCCCGACGGCCTCGACACGCCGTTAGGCGAAGGCGGAGCGCTCGTATCCGGAGGCGAAGGCCAACGTGTCCGCCTCGGACGAGCCCTGCTAAGACCGAACGTCCGGCTCGTAATTCTCGACGAACCATTTCGAGGACTCAGCCGCGAGCAGCGCCGCGACCTTCTCTCCCGCGCCCGCCGCTTCTGGAAAGACGCCACACTCATCTGCATCACGCACGATGTCGGCGAAACATTATCGTTCCCGCGTGTCTTAGTAATCGACGCTGGCCGCCTGGTCGAAGACGGCGCGCCCTCCGATCTCGCCGCGCAAACAGACTCTCGCTACCGCGAAATGCTGGATGCCGACCGAGCCATCCGGGAAAACCTCTGGTCCGACGACTCCTGGCGGCGCATCCGTCTGGAAGATGGTGTCATCGAAGAACAAGGAGCAACATGGGTCGCGACCTAGCGCTTTACGCATGGCCTGCAGATCGCTTCGATGAAGCGATTGCCGCGGTCGCCAACGGCTGCGGCATCGAGGTTGAGCCGGCCACTCTCCCCTATTCCGGCCTCGCAAATTGTCTCGACGTCGCTGGACCCGCGCTGCTCCAAATCAAAACGGGCTTCATTGTCCTGCCCGGAAAAAAGGGAAAAATCCTCGCGCCCGATGGCGTCACGCACCGTATCTCCACGCGGGAACTGGCCGCCGCACTGACCGCAGAATTGGAAGCGCCGCTGAACGCCCAGGTCGACGAACTATTAGAATCCGCCCACATCGCCCCACGCCGCCGCAATAAAGTCCGCGCGGCAATCGTTCAAGAGCGTCTCCAATCGAAACAGATCGGAGGCTGCTGGCTGCTCCGCCTCCCGCCCGGTTCCGATTTCCGCTCCCAACTCCACCAGTCCGGAGTAACGAGCCGCCTGGCACTCCTCGCCACCACGCACTTGACGCAATACCTCCTATTCATCGGTTCCTGGTGGCTCCTCGGCCTCGCCGCTCTGCAAGGCCGCATCGACCGCGGACTGCTCTACGCCTGGATTCTTCTGCTGCTCACCATCGTCCCGCTGCGTATGCTGGCAACCTGGCTCCAAGGGTCCATCGCGATAAGGGCTGGCGCGCTTCTGAAGCAGCGCCTGCTGGCCGGAGCACTCAATCTCGACCCCGATGAAATAAGATCCGAAGGAGCCGGCCAACTGCTCGGCCGCGTGCTGGAATCGCAGCAGGTGGAGGCCATGGCGCTCAGCGGAGGCTTCCTCGCGATGGTCGCAACCATCGAACTGGTTCTCGCCCTCGCCATCCTTATCGTGACCGGATGGGCCGAGCCGCTTCTCCTCACTCTCTGGATCGCCGTTACCATCGCACTGGTTCTCCAATACATAAAACGCAACAATGTTTGGACCGGCGCCCGACTTGAAATGACGCATGAGCTAGTCGAAAAGATGGTCGGCCATCGCACCCGCCTCGCGCAGGAGCGCCGCGAAAACTGGCACACCGGTGAAGACCAGGCCCTCGACGAATACTTGGGGATCTCGCAAAAACTAGACCGGACCGCCACGCTATTGGCGATAGTCCCGCGCGGTTGGCTGGTACTCGGAACCCTAGCCATCGCTATCGCAGGCCACTCACCCGCGCAACTCGCCATCACCGTGGGCGGCGTCCTCCTCGCCTATCGAGCTCTCAAACGGCTCACCAGTGGACTCTGGCAACTCGGCGGCGCCTTTATCGCCTGGCAACGAACCGCCCTTTTATTCCACGCCGCGGCGCGCCCCAAAATCGAAACGCCAGCAACAGCCGACGTCGGCGAGGCGGGCGATATAGAAGCAAACGATATCGTTTTCCGCTACCCCAATCGCGCCGAACCCGTCCTCCGAGGCTGCAATCTGCGCGTCGCCGCGGGCGACCGCCTCCTTCTCGAAGGTCCCTCCGGCGGAGGAAAATCGACCCTCGCCGCGGTCATCACCGGCATGCGCATCCCGCAATCCGGCCAAATAAACCTCAACAAGAACACCGTCGTCAGCGCGCCGCAATTTCACGAAAACCACGTCCTCACCGCAACCTTCGCCTTCAATCTGATGATGGGCCGGCGCTGGCCGCCGCTTCCCGAAGACTTCGAAGAGATGGAAACCATCTGCGCCGAGCTGGGCCTCGGCGAATTGCTCCAGCGCATGCCCGCCGGCCTGCTGCAATGCGTCGGCGACACCGGCTGGCAGCTCTCTCACGGCGAGCGCAGCCGCCTCTACATTGCGCGCGCCCTCATACAAAACGCCGCCCTCGTCGTGCTCGACGAGAGCTTCGCGGCGTTGGATCCCGAGAACCTTCGACGCGCCGTCGATTGTGTCCTGAGCCGGACAAGGAGTCTAATAGTCATTGCCCACCCCTGAGAGCATGATCGGCCAACGATTGCTCCATTACCGGATCGAGTCGAAGCTCGGTTCAGGAGGCATGGGCGTCGTCTATCGCGCGCGCGATACACACCTCGAGCGCTCCATCGCACTCAAGATCCTGCCCGCCTCCGACAAGTTCGATCCCGATCGAAGAGGCCGCCTCGCGCAGGAAGCCAGAGCCGCATCCGCTCTAAACCATCCCAACATCATCACGATTTACGACATCGGGAGCGATGGCCCGGATAACGGACGCGTCGATTTCATTGCGATGGAATTTGTCCAGGGCAAGACCCTCGACAAGCTGATCGGACGCCGCGGACTCCGCCTCATCGACGCCCTGAAATATGCCGTCCAGATAGCCGACGCGATTGCCACCGCGCACGCCAACGGCATCGTGCACCGCGATTTGAAACCCGCCAACCTGATGGTTACGGATCAAGGTCTGATCAAGGTCCTCGACTTCGGCTTGGCCAAAGTGCCACTGCCCCAGAACACCAATGCTTTCGCCGCCACGGAGAGCGTGCATCTGGCGCCCGATCCCGTCACCGAAGCCGGCACTATCCTCGGCACCGTCGCATACATGTCGCCGGAACAAGCCGAAGGCAAGTCGGTCGACGCGCGTTCCGACATCTTTTCATTCGGCTCCGTTCTCTACGAGATGATGACTGGCAACCGGCCATTCACGGGCGATTCCAAGCTCTCAGTCCTCGCCACCATTCTCCAGAAAGACCCGCCGAGTCTCGGCACGCTTCCGCAAGCCCCCCCGCACGAGCTAGAAAAAATCATCGGCCGCTGCCTCCAGAAAGATCCGCAAGAGCGCTGGCAAAGCATGGCCGATGTCAAAATTGCGCTCCAGGATTTGCTGGCCGACGTCGAGACGAACCGGCTCACTCACGGAGCCGCAGCGGTCTCCACGCGCCGTCCCAAGTGGTTTTGGCCTGCCATCGCTATGCTCGTGATCGCAACCGCGGGCGGTACTTATTTCGCAACCCGCGCCCGCGTCGAGCCCATATCTTACCAGCGTCTTACCTTTCGCCGCGGCGACATCTTCGCCGCCCGTTTCAGTCCCGATGGTCAGACCATCGTGTACAGCGCGGAGTGGGATGGCGCTCCCAGCGAGATCTTTTCCACCATCGCGGGAAGCCGCGAATCGCGATCCATGAACCTTCCCGTCGGCAGAATACTCGCGATTTCATCCACGGGCGAAATGGCGATCCTGCTGGGCGAAGGCAGCATTGGTACGCTGGCGCGCGCGCCTCTCGCGGGGGGCGCTCCCCGCGACGTGCTCGAAAACGTCATGGACGCCGATTGGTCGCCCGATGGATCCAGCCTGGCGATCGTGCGCAGCTCCGGCGGCCACAACACGATCGAGTACCCGATTGGAAACGTTCTTTTTCAAAACGACGGACGCCCGCCACGGGGCACGCGTGTTTCACCGGCCGGCGATCTCGTTGCTTTCTACGAACACGACCCGGAGGCCGGCGATTACAACGTTGTAATCGCCGGCCTACATCACAAGAAGCAGGTCCTGGCGCGCGGCTGGCGCGGGATCGGACGTCACCTCGCCTGGACTCCCAACGGCAAGGAAATC
>JBEKUT010000237.1:0-10576 GCA_049514735.1 Bryobacteraceae bacterium
ACTTTTCTTTATGGCGTGAGCAAGTTCCTCTTCTCAGCCCTGGCGCTGTCCTTTTGTATTTCTCTCGTCGTGTCGTTTATCGTGGCGATGACTGTCATCCCGCTCTTTTGCTCCCGGTTTTTGAAAGCCGTCTCACATTCCCGCGGCGTTGGGAGCAGGTTTAACGAGAGTTTCAATCGATACTTTAACAAGCTCCTGGACGTATATGAAAAGTGGGTCCGCCGCGCGCTGGCCCGCCCGGGCCTGACCGTCGCGTCGCTGCTAGGCGCCTTTGTGCTGAGCCTGTTCTTATACCCCCTCCTCGGAGTGTCGTTCTTCCCGCGCAGCGATGCCGGCCAGTTCACTATCAATCTGAAAGCCCCAACCGGATCTCGTATCGAAATGACGAATAACTATGTCGCCAAAGTAGAAGATCTCATCAAACGCACCGTAACGCCATCCGATTTCCACATAATCGTTTCAAACATCGGCGTGGTCAACGACTTTTCAGCGTTGTACACCACTAATACCGGCCCCTATATGGCCACTATTCAAACGCAGTTGAGCCCCGCTCACAAAACCGGCAGCTATGAGTATATGGAACGCGTGCAGCGCGCCATCCAATCGCAATACCCGGAGTTACGGACCTTCGTACAGAGCGGCTCCATGGTGGATGCGGTTTTAAATACCGGCATGCCCGCTCCTATCGATGTCGAAGTCACCAGTCCGAATCTGGCTGAGAACTATTCTCTGGCGGAGGAGATAGCGAGCCGCATCGGCCGGCTGTCCGGAGTTGGTGAGGTGTATATCCCTCAAGATATGGATTATCCAGGTGTGCGCATGGAGGTCAATCGAGTTCACGCGGCCGAGCTCGGACTCAGCCAGGAAGACGTGGTCGATAACGTCATTACGGCGCTGAACTCCAATGCGATGATCGCTCCTAATTACTGGGTGGATCGCAAGAGTGGTAACAACTATTTTCTGACGGTCCAATACTACGAAAACGGATCGGCTGCCATACACAATGCTTTCGATCTGAAGAATATTCCGCTGCGGGCCCCCGGTGTAGGAAGACCCACCACGCTCGACTCGGTGGCGCGCCTGGTCGATATCCAAAGCCCCACGGTTGTGGATCATTACCAGATTCAGCGTTCCACGGACGTGTATGTCACTCCCCAATCGGAAGACCTCGGCAAGGTCACAACGCGAATCGAGAAGATCCTGTCGTCGATTTCACATCCCGCCAACGTGCGCGTGTCGCTGCATGGAATGGTCCTGGGTATGCGCGAGTCGTTCAAGAGCTTCGCCATTGGCCTCAGCCTGTCCTTCGTGTTGCTCTATCTGATTTTGATCGCCCAATTTCGGTCGTTCATCGATCCTATGCTCATCATGCTGGCCATCCCCATGGGAATCATCGGCGTGATGTTAGTACTTGTCTTCACCGGAACCACACTCAACGTAATGTCACTGATGGGCGTTCTAATGTTAGTCGGCATCGCGGCCTCGAACAGTATCTTGATTGTCGATTTCGCCCATCGTTTGCGTCAACAGAATCTCTCTGTGGAAGATGCCGTAATCACGTCCTGCCGCGTGCGCTTGCGGCCTATTCTTATGACCTCGCTCGCCACCATTATCGGAATGATACCCATGGCGTTGAAACTCGGAACCGGCGCCGAGCAGTACGCGCCCATGGCGCAGGCCATCATCGGAGGTCTCAGCGCTTCCGTTCTCTTGACAATCTTTATTGTGCCCGCCGCGTATCTCTTGATCTACCGGCGTACGGAGACTATCTCCAATGCCTAAACTCCGCGACGCGTTTACGATCCTCATTCTGTTCAGCGCCTTCCCTGTATTGTCCGGGCAAGTTCCCGGCACGATCCCTCCCGCCGGGCCGCCGCTTACGCTCGAACAGGCCACAGCCATGGCCATCAAAGCTCACCCTCAGGTGGGCGTGGCTCAGAACATGGCCGCCGCGGCGGGCCAACACATCACCGAGGCGAGATCCGCGTACTATCCCGCCATTGACGGTGAGATCACCGCATCGCAGGGCTTATACCAGAGCCGTTTGGGCGCTGGCTCTATTACTACGTCGCTGCTGTTCAATCGCATTGGCTCGGGGCTTCAGATGACCCAGCTATTAACGGATTTCGGGCGCACCAAGAATCTCGTGGCACAATCGCGCTATCAGTCGGAAGCCGCCGCGCAGGCCACGCAAGCCACCATTTACGATGTCGTTCTGGGAGTGAATCGCGCCTATTATGGCGTTCTCGAAGCGCAGGCATACGTCGACGTGGCCAACCAGACGGTGCGCGCGCGCGATGCTCTCGCGAATCAAGTTACTACTTTGGCGAATGCCCAGCTCAAATCGCAGGTGGATGTCAGCTTCGCCCAGGTCAATCTCTCGGAAGCCCGGCTGTTGTTGATTCGTTCGCAAGATGCGGTGGAACGTGCGTACGCCGACCTGGCTCGGGCCATGGGACAGGATCGGACTGTTAGATATCCGTTGGCCGCCGCCGGATTTCCTCCCGCTCTGTCATCGAGTCCCGATACACTTATCGCCGACGCTATCCAGAACCGCCCGGAGCTTCGCAATCTTCGTCTGCAGTTACAAGCCGCGAAATCGTTCGAGCAGGCGGAGGCCGATTTGAAGCGGCCCGATGTCAGCTTCATTGGCGTGGGTGGCGTGCTTCCTTATCTGGACCAAAATCCTCATGTCGCGCCGCACGAATATGAAGCGCTCGCTGTGAACGTAGACGTTCCCATCTTCAATGGCCACCTCTTTACGGCGCGCCACGAAGCCGCTCGTTATGAGGCGCAGGCTTCGGACCAGCGCCTGCGTAATCTGCAGCAGCAGATTGAACGCGACGTGCGCACCACTTGGATTACGGCGTCGACGGCGTACCAGCGCATCCCGGTCACTGCCGAGCTACTGAAACAGGCCCAACTTGCCCTCGATCTCGCACAAGGCCGCTACGATCTCGGCCTCGCGTCCATTGTCGAGATCACGCAGGCGCAATTGAATCTGACCCAGGCGCAGATTGAAAATGTCACGGCGAAGTATGACTATCAGAGCGCGTATGCGGAATTGCAGTACGCAATAGGTGCTCTAAGATAGGTAGCGCGGTTACTTCTGAAACACAACCAACGACCCTTTATGCTCATGCCCGTCGTCGTATTCCAATTCCAGTTTGTGAATCGACTTGAGCTTCCCGTCAAACGCGAAATAGAGACAGCCTTTCCATGGAACGCGCGTCTCCCCTTCCGGCAGCGACGCCCGCGCAATCGTCTCTTCGACGTTCACCGGAGCACGCGGCTCGGCATTAGGATCAGGAACGGGCCTCGGCGGAGCGCTCCCCGTCGGATCGCCCGGAAAACGGCTCGCCGGCCGCGGACCTATCATCACGGTTCCGTCTCCCATTTGCGCTGTGCCCGCCACCTCGCGATCCTGTGACCAATTCGGATATTTCACCGACGCCGCAACAAATCCCGGCGATTCGGGATACAGCACCGTCTTGCGGTCGTTCACGCGCAGCACAAAGTGGGCGCTTAGAACAGTGACAGATCCCTTCGAAGGATAAACTGCGACTTCGATCACCAGATAATCCCGCGCATAAATCGCGCCCGTTTCCACCGGCACGCTGTGGATCAGGTATTCGGCGCCCACCTCGAACTGGGGCCACGTGGAGTGAGCGGGGTACTCGTTCGCTTTGCGTGGTACTTCGTACTGCGCGCTCGCCGCGGACACAACCAACCACGCGAGGCAACAGGCACGCACCACGTATCGAGTATAATCCCCATCGATGCCCGATTCCAGGCTCATTCAAACCGTTCTTATCGCGATCGCCGCCTTCTTCTCTATTTCCGCCCAGCCGCAGCCGTCTCTCAAGGCCAGGTTGGACGCTGCCATCGCGAAATCTCCCGCGCTCGCATCCGCGTTTGTCGGCATCCGCGTCGTCTCGCTCCCGGATGGCCGAGTCTTGTACGAACACGATGCAAACCTGCTCTTCGCCCCCGCATCGAATACCAAATTGTTCACCACAGCGCTCGCCCTGACGACTCTCGGGCCTCAATACAAATTCATCACCACGGTCCGCGCCGAACAGCCGCTCGATTCCTCCGGCCGCCTCTCCGGCGACCTCATCTTTGTGGGCGGCGGCGATCCCAGCATGTCGCCGCGTAAATATCCTTATCAGGCGCCCTCACCCGATCAGCGTCCGCAGCCCTTCTCAACCATCGGGGCGATTGAGGATCTCGCCGATCAGCTCAAGGCGCGCGGCCTCACGTCTATCACTGGCGACATCGTCGGCGACGACTCTCGCTATCGTTGGGAACCCTACCCGGATGGCTGGTCGGCCAACGACGCCGTTTGGGAGTACGGAGCGCCGGTCAGCTCCCTCATCGTGAACGACAACGCTTTCACGCTGTGGATCAGGCCCGGCGCTCAACCTGGCGATCTCGCCCGCATCCAGACGTTCCCGTCCATGTGTACCCTCCTTATTAACAACCGCATCGTGACCACATCGGACGGCGAACGCAAAATCGATGAGGATCGCGGCATCGGCTCTCGCGAGTTGCAAGCGTGGGGAATGATTCCGGTTGGCGACGCGGGGATCGACGAGTTGCTCGCGGTCGACGATCCGGCCGTCTTTGCCGCGGCAATGTTGCGTGACGCGCTCGTACGCAGAGGCGTCGTGGTTCACGGCGAAGCGGCCGCCCGGCATCGCTTCGAAAATGAAACCACGGATGCCAACGCGGCGCCCGGAATCGAACTCGCCCGCCGCGTATCGCCGCCGTTGGCTGAGCTGCTGCAGGTTGTCGATAAGGTCAGCCAAAATCTGCACGCCGAGGCGATGCTGCGCGAAGTGGGTTTCGTCAAACGCAACAACGGATCGCGCGAGGCCGGTCAGGAAGAGATGCAGGCTTTCCTGTCGCGGGCCGGAATCGCAGCGTCGGAATATCATCTCGTGGATGGTTCGGGACTCTCGCGGCTTACCCTGGTCTCGCCCACTGCCATCACCAAACTGCTCGCGTTCATGTATCGCTCGAACCTGCGCGACGCCTGGATTCCGCTGCTGCCGATCGCCGGTGTCGACGGCACCTTGAGAACGCGATTCGAAGGCCATCCCGAAGCGAAACGCATCCAGGCGAAAACGGGAAGTCTCAGCCACGTGCGCGCGATGTCGGGATACGCGGAATCGCAGGCGTTCGGTCCGCTGGCGTTCTCGTTCATGGTGAACGACAGCATCGCCGCCTCGCACGATATTTCGGCCTTCCTTGATACCATGGGATTGAAGCTTATCGAGTAGGGGGTAACCGATCATGCCGATTTTTGAATATAGCTGCGAAGATTGCGGAACGAAGTTTGAGAAGCTGGTGCGCCGGACCGGCCAGGAAGTAGAGTGCCCGTCCTGCGGCAAGAATCATCTGAAGACCGAGTTATCCACTTTTGCCGCGCACGCCAGCACGGGCGCCAAGCAGTCGTCCCAAATGCCGAGTTGTCCGGGCGGGATGTGCCGTACGCCGGATCTTTGCGGCATGAACTGACGTCGCCGCTCCTGGCCGCCACGAACATCAACTTGAGCGCGCGTTCCTCGATCATTTTCGTGAAGAGTGGGTACACCGAGTTATGTTATTGACAACTCTGTAGTTGCAGTTCGGAGAGGGGCATTGCGGAAGCTGAAATCGGGGGTCTGCCTCCGCAGCGGATTAAATTCACATGGAAAGTTGATGGACGGCGTGAGCATTAGGCTTCTCTCCCGACTTGAATATATAAGGATGGGAGTTCAGGCACCCAAGCGGCGTCGTTGGCCGAGCGCCCGTAAGCGATTGATGCTATTCGAGTAAATCGCTAAGAAAATATTCGAAAATAGTTTGCACTCGTTTTTGGCGGCCTCAAACGCGCCGAACGTGAGTGTATCGAATTAAATCGCACCGATGCGCCAGCCGCATTTTCTCAGTACACTTGTTTTTCACCATGGCGAAGAACAAGCTGTTGAAGAACATCGACCGTAACCGAGCCGTGACCGGCAGGGAGCGGAAATCGCCCGTGATTTTGTCGACAGGTTCGCCAACGGGCCGGGACCACCTTGCCAAACATTCGACTTGCGCTCTGCGCGCCGCACTCGTGGAGTTCTACAATCGCGAACCTGGAAAGGAACTGGCCGCGGCCAGCCGATAAACACGCATGCCAGCGAACACCACCGAACTTGAAAAGCGGTTGTGGGAGGCGGCAGATCAGCTACGGGCGAACTCCGAACTGAAGTCGCACGAATATTCGGTTCCCGTTCTCGGGCTGATCTTCCTCCGCTACGCCGATCACAAATTTGCCCAGGCCAAAGCGAAGCTCACCATCCAGGGCCATGACGGAGCAAGGTCACGGCGCACGATTGGCAAGGCCGACTATCAGGCGCAAGGAGTCCTCTACCTGCCCGAGAGCGCCCGTTTCTCGGTGCTGCTCGATCTTCCTGAAGGCGCCGACATCGCCAAGGCCATCAACGATGCGATGAGGGCAATCGAAGCCGACAACGAAGATTTGCGTGGTGTACTGCCGAAAACGTATTCTAGATTCGAAAAGGGCCTGCTTGTGTCGCTGCTCAAGAATTTCGCTGCCGTTCCGATGTCCATCGAAGGCGATGCGTCATCGGCTTATCGAGGTATATCGTCGAACACGATGAAGAACCACACGCTCATGCAGACCATCGCACGAGCCAATCGGTATGGGGCGAGAAGAGGAATGGCCTGATCGTGGATTACGTCGGCGTCTTCCGCAATCTGCAAAAGGCGCTGGCGATCTAGCATGATCTCGATGTTCGAAACGTCTTCCGACGCCCGATCTGATTTTGGCGATAGACCGGTGTAAGTTTTCAGTCCTATGATCGGACTGCCCGTACAATGTGCGTACGCTATCCTAGAAAGTCAGGAGATCTTTCATGCCTATGCCGTCCACATCCCGCGACGATCGCATCGAACTGCGCGCTTCTCGTGAGCAAAAACGCCTTCTCTCCGCCGCTGCTGCTTACGAACGTCTGGATCTGACGAGCTTTGTCATGCGCACTGCCTTGCCGGTCGCGGAGGAGATCGTGGCGCGACACGAACGCATCGTTCTCTCGGCTCGTGATAGCGTCAGAGTCCTCGATCTGTTGGAACATCCGCCCAAACCAACACCCGCCTTGCGCGCCGCCAAGAGACGAAAGCAACGCGTGTGAAGAAGGCGCTGGCGTGGCGCGAAGAGGCTCTGACGCGCCATCATGACCGAAGCACTTTCGACTGTGGCTCACCCGCTCTGAACGAATACCTTCAGCGGTACGCGCGACAGAACCATGAGAGTGGAGGCGCCAAGACTTTCGTGGCAGTTGGCCCCGAAGCACCCACGGTCGTTCTTGGATATTACTCGATCAGTCCAGGCGCGATTGCCTTCGCGAAGATGCCGGCGGCGATCACTAACAAACTGGGACGCTACGATGTACCCGTATTTCGTCTCGGACGCCTCGCAGTCTCTCTGTCTGTTCAAGGACGAGGTCTCGGCGGTGATCTGCTGCTATCGGCGGGCGAACGCGCGCTTGCGGTGGCTCAGGAAGTTGGTGGAGTCGCCCTCGCTATAGACGCAAAGGACGATAGAGCCGCAGCCTGGTACGAACGTTTCGCCGCGTTGCGGCTCCTTGATGACCCCTTGAAGCTCGTACTGCCCCTCGAAACGATTCGAGCAACTCTGCACGGTTAGCACGCTGCGGCATGGAGCTTGAAATGCGCCCACGGCGTCCTGCAATTCCTCAGACAGCATGAAAATCTCTCGGCCGGGTCCGATGAAGCGGGTGATCCGTTGGCAGCGCTCGAGCATATGGAGCAGGTACGGACGATCATCCTTCACAGTGGCTTCGCCTCGCGAAGGATCCTATCGCGCACGCACCAGTGAAGGGATCTCTCGGTCCCGACATGGACCTTCATGCCCAGCAATTCCTGGAGGTCGTGGACGAGTAAGGCGTGATCCATCAGACTCCGGCCCGGTTCCCAGGCGACGAGCAAGTCGAGGTCTCTGTTCTCATCTTAGTGCCGGGATAAAAAGGGAGCCAGTTTCGCCGGTTTAGGAGGGTACCAGAGCCGCAACTACCGTCGGCGAGACACACTTAAAACGCGCGGCTTCACCAAGGCCGCCAACCCGCCGAACGGAGCATTCAGACCAATCACGTCGGCTACAGAGAGGTACCCTCCAGCGCCGTCAGTAGGGACGTGAGCACCGAACCGCAGGGATGCCGTAGTGTGGGAGATCGAATGATTAACGGACAGAGACGTAAATTGTCGCAGGCTGCCGGTGATCGACACGGTACACCTGGGGCGCTTCCAAGACCGCGGTTCATCAACGTGGGCATGAGCGTTAGCGCTGTCCAGCTTTGTGCGGCGAGAGCGAAGAGTTTTCAAGCAAATCTTTAGAATCTGAATTAGAGTACGTACCGCGTCCCCGCCAATGAATGGTTTGGATGGTCTCATTGGCTCCGGCTCTCGCCGGCCAAAATGGCTCCGTTTCTCACCGGCACTGACAATCTCAATGCCTTCACCGCGGGCCACAGAGCCGAACACGCGTAGACTGTGTGCGCCGCGCCGCCTGGCGAGCCGGAGGATTCCCTCCCGCCGTTCAGCCCGCAATGTGTCCAGGGGGACCATGCCTCCATTGTGCGACAATTCGAGGTCGCAATCATCCTGTCGCCGCTCGGTTTCCCTGGCGCCGTCACACTAGCCACTTCATTGAAAAGCTCGCCCGCCCCCACGTTGTGTCTCATGATATCGAAGCCTCATATCGCGATATGGCAGCAGACCTTACCCCGCGAACGTGAAGCGCAGGGCTGGTCCGAAGGCCTGATTGGCGACTCAACTCCAGCGGATTCTAATGCTCCGAGGTGAGGTCTGGTGGGTCGATTTCGATCTGGTGGGTCGATTTCGATCCCAAACGATCCAGTCCGCAATGACGATTCAGCTCAGCTCGCCAAGCACCAAGAGCTCCTGTCTTAATTCGAGACGTCGCGCATCATTCAACGCGAGAACCTCCACGGTGGCGCGTCCGGACGGCGTTAACCCCTTGATGTACGCTTCCTGGAATGCGAAGTGTTCATGCCATCTGTCGCGTCGAGGATGAAACAGGTTCTCGACACGGCCAGTCAAGGGATCGATCCCACTTAGATTCGGCCCCTTGTGAAGGTTGCAAAGATGGCATGCGAGCGCGAGGTTATCGATGTCGTCTATGCCGCCGCGCTGTCGGGCAACTACATGCTCGATGTGATTTACGAGTTCGCTGTTGTTTTGGTGAAGCCGACAATACTCGCACCGCTCGTCGGCTCGCTCTCGGACGAACCGCCGGGTCTCGGCGTCAATCATCAGCGAGAGATCTGGTCAAGACGCCGGCGCGCTTTGAGTTTGAGGATTGCGATAAAATCGGCAGCATTAATTAGGGCTTCGTATTCGGAACGTTCGAAGGTGTTGAGGCTACCTTCGTTTGCGCGCTGACCCAGCATTTCGATCCGCGCCTGCACTGGCCGATCAATACGGAAGGCAATTAGACGCCGCGCCGACTCCGCGTCGAGGCAGAGACTCAAGGGTTCCAAAAGATCATCAAGCCCGGCGCTCGCATCCATATCATCACCCTAACATAAACGCCACATGTTGCCGAAAACGGATCGATCCAGGGCAAGCGGGCGGGCGAAAACATGCGATCGGGTGTGCAGTAACTCCGCATCGGCGGCTGTCCTCGATTTGAGTTTCGCCGGAACTTGCGAGAACTTGATGGCGCCATCTGGCTCTGGCGTGCCAACATCGGGCCTCGACCGGAAAGGGTGGAGCAGGAAATGGTTGTACGACAACCCATCATTAAAGTCAGTCGCTAGACAAGGGTCAAGGTCTCAACGGTCTCAGCGGAACCCTCTTCGGTGATCGCCGGATCACGGCCTCTTTGATCTTAAGAGGACACTACGTCCGCCTGGAATGGTTCGTCTCGCTGTTTTTGTGATAATCCTATATCATGCTGACGAAGTACATCCAAGCCGCGATGCGACGAGCAACGTACGAGATATTGGAAGACGACGGCAGCTTCTACGGGTGTGTCCCTGATTTACCGGGCGTTTGGGCAAATGCAGCCACACTCGAAGCGTGTCGCGAGGACCTTGCGCAGGTATTGGAAGACTGGTTGCTCTTAAGCATTGCTCGCAACTTGCCAATTCCGCTTCTCGACGGAATCGGCCTGACCATCCGCGAAGTGGCTTGAGTGCCACGCCTCGGACCCATCCAGCGCAAGGATCTCATTTCTTACCTCCGCCAACTTGGTTTTTCGGGCCCATACGCGGGCGCCAAACATGAATTCATGCTCAACGGTAAACTAAGACTGAGAATTCCTAACCCGCACCAAAGCGACATCGGCAAAGGTCTGTTAATCAGGATATCCATCAGGCTGGCATCAGCCGCGCAGCGTGGGAGCCACTCTGATCGCTTCAAGTCTCCAGCCCCTTCTCATCCAAAGGCGACGATTCCACCAAGAGCTCCGTCGGAATCCGCTTGCACTCGGTCGACGCTACTGGGATCCATTCCCATCTTCCGCCGCCGCATCTGCAAACCG
>JBEKUT010000238.1:0-10557 GCA_049514735.1 Bryobacteraceae bacterium
CTCCGCTGCCCGGGGCGAGCCGTTGGGGCTGTCTTCTGCGTATTTGGTCTTGTCATGGCGATTTTCATCCTGCGATTCCCAATTTCCTATTTCCTGGATGGCGCAAAGTTCGAGCCATGGACGCTAAGTGGCACCACGAGACATTGTGTTGCAAAATGCCTCGAAAACTACGGCTCCGCTTTATGAACACGCGGTCTGGCATGACCCAGAGCGAGAGCTGATGCGAAAAAGCTGTTGGCAGGATTACGGCGCGGGCAGGTGAAGGGGAATTACCGGATCGGAGGAACGATTCTCAGGGGTGAAGGCTGGAGGAGGGGGATTCAGGACCTTGGAGGGGGGAGGATTAACGCACGGACAAGATGAGTTCGCAGGGTCTACGTTTGGCGCCTCGACGTTCAGGCCGACGCTCAATGCTGGGGGAATCCTACTGAAAACACTGATCTTACTGGGAGAGAAAGGTTCGACGAGGGTTTTGTAGGACGCACGCTGGAACGGGGCGTCTAGTGGGGCCGTGACTGATGAATCGGTTGCAAGGGCAACCGCTGAAGGAGCAACGAGGATCGCGACAGCGACTTGAATCCGCAGGAACATAAAAATCCTCCCGTCGTGACAGTATCACCGGGGGTGCCAACCTTTCAATTGCCTAATTAGCATAGGCAGAAGGATTAGAAGACCGTGGAAGCTCTGAAAATTGCTGAAGTTGCGGCGGAATAACGCCGTCATTCTTCGTGGAGAATGGCCCATTTTTGCGATTTTTATTATTCCGCGCCGGGACGGCCATGTTCGGCCATGTCAGCCAGGGATGTTCTAAACTGGAATCCAGCATATGAAACTCATTGTGGCGGGCTTTGCCAGTATTATCATTACGGTGTCATTGGCGGCTCAGAATGCCCCTGACGAACAGGCCGTACGCGAGGTGGTTCAGAGCTATATCGACGCGCGCGGCCGGCAGGATGCCGTTGAACTGGAGAAGCTCTTCACTTCCGATGCCGACCAACTGGTTTCTTCGGGTGAATGGCGCAAGGGCCGTAATGAACTGGTCAAAGGAACGCTCGCAAGTTCGCAAAACACGGGAGGGAAGAGGACCATCACGGTTGAATCGGTGCGGTTTCTGGCGCCGAGCGTTGCGCTCGCCGATGGACGCTACGAATTGACCGGCCTGGCGGGTGGCGCAAGCCGCAACATGTGGACCACGTTAATCTTGACTCGAAGTTCCGATGGCTGGCGCATTACGGCGATCCGAAACATGCTGCCGGCCGCTCCCGTACCGTCAAAGTGAGGGTGATCGAAACGATTGTTTTGCTACACTGCGCTTGAGCATGGGCCGTCAAAAGAAGGCGCTTGTAACGGGATCGGGCGGGTTGATTGGTTCGGAATGCGTGCGTGTTCTGGCAGCCGAGGGGTGGCAGGTCGCCGGGATCGACAACAACATGCGCCAGCAATTCTTCGGCGCACAGGGTAGCACGGAAGCGGTTGTCGCGGAACTCAGCAGCTCGATTCTGGACTATCGCCATTTCAAACTCGATATCCGGGACCGGCTAGGCGTGCGCGATCTGTTCGCAGCCGAACGCCCGGATTTCATCGTGCATGCAGCGGCGCAACCATCGCACGATAAGGCTGCATCGATTCCTTATGACGACTTCGACGTGAATGCTGTGGGGACGTTGAATGTTCTGATGGCGGCGCGCGATTTTTGCCGCGATTCGCCGCTGTGTTTCACCAGCACTAATAAGGTGTATGGCGACGGTCCTAATAAGCTGCCGCTGGTGGAACACGAAAAACGGTGGGATTATGCCGATGGCCTGGATGGTATCGACGAGAGCATGTCAATCGACAATTGCCTGCATTCGTTGATGGGGGCGTCCAAGGTCGCGGCCGATGTGCTGTGCCAGGAGTTCGGGCGCTACTTCGGAATCCCGACGGCGATTTTTCGAGGCGGTTGTCTCACCGGGCCGCAGCATGCCGCCGTCGAGCTGCATGGGTATTTAGGCTATATCGTGCATTGTGCTGTCACAGGAAAGCCGTACACGATCTTCGGCTACAAGGGCAAACAGGTTCGCGATCAGATCCATTCGCACGACGTGGTTCGGCTGTTTCTGGAATTTTACGAGAATCCCAGACCGGGCGAAGTCTACAATCTCGGTGGAGGACGCCAGAACAGTTTGTCGATCCTCGAAACAATCGACTTACTCGGGGACATGGGATGCAAGTTGCGGTACGAGTATGACGAGCATAACCGCATCGGCGATCATATCTGTTACATCACGGATCTGACTAAGGTCAAGAGTCACTTCCCGAGATGGAATCGGGAATACGGCATCTCTCGCATTCTTTCCGAAATCGTCAGCCAGCAACTCGTGAAGGAGCGAACCCTGGCTACCGTCCACGCTTGAAGAACCGATGCTCTCAATAATCATGCCCGCCCGCGACGAAGAGGGCTGCATCGGCAGCACTCTGGACGAACTTACTTCTACGCTGCGTGGCGAAGGCATTGCTTATGAAGTGATCGTCGTTGACGATGGCAGCGGCGATCGAACCCGGGAGCGCGTTTGGCGCTTCACCGACCCGCGCGTCCGTCTTGTCGAGAATACCGGCCGGCACGGTTATGGCATGGCGGTGCGGGCCGGTCTGCTCCACGCCACTGGCGACGCGGTTGCCATCATGATGGCGGACGCATCCGACAGCTCGCGCGATCTTGTCACTTACTATCGAATCTTTGAGCAAGAGCACTGCTGTGTATTCGGCTCGCGTTTCGTGCGCGGCGGCAAGGTAATAGATTATCCTCCGCACAAGCTGGTGTTGAACCGTATGGCGAACTGGTTCATCAAAATGATTTTCGGTTTGCATTATAACGACATCACGAACGCATTTAAATGTTATCCGCGCGACGCCATTGAACAGATGCAGCCGTTGATCTCGCCGCACTTCAACCTGACTGTGGAAATGCCGCTCAAGGCGATCGTGCGCGGGTTCCCATACGCCGTGGTGCCCATTACGTGGACAAACCGTAAGACCGGAGTGTCCAAGCTCAAGATCAAAGAGATGGGGAGCCGGTATTTATTTATCGTCCTCTATCTTTGGCTGGAAAAATACCTGTCGCGGGGCGATTACAAGCGGGCAGTCCCGCGGGAAGCTGCGATCGGCGCGCCTGCCGGCAAGGCTGGCACGGATCATGTATGAGCGCATTTTGGTAACTGGCGGGGCCGGATTCGTTGGCTCAACGCTCGCCATCGCGTTCAAGGAACGCCATCCGGAAACTGAAGTGATAGCTTTGGATAACCTGCGCAGGCGGGGATCGGAACTTAATCTCGCAAAACTCCGCGACGCCGGCGTTGGGTTCGTGCATGGCGACGTGCGCTCCCCGGATGACTTGAACACGCTTGCTAAACCAGACCTGATTCTGGAATGTTCCGCCGAGCCCTCCGCTCAAGCCGGTTATGGAAGTTCTCCAGCCTATCTCATCGATACGAATCTGGCGGGATGCTTCCATTGCCTCGAACTTGCCAGGCGAGCGAAGTCGGCATTTGTGTTTATTTCGACCAGCCGCGTCTATCCATATCGCCGTTTGAACGGCCTGCGTTTTACCGAAGACGCGACTCGTTACGTGCTGTCCGCCGGTCAGAATATTGCGGGCGTTTCGGAGCACGGGATCGCAGAGGATTTCCCCTTAGATGGGCCAAGATCGCTGTATGGGATGACGAAACTGGCGGCGGAACTGATGGTGGTGGAATATGGCGACGCCTACGGTTTGCCATACGTCATCGACCGCTGCGGTCTGCTGACCGGACCGGGTCAGATGGCGAAATCCGACCAAGGCGTTATCGCGCTATGGATGGCCGCGCACTATTATAAGAAGGATCTTGCTTACATCGGATTCGGAGGCTCGGGGAAACAGGTTCGCGATTTTCTGCACGTCGACGATCTCTTCCACGCCGTGTATGAGCAGACCAATAACCTGGATCGCTATGCGGGACGAGCGTTCAATCTTGGAGGCGGGTTGGCAAACAGCTTGTCGCTGCTGGAGACGACGGCCCTGTGCGAGGAAATCACCGGCAACCGCATTCGCTTCGACAAGCAGGCTGAGAACCGGCCCGGGGACGTGCGTCTGTTCGTCACGGATTACCGGCTGTATGGCGGCGAGGCGAATTGGCATCCAGCGAAGAACGAACGGTCTACTCTCAAAAGCATTTTCGATTGGATACGTGGAAATGAAAACTCACTCCGCGGGGTGTTCTTCGGTTAGGCCGTCAGAAGCTCAATGATCTCGCTCATCACGCCCATCTTCAACGAGGAGGACATCGTCGTACGCCTTCACCAGGAGGTTTGCGCGGCCTTCGATTCCATGGGATTGCCTTGGGAAGTAATCTATGTCGACGATGGCAGCCGCGACAAATCTCTAGCGCTGCTGCTCGAAATGCAGCGCCACGACAACCATATTGTGATAGCGGAGCTCTCCCGGAATTGGGGCCATCAGCCGGCCGTGACGGCGGGGCTTTCCATCGCGCGCGGCGACGCTGTCGTCATGATGGATGGAGATCTGCAGGATCCGCCCAAAGTAATCCCGGAGCTGGTGGAAGCGTGGCGAAACGGAGCGGAAGTAGTAATTGCGGAACGCCGCAGCCGCATGGAGTCCGGTCTCCGGAAGCACTTATTCCCGCTGTTTTACAAGGTATTTGGTTTTCTGTCGGACTATCCGATTCCACTCAACGCCGGCATCCTCGGTTTGATGGATCGCCGTGTGGTGGACACGCTGCTGTGCCTCACGGAGACGAATCGATATCTGCCGGGGCTTCGCGCGTGGGTGGGCTTCAAGACCGCTGTCGTCTTTTACGACCGTGCGGAACGCGCCGCCGGCGAGCCGAAGCAGACGCTCGGCAGGTTGATCCGCTATGCCCTGGACGCGATCTTCAGCTTCAGTTATAAACCCGTGCGATTGACCTTGGGATTCGGCATGTTGACCGCCGTGGCTTCCGTGTTCATTGGCTTTTTTCTAGTGTTTTGCCGTATCTTCGGGATCGGACTTTTCGGATCTCCAGTGGTCTATGGGTACACCAGCACGCTTGTTTTCATTCTGCTTCTAGCGGGCGTGCAACTGACGAGTATCGGCATCCTGGGCGAATATATCGGCCGGATTTACGACGAAGTGAAACGCCGCCCCTTGTTTGTGATACGCAAAGTTCACGATTCGAGGCCAGGCGCACCACACGAGTCATAAGGACCGCTTATGCAAGGTCTCGCTGCCGCGCGAGCCTGTTATAATTGAGAAAAGTTAAGGGGCTTTTGTGAATCTTCGGGGTCAGCCTATCTCGTCTAAGAGTTTAAGGAGCGCGAGATCATAATCTGCGCGGTGCGTCCTGCGCCAGCGAGTTAAAGAAACCATGAGTACACAGATACAAGCAATCGATTCAGAGCTTGCAGCCCAGCCTGTTCCAGTGCAAACTTTGCCCGTAGCTGGATACAAAGTTTTCAATCGCATCGTCGATTGGATCACGAACGACCGGCTTCAACTTCTCAACATTACGGAACGCATCAACGAGATTGTTCGCAAGAGCGGGGTTCGCGACGGTCTGGTACACTTGCAATCGCTGCACACCACCTCGGCCGTTTTCATCAACGAATGGCAGGATGCCCTATTGCACGATGTCAAGAACTTCTTCGAGCAGATTGTCGACCGGGACGAGTATTACCGGCACAACGATCCGAAGTATTCGGATTGCGAGCGCCGCAACGCCGATTCGCACATGCGTGGCATGCTCATGGGACAGACGCTCTGTCTGCAGGTGCGCAACGCCTCGGTTCTGCTGGGAACGTGGCAGAGCATCATCTTCGCCGAATTCGACGGTCCGCGCAGCCGCTCGCTCGCCGTACAGGTCTCGGGGATCTGAGACCACGCAAGGATGACGCGCTACTTCACGCTGCAACAAGCCGAGAGGCTTCTGCCGGAAGTGGAATCGGCCATTCGGGAAGCTATTTCCTTAAAGGCGGAATTGCAGGAATCTGAACTGGCTCTCCACGCGTTCACGCAACGGGTCGCTATGTCGGGCGGAGCCGACGTAGATCGCGGGGCCTTCGTGGACCAACGCACGCGCCGCGAAACAGCCAGCCTGCGCTTGAAGGAGCTGATCGAGCGTATTCAGGATACCGGCTGCCTGGTTAAGGATCTCGATACCGGTTTGGTAGATTTTCCGACGCTGTTGCGGGGCGACGAAGTTTACCTGTGTTGGAAACTCGGCGAAAGCGGAATCCACTTTTGGCATAAGGTGAACGACGGCTTTCGAGGCCGCAAACCCATCGACCGGGACTTCCTCGACAACCACAAAGGCGAGAGCCCAAATTGACACTGTTCCCGCAGCGCCGATACACTAACCTTCAGCACCCGTTTCGAAAAACAGCAGAATGCTGATTGCCAGAGAATTTATCGCGTACTTGTCACGCCAGCTCATCCGCAGACTGTCGCCCCAAATCATTGAAGTTTCCGATCAGCAAGCGGCCGCGGAAGTGATCGGGCACATCATCGAAGAAGAGCTGGCCGTGGAAGATCGTCTGAACGACGAAGTGCGGGACTTGCTGAGTCAATACAGCGACTATATGCGGCAAGAGAACGTCAGCTATCAGGAGATGTTCCGCCGCATCAAGAACACTCTTATCTCGCAACGCAAAGTGATCCGCGCTGCGGGCCGCGACACTGGCGATCCCATGAAGCTGTCGCGGGACAAGATCAACGACATCTCCCACAAGCTGGTGACCCAGTTCCGCAAAGCGCGCGAGTTTCGTCTGAAGAAAGACCAGAACGATGTGCGGCTGGAGATCGTGAAAGCGATGACGGAGCTGCTCACGGTAGAAGAGAAAGTGGATCGCGCGGCGCGCACCAAGATCCGCTCGCAGAAGAAAGAGATCCCCGAAGGCACCGAAGAGTGGGATCTTCTGCATCGCCGCTATTACGGCGAAGAGTTGAAGAAGCTCGGGATCGATCTCAGCCGCTAGATGATCGTCGTCACGGGCAGTCTCAACATGGATTTCGTGGTGTCGGTGGAGCGCCTGCCCGCTCCCGGCGAAACGACTCTCGGACACGATTTTCAGATGCTGCCGGGCGGCAAGGGTGCGAACCAGGCCTGCGCCGCGGCCAAGTTGGGCGGGCATGGCTCGGTGACGCGAATGATCGGGCGCGTTGGATACGACGTTTTTGGCGACCACCTCAAGGCGAGCCTTTCGGCCGCCGGCGTGGATGTCAGCTCGGTTCACGCGACGCGTTCGCATCCCACGGGTGTCGCGCTGATCTGGGTGGATCGCGCAGGCCAGAATTCTATCGTCGTGGCGTCCGGCGCAAATCATGCGCTGCTGGCATCGGAAGCCGAGGCGATGCGTCCCGTGTTTCAAGGCGCTGCGTTCGCGCTGTTTCAACTCGAATCGCCAATTCCGGCGGTTTCGGCTGCGATGAAAATCGCGCGGTCGGAAGGGGCGCGCACGATGCTCGATCCGGCTCCGGCGCAGGCGCTAGCTCCCGACCTGCTCGCCGCGGTCGATCTTCTCACGCCTAACGAAACCGAGGCGTCCATTCTGCTGGGCGTGGCTCCGGCGCGCGTTTCGAAAGACGAGGCGCCGCAGCTCGCACGGCGATTGCGCGAATTAGGCCCGCGTTGTGTGGTGCTGAAACTCGGCGACCAAGGCTGTTTTTATCTCGATGGCGCGAAAGAAATTTACAGCCCTGGTTTCGAGGTGACGGCGCGCGATACGACTGCCGCAGGCGACGTGTTCAACGCTGCCCTGGCGGTCGCGTTGGGCGAGCAGAAGGGGATTGCCGAGGCGCTGCGGTTCGCGAACGCTGCCGCGGCTATTTCGGTGACGCGTCCGGGTGCGCAGACGTCGGTACCGGCGCGCGCCGAAGTCGACGAGTTTTTGGCCAGCCGATAGAGCAAGAATGCGCCGTTGCTGTATTCGGGCGTGAGCGTGGCTATCGGATGGGCTCGCTTCATCACGATATAGTCGATTCCTAAGGCGTGGATCCGGTCCAGATTGCCAGCGATGTCTTTCCCCGACATGGTGGATTGCCAGCGCGACCACCAATCTTCGGCGAGCGAGCGGAAGTAGTTGACTTGGCCGCCGGCTTTCCAATCGACGTATACGGGCCGGATTGCTTCGGCTCGGAATAATCCCGGGTATAATTCTTTGCCGGCGTCGGGGAAAAGGAACATCTTGTCTTTTGGCGTGTTCGTGCTTGCGTATGTCACGAGCGCGGCGATCTCGGGCGTATGGAGCTTCGGGTAGTTCTGTACGCGCCCTAGAAACGGGATCGCGAAATACGGGATCATTAGCGCTGCCGCGAGAAAGCGATATTCGTTAGTGAGCACCGCTGCTGTGGCGAACGCGGCGAGTGCGATGGCGAGCATCATGTGCTCGGTCGTGATGTCTGCAATTTTCGGCTCCAACGGAATCGCGAATACGACGGCGAACCAGAGTATCGCCTCCCACCAGAGACGCCGTTCAGCAGCGAGCACAGCCGCGGTCGCCCCGAGAATCATCGCGAACGCCGTCACCCACAGCAACGCGCGCGCGGGCTGCACTTGCGGCATGATGGACCACTTCACGCGCTCGGTAAGAAGGTACGACACCGGCACGCTGAGCATGCCGATCAGCGGCAGGCCGATGGCGAACGCTCGGCCGGATCGCGGCCTGACGCGCCAGACAGCCAGGATCGTCAGGGCCCAGAAAAACAGATACTGCCGAATCAGCGGATCGACCCACACGGAGACCCAGTTGTAGGAGGCGCGGAAGCGCTCCAGTTTTTCCCAATCCGGATCGATGCGTGCAAAAAACAATTGCGGCTCTGTTGCTCCAACTTGGAATCGGGAAGCGATTAAGAGGAGCAGGACTGCACCTGCGAGCGGGATGAGCGGCCGGAAGTCGCGCCGGCGAATGGCGATGAATATGAGAACCATGCAGACCGGAATGGCCGTGGGCGGGTGATAGAGAAAAGCGATCGCGGCCGCACAGCCCGCGAGAAAGTGCCAGCGCGTCGCGGCAAGACCAATGGCGAGGAACAGGAATCCGAGGGCGAAGCCTCGCGGGACCGGCTCGTATTCAAAGGTGAGCACGGAGGGTCCGACGATCGTCGCGCCCAGTCCGAAGCATGCGGTTACGAGCAGTGCCGTGCGTCGCGTGAGGCCGAACGATTGCGCCAGCAGATAGGCGCCCAGCAGTTCCAGCACGCGAAAGAAGATCTGCTGGAATTGCAGGACGGCTTGAAACGATGTGCGGCTGATCCAGCGCAACACGATCGTGATCTCGTCGTAAAGCGTGAACGAAAGGTGCGGCTTGGCGGCGACGATGTCGTGTTGCAGAGCGGTGGGGTCCCAGATGCGCTCGAACATCGGAATGTAGATCTGGGTGTCCTGCTGAAGCCAGGTGTGGCCGGGAAATTCTAAAAATCCGAGAATGGCGAGCCCGATGAGCGCAGAGGCCGCTAGCACCATCGAGCGCGCGCGCGTCATTGCGCCGGTGTCTTCTCCAATTGCTGTTTCGCCCAGATGCGATTCGGATTCAATTCGACGGCCTTCTCCAGGGCCTTGTGCGCGTCGGCATTTTTGTTCTGCTTGCGTAGTGCTATGCCCAGCCAGAGATGCGCTTCGGACGATTTGGGATCGATCTCGATGGCTTTCTGAAAATCCTTGATGGCTACGTCCACGCCGCCGCCCAGAGCCGCGGGCAGGTAATAATACCCGACTCCGTGGCTGAGATAATTTGCCGCCGACTTGGGGTCGAGCTCGAGCGCCTTGTTCACCGCCGACATCGCGCAGTTGCCGTAGCGCAGGGCGGCGAGGCCGTTGCTCGATATCATCTGGCCGCACAGCGTCCCCAGGATGCGATAGTATTCCGCGACGCTGGGCTTCAGTTGCGTGGCCTTCTCGGCAGCCGCGATGCCCGTTTCGGCGTAGTTCTTGGCTTGCGCCTTGTCCTTCACTTCCACAGCGACCTCGGCCGCGTAGGATTCCGCCAGCGCCAGGCGATATTGCGCCACCGCGTCGTTAGGCTGCTTGTCGGCCTCGCCCTTGAACTCGCCAACCAGTTTGTCGAGCAGTGGACGATCCTGCCGGTCGCGCGCCTGTTGAAGATCCGGCACGCCGGCGGTGAACCCGAACAGCGCGGTCGCGGCAATCAGTATCAGAACCCGCATATTCTTATTGTCGATCATGAGATTCATGAGGCATGCACTCTCAGTCTATGAACGTCGAAGAGTGCGCTTTCGTTTCCTGCCACAGTTCCGTTCGGTAGCCGAGCCGTGACCGGCAGGGAGCGGAAATAGCTCGTGATGTTTTCGACAGGTTCTTCAGTTTGCTCCTGCCAAAAAATCGAGTGCAAAAAATGTTCAAAATTAATCTTCCTCGTATCACCAAGAAACTGCGCCGCTTACGAGATTCCGCCCTCTGCTCCGAATGCCAACCCGTTCGACTCCCTCATGTATATTTAAGTCGAGGTAGACCCATCCCCTACCTCAGTCTTCCCCCGAAGACGCGCTGCTGCGGAGGCAGAGCCCCCATTTCTGCCTCCGCAGAGCCCTTC
>JBEKUT010000239.1:0-10499 GCA_049514735.1 Bryobacteraceae bacterium
ATCCCCTGTTACAACGAGGAACACACGATTCGCCAAGTGGTGGCCGATTTTCGGCGTACGGTGCCCAGCGCTGCCGTCTACGTTTATGACAACAACTCACATGACAGGACCAAACTGATAGCCGCGGATTGCGGCGCCGTGGTGGGTAGCGAGTCCATGCAAGGCAAGGGACATGTGATCCGCCGCATGTTCGCCGATATCGAGGCGGACGCTTATATCCTGGTTGACGGCGACGACACCTACGACGCGGAATCCGCTCCCGTAATGCTGGATATGCTTTTAAGCGAAAACGTAGACATGGTTGTCGCTTGCCGGACCGGCGGGGATGTTGCCGCTTACCGGCGCGGGCATCGCCTCGGCAACTTGCTATTGACCCGCGCGGTAGCCTTTTTATTCGGGAATAGATTTAAAGATATTCTCTCGGGATACCGGGTATTGTCGCGCCGTTTTGTTAAGTCGTTTCCAGTTTTCGCGCGTGGCTTCGAAATCGAAACGGAAATCACGGTTCACGCCCTCACTTTACAATTGCCGGGCAAGGAGCTTGACAGCCGGTACCGGCCGCGGCCAAAGGGTTCCGTCAGCAAGCTGCGAACGTACCGCGACGGATTTAGAATAATTAGAGTCATTTTTCACCTCGTTCGCGACGAAAGACCTCTATTCTTTTTCTCCTGGGTTGCAGCTTTGCTTGCCGCCGCGTCGATAGCTCTGGGGTACCGCGTAATCGCGGAGTTTCTTCGAATTGGACTGGTGCCACATTTTCCGACAGCCATTCTGGCGGCCGCTTTGGGTATTCTGTCGGCGCTGAGCTTGACGTGCGGCTTCGTTCTGGACACCGTAACGCGGGGACGCCGTTCCATGGCGATGTTGGCGTATTTAGCAACTCCCTTGCGCCGGCACACACCAGCCCGCTGATCCGAACGATATAAGCTGGCAAGACTCGGTACAATGCAGTTTGAAAAAATTCGACGTTGTCATCGTAGGGGCCGGTCATAACGGCTTGGTCGCGGCGGCTTATCTCGCCGGCGCGGGCCGCAAGGTTCTGGTGCTCGAAAAACGTGAACTTGTCGGCGGATGCGCGGTCACCGAAGAGATCTGGCCCGGCTATAAAGTCTCGACGGCTGCCTATCTGAGCAGCCTTTTGCAAGAGCGCATCATTCACGACCTGGACCTGCCACGCTTCGGCTACCAGGTGGACGCCAAGGATCCCGCGTTCTTCTCTTCGTTTCCCGACGACCGTTATATGTTCATGTGGCAGGATGGCGCTAAGACTCTCGAAGAGCTCGCGAAATTTTCCAAGCATGACGCCGAGGTTTTTCCCGAATACGAGCGCTATCTGGAACGCCTCTCGGAAGTAGTGGAAAGTCTGCTGCTGACCACGCCTCCGGAATTTCCGCCGCACGGTATTGGCGACTTCGTCGACTATCTCAAACTCGCCGGCCGCCTGCGCAAGTTGAGCGCCCGCGAGATGACCGGCCTCGTGAAAATTTTCACGCAGAGCGCGTCTGAGTTCCTCGACGAGTGGTTTGAGTCCGATCAGGTCAAGGTCACGCTTGCGACCGACGGCGTGATCGGAGCCAATGGCGGTCCGCGCTCGCCAGGGACCGCCTACATTCTGCTCCATCACGTGATGGGCAGCGTCGGCGGCAAGCGTGGATTGTGGGGATTCGTGCGCGGCGGCATGGGCGCGGTATCGAATGCCATTGCCGATTCCGCCCGCAGCCGGGGCGCGGAGATCCGCACGAACGCCGCCGTGGAGCGCATCAAGATCCGTAATGGACGCGCCTATGGCGTGGCCCTGCAGGGCGGCGAAGAGATCGATGCGCCGGTCATCGCGAGCAACCTCACACCTCACGTGACGTTTCTAAACCTGATCGAAGCCGGCCACCTCGCGCCGGATTTCCTGAACGGCATACGCAAGTTTCGTAGCGAAGGAACGTCGTGCAAGATCAACCTCGCCTTGAGCGGTCTTCCGAATTTCCGCGCTCTTCCCGGCGCGCCCGGTCCGCAGCATCGCGCCACCATGCACATCTGCCCGTCCATGGAATATGTCGAACATGCCTGGGACGATGCCAAGTACGGCCGGCCCTCGCAATCGCCGCTGCTCGAGTTGACCGTTCCCACCATGTACGACCCGTCATTAGCGCCGCCCGGCCGGCACATTATGGGGATCTTTCTGCAATACGCGCCGTATAAGCTGCGCGAGGGCAACTGGGACGAGCTGCGCGAGCCGTTCACGAACCGCGTGTTCGATCTGATCGAACAATACGCGCCCGGCTTCCGATCGCTGATCGTGGAAAGCCAGACGCTCACGCCCCTCGATCTCGAACGCCGTTTCGGATTGACGGGCGGAAATATATTTCACGGTGAAATGAGTCTCGACCAGATGTTCGTTATGCGGCCGCTGGCCGGGTGCGCGCGCTATCGCACTCCTGTCAAAGGACTGTTTCTGTGCGGCTCCGGAACGCATCCCGGCGGCGGCGTGATGGGTGCCCCGGGATACAACGCGGCGCGCGAGATTTTAAAGTAATGTCTGCGAAAAAGACTTCTTTCCGAACGGGATCGTGGTTGCGGGCAATGGAGAATCGTCTATATAAACCCCGCGCGGGGCGCCAGGCTCCTGGGAGCGTCGTCCGCTCAGGTACTTCTCGGCCGCCTGGCCGGGGATTCGTCACCGATACGCGCGGCAGCGTTACTGACCGTCTCACCCGCGTATTGGACTGCGGCGGCGCGGATTATCTCGGCCGGGAACGTTTGTAAGAATCGACGACAACCCGCTCTAAAAGCGAGCATCGCCTTCATGCCGTTGGTTTGTCCAAGTCCCCGAAAAAGAGAGAGCAGACCAAAAAAAGAGGACGGTACAACATGGTCCTTGCCCGATAAGAAACTCTTGAGCATAGGCATAACGTTCGGATCTGTTGTCACGTTCGATTGCGCGGACGCGTCAGATTACGCTCAATAAACTGTCGATTGATCCTTCTGCGCGCGAGGAAACTAGGTTGTGCGTGGTGCAACGTGGCTCAGACGTCAAAACCGAATCGAGCCATTATTTCCCGCCTCCCAAGCTCGTGATGCCGAGCGCCCGGCTATCTAAATCCTGCGTCACCCATTTCCTTTTCAGCGCGACCTTCAGCAGGGCTGCGCCGAGCGCACCGCCTAGATGGGGCCGCCGCTCACTCCAATCGAGACACGCGTATGCGAAACGGCGGCGCAGGGCTCGAGTTGCTTCCAAGTCTATGCCGATAGCCTCAAAGGCCTTCATCCCCTTGGCAGTGACATCATAAGCGTCGCCGCTGCCCGCTGACAACCATCCTTGCGACTTGAAGCGATCATGCAGCGATACGCCGAGTGTTCCGGCCATATGGTCGTAGCAGGTGCGCGCGGCGCGGAGCCGGCCGGGTGTGTTTGGCACGAACGTGTCGCGCGGGCCGCCGGCAAGGACGCTCAGGCGTTCCAGCACATCGGCCACGTTGGGCCCTTCCAAACTGTAGTAGCGATGCTTCCCCTGGACGTGCACCTTGACCAGACGCTCAGTCTTCAATCGGTTCAGGTGTACGCTCGCGGTCGACGGACTCACCTCAGCCACAATCGCAAGCTCGGTGCTGGTTCGCGCGCGACCATCCAATAGACAGTAAAGCATCCGCGCTCGCGCCGGCTCTCCTATTGCCGCGGCAATTCCGCTGACGGCGCCATCGACATTCATAGTTTGATCGTAAACGAAGTGTCGATGTCGCGCAACTGCGATACTGCCGAACAGGAGAAGCCAGTGACGATAACCTGTTTTATCCGATATGAGATCGATCCGTTCCAGCGCGACGCGTTCAAGAAGTATGCCGAAAACTGGGGCCGCATCATTCCCCGCTGTGGCGGCCATCTTATCGGATATTTTCTTCCTCTTGAAGGAACTAACTATGTGGGCTGGGGTTTGATAGCATTCGACAGTCTCGCTTCTTATGAGGCTTATCGCTCGCGCTTGAAGTCAGATCCGGAAGCGAGAGAGAATCTCACCATGGCACAAACCAAGCGGTTTATTCTCCGCGAAGAGAGAAACTTTGTGGAAGTGGTGGATGGAACGTTCGAACTTCCGTCGGCATTCAACGAAGGACGTAACGGGCCATGCTGACGCAGGCTGAAAAAGGACTCGCCTTCCGCGCCCTCCATCAGCGCGGCCACGCGTTTATCATTCCCAATCCATGGGATATCGGCACCGCGCGCCTACTGGAATATCTGGGCTTTGAGGCGTTGGCCACCACCAGCGCCGGCTACGCCTTTTCCGCCGGTAAGCGCGACAATACGGCCGGCCGCGATGAGATGATGGCGCACGTTGCGGCCATCGCGTCGGCAACCGGCCTGCCCGTCAGCGCGGACCTCGAGAATGGCTTTGGAGACTCGCCTGAATTTGTCGCCGAGACCATCAGGCGCGGGGCGGAAGCCGGACTCGCAGGTGCGTCCATTGAGGACATGTCCCACGCGGCAGGCCATCCTATCTATGAGCACGAGCATGCCGTGGAGCGAATCCGAGCGGCGGCAGAGGCGGCGCGCGCGCTTCCCTTCCCCTTCACTCTGACGGCACGCTGTGAGAACTACCTCGCCGGCCGGCCCGATCTGCGCGACACCATCAAGCGGCTGCAAGCTTATCAGGAGGCGGGGGCCGATGTTCTTTACGCGCCCGGGCTCGCCAGTAAAGAAGATATTGCAGCACTCATCAGTTCCGTGGATCGGCCCGTGAACGTCGTGATGGGATTGCAAGGTGTTCAGTTGAGCCTGGCCGATCTGTCGGCGATTGGTGTCAGGCGCATCAGCGTTGGCAGCGCCCTCTGCCGCGCGGCACTGGGCGCCTTTCTTCGTGCTGCGCGCGAAATGCGGGAACACGGCACTTTCACATTCGCCGGCGAGGCCGTGAGCTTTCGCGATATCAGCGCCATGTTCACTTGAAGCGTAGTCTTACGCAGCCGCGGGAGAAGACCGCGCCTTTGCAATGGCCGCCAGGAACTGTTTCGCCCGCTCTTCGAACACTTCGAACTTGCTGGCTTTGATTGTGGCGTTATCTATCAACTCGCCGCCCACGCCCACCGCGCAAGCGCCGGCTCGCAAGAAATCGCCGCACGTCTCCAGATTTACGCCGCCGGTCGGCACCATCTCGATCTGTGGAAACGGACCCTTGAGCGCCTTGATATATTTTGCTCCGCCGACATTTCCACAAGGAAAAATCTTGATCGCGTCCGCACCCGCTTCCCAAGCCGTAAGAACCTCGGTTGGCGTCAGCGCACCCGGCATAATTGGTTTTGAATAGCGTTTCGCCATTTCGATCGTGCTGAGCCGCAGACACGGCGTAACGAAAAACTGCGCTCCGGCCAGCATGCAGATGCGCGCCGTTTCCGGGTCGAGCACCGTCCCCGCTCCCAAAACCATTTGGTCGCCAAATTGATCGGACAGCTTTTCTAGAGCCTTGATCGCACCCGGAACGGTCATAGTGATCTCGGCCGCGCGAATCCCGCCGCGGTACATCGCCTCGATGGCCTTGATCGCGCCTTCCGCGCTATCCGTTCGCACAATCGGGACAATGCCGATCCGAGTGATTGCTTGAAGAATTTCTTCTTTCGTCATTTCAATTCGATATTGGCACAGAGTCCGTTGCAAAGAATCTGAAAGTTTTTACTTGAGCCCTACATCGTTCAAAACGCCCGTCTTACGACGCAACAGCGCCTTCGCCATCTCCCCGCCCCTCTTGACCTTCTCCGTATACTTGAATCAAGAGGCACAGCACCCCAGTCGCAAGGATTTGGGCCTTGCGGAGGCAGACACCCGATTCCAGCCTCCGCAAACGCTCTCCGAAAGGAACAAATTATTCCCCCTCAATGATTTAACTCGGTGTACCCACTCTCACACGAACTCAGAACGTAGAACGTAGAACGTTCGAACCACGAACCAACAACGACGAACTAACAACGCCGAACGCCCCCCGCGTTACACTAAAACTTCCCCCATGCATTGGAGCAAACTATTTATCCCTACGCTGCGTGAAAACCCTGCCGAAGCGGAAGTGGTGAGTCATCAACTACTTCTACGCGCCGGATATATCCGGCAGCTCGCGGCGGGCATTTACAGCTACCTGTTCTTAGCGCAGCGCTCGATTCTGAAGATCACCGCCATCGTCCGCGAAGAGATGGACGCTATCGGCGCGCAGGAAATGTTGTTGCCAGTGCTCCATCCGGCCGAACTCTGGCAGGAATCGGGACGCTGGGACGTGATGGGCGACAACATGTTCCGCTTGAAAGACCGCTTCGGCCGGCCCATGTGCCTCGGCATGACGGAAGAAGAAGTGATGACGTCCATCGCGCGCGGCGAGTTGCGAAGTTACAAGCAACTGCCGCAAATCTGGTATCAGATTGCATCGAAGTTCCGCGACGAGCCGCGGCCGAAATCGGGATTGCTGCGGGTGCGGCAATTCATCATGAAGGATTCGTACTCCTTCGATTTGAAGCCCGCCGGATTGGACGAATCCTACGACAAGCATTACGCCGCCTACTGCAAGATTTTCGATCGTTGTGGATTGAATTATGTGGTCGTGGAAGCGCACTCGGGAGCGATGGGCGGCAGCCAGTCGCACGAGTTCATGGTGCCTTCGGGAGCCGGCGAGGATTTCGTCGTGAAATGCGCGAACTGTGGCTATTCGGCGAATTTGGAGAAGGCTGTCTCGCGCGCGTCCGAACCCCTGCAGGCCGACGTCGAGGGCGACCTTGCGCCGGAGGAGTTTCACACGCCGGACCGCAAGACCATCGCCGATCTCAAGGAATTCACGGGACTGCCGGAGACTTCGCAAATCAAAAGTCTCGTCATGGTGGCGGACGGCAGACCAGTGCTGGTGTTGTTGCGCGGCGATCATCAATTGAGTGAGACCAAACTGCAAACGGAGCTGGTCGCGGCGGATCTGCGGCAGGCGAATCCGGAAGAGATTCGGGAACACTTCGGCGCGGATGCCGGTTCGCTCGGGCCGATAGGCGTGAAGAACATGCTCGTGCTTGCGGACGAGACGTTGAAGGGCCGGCGCAATATGATCGCCGGCGCGAACAAGAACGATTATCATTTGCGCCACGTCACTCCGGGCGAAGATTTCACGCCCGATTTTCACGATCTGCGCCAAGTCGCGAGCGGCGATCTTTGTTCCAAATGCGGCGGCCCGCTGGAGCTGATCAAGTGCGTCGAGGCGGGACACATTTTCAAGCTCGGCTACAAATATTCGAATTCGATGGGGCTGAAGGTCCTCAACGAAGATGGCCAGGAAGTGACCGTCATCATGGGTTCGTACGGCATCGGGATCGAACGCATTCTGAGCGTGGCGATCGAGCTCTATAACGACAAGGACGGCATGTCTTTGCCTCCGCCCATCGCGCCGTTTGCGGTGGTTGTGACGCCCGTCAATTATGCCGACGCCAAGCAGCGGCAGGCGGCGGAAGATATTTATCAGGCCCTGCTCGATTTCGGAATCGACGCGCTGATTGACGATCGCGATGAACGGCCTGGCGTGAAGTTCAAAGACGCGGACCTGATCGGGATTCCGTATCGCGTCACGGTTGGAAAGAAGCTGGCGCAAGGTTTTGTCGAAGTGGTGACGCGCCGCACTCGCGGATCCGTGGACGTAGCTGTCGATGATGTTGCGAATCATGTTCGAGAGAAGCTGCATCCAGCCACATGAGCGTGGACTGGAAAGCGGTTCGGGAACAGTTTCCTGCTGTATCGAAGTGGACGTATCTGAATACGGCTACTTACGGACAGGTTGCGCGCAGGACGGCCGCGCGCGTGGCCGCGCACTTCGCGGATCGCGATGAGACCGCCTGCTGGAACTTCCTGACTTGGTTCGATGACATGGACGGCGTGCGGGACATGGTCGCCAAGCTGATCCATTGTGAACGCGGCGACGTCGCGTTTGTGCCCAATGCCTCGGCGGCCTTGAGTTTGTTGATGTCGGGTCTCGATTGGAAACGTGGCGATCGCATCGTCGCACTGGAGAACGAATTCCCCAACAACATTTATGCGCCGAGTGTTTTGGAGGCGCGTGGAATCGAATTTGTGGAAGTGCCGTGGGAGCGGTTCTACGAATCAATCGACGAACGCACCCGTTTGGTGGTGATGAGCTCCGCGAGTTACGTGACCGGTTTCGTGCCGCCACTCGAAGAGATCGGCGCGTTCTTGCGAGCGCGTGGCGTGCTGCTGTATGTAGATGGCACGCAATCGATCGGCGCGCTGCGGTTCGATGTTCGGCGAGTGCAGCCAGACATGCTCGCCGTGCACGGATATAAATGGTTGAACTGTCCGGACGGCGCGGCATTCATGTATGTGGCGCCGGGACTGCGTCCACGGCTGGACCCGATGGTGATCGGATGGCGCAGCCATCGCGGTTGGCGCAACGTGGATAATCTGCATCACGGCGCGCCGGAGTTCGCGGAGAGCGCGGAGAAGTACGAGGCCGGAATTTTGCCGTTCTCGGTTTTATATGGCATGGGCGAATCGATCGCGATGTATCTGGAGATCGGCCCGGAAGCGATCGAGCGGCGCGTGCTGGAGTTGGGTGACCAGGTTCGCGAGATTGCGCGCCGGCTCGGAGGCGAGCCAGTCTCCGTCGATTCACCGATTGTGTCTGTGCGATTCACGGGACGCGATCCGTCGCACATGGCGCGAGCTTTGAAAGAGAAGCGTGTGATCGTCGCGGCGCGGCACGGCCTGCTGCGCATCTCGCCACATTTTTATAACGACGAAGAGGATCTGCAGCGCTTCGCAGACGCGCTGCAGGGCTAAAACCCGCTCGGCTTGATCCAGAAACTCTCTTGCCAACTTTTGCCGGCGAGAACGGATTGCAGATCCTTATAAATACCGTCGTGGGCCAGATTGAAGGCATCGGTAATTCCGGTCATCGGCTCGAAACAGATGAAATCTTTGCCCGGAGGCGCATAGACTACCGCGATCGGAAACTTGCGCCCATACCGAATCGAGATTTTCTGCTTCGCTCCCTGCACCCAGAAATCGTCGTCGTGATTCACGCCGCCGTAAACATCGTCGAGTTGATGGCCGGCCAGCGAGAACGGGTCCGGCAGGTCGATCGGCTTGGTAACTCCGGTCGGAATCAGCTTGGCAGACAGCTCATAATGATCCTTCGCGGCCAGATGCACGGTCCACTGATCGCGAGGCGCGTCGGTGATCTGGTAGTACGGGTGAAATCCGATCGACAACGGCATGGGCTCGTCCGAGTGGTTCTCTATGACGGTCTTCACTTCGATCGCGCCGGCCGACAGCCGGAACGTCATTTCGATGGTTTGCGCGAACGGGAATTGCGCCATCCATTCCGGACGCTTCGTGAATTCCAGCCGGCTGGTGACCTCAGCCGCGTCGCCATCGGCCTTTAGCGCGACGACATGCCAATCTTCGGCGTAAGAGAGCAGGCCGTGAATCGGCACGCTATTCTGGTCGCGGCGCAGATTGCCGAGATCGGGGTTCAAGATGTACTTCTTTCCGTTGGCCCAGAACGCATCCTGATCGAGCCGGTTGGCCCAGGGCGCCAGGAAAGGCACGCCGGCAAAACCGGGCTTCGCTTTGAAATCGGCGAGCGATTGATACGGCCACCACAGTATGTTGTGGCCGTTCACCTTTATCTCGTAAGCAAAATTTCCGATTGAAGGCAGAATCGAAACTTCAGTTTTGTGCGCGGAGTCGGTTAAGCGCACCACTTCGAATCCGTCTACCGTGATTTTTTGAGCGGAATAGTTTGGCATGGCGAAAAGAGAAGGAACGGAAAGGATCGCGAGGGTTAGGGATCGCCCGAAAGCTATGGATCGATAGTTTCGCGCAAATCGAGATCGGTATATTTTTGGCAGCACACGCACTTACCTGGACTGTAAGTGCGAATATAGCAGACATCGCACCAATAGGTGACCATCAGCCGCTTGCCGTCTTTGTGGACGAAAAGCGATTTGCTGGTGAGCGGGTCGATTACGAAATCGTCGGGATCTTTGAAGTGGCCGACCACTTCGAAATCTGTGCCGGCCAGCCGCTCGTCGTTCAGGACCGCGACCGTTCCATCGTCGCCTTCGAGATGCACCAACTTCTTGCCGCCGACATCGAGCGACGGCTTGTTATCCGGAGCTTTTGTAAGCTTGCCGCGGATAGAAATTCCGGGAACGTTGGTCGCCATGGCGCAGGCCGCCATGAACAGCGCCGCTAGAACAAGTCGCCGCATGTCCTATCTCTATTGTAAGACGGCCTGAGATTTTTCCTTGCCGCCCCGCACTACGGCTGCGGGTGATACGAGCAGTAATCCTGGCGATCGCAACCTGTGTGACTGCCCTGGGGCAAGCCGCCGACCCTGCGTACGCGCCCCTCGAAAAGGCCTTCGAGGCGTTGCGGGCCAGGAATTACGACGTGGCGATCGATTCCTTCGAACGCGCGATTGCAGCCGCACCGCAACGAGCCGACATCAGGAAGAACCTGGCCTACGCGCTTCTCAAAAT
>JBEKUT010000240.1:0-11056 GCA_049514735.1 Bryobacteraceae bacterium
GCTACATCCCGGCATCCACCGGCGTGTTCCGCGACATGACCGGCGTCCGTTTCGATCATCCAACCTGGATTCCGGAGAACTGCACCGCCTGCGGGTCATGCTACACGATTTGCCCGGACAGCGCCATTTCCGGTCTGGTCAACACCACTATCTCGGTTTTCGAAACGGCAAGTAAGAAGATCACTGGCAACGGCAATATCAAACATTTGCCGCGCGCCATTCGCGCCGCGGATCAGAAGCTGCGCGTGAAGCTGCAAGCGGCAGGCGAGAAGGCCAACGTGCGCGCGCTGGTCGACGAAGCCATCGCCGATACGGTCGCCGCCACTCCCGAAGGTCCCGACAAACTCGAGCTCGAACACGAATTTCAGGTCCTCCGCGAATCGCTCGGCGATTTCAAGTTCTCCCTCACACAGCCTTATTTTTCCGTCCGCGAGAAGAAGCAGAAGGGCAGCGGCGGGCTGCTTTCCATCACCGTCAATCCGTACACGTGCAAAGGCTGCATGGAATGCGTCAAGGTCTGCCAAGACGATGCGCTTCGCCCCGTCACGCAAACCGCGCAAACCGTCGAACACCTTCGCAAGGACTGGGATTTCTGGCAGGCTCTGCCCTCGACGCCGCCTGAATTTATCCGCATCGAAAACTTGGAGGAGAAGATCGGCGCGCTCGAGACCATGTTGCTCGACAAGAAGAACTTCGGTTCCATGTCGTGCGGCGACGGCGCCTGCCTCGGTTGCGGCGAAAAGACGGTGGTCCATCTCTTCACTTCCACGGTCGAGGCTCTCATGCAGCCGCGCGCCAGGAAACAGGTTCAAAAGCTGGACGACCTGATCGCCAAACTCGACCAGCATGTCCGCCTCAGACTCGCCGGTTCGGTGGACCTGAGCGATAGCGCCAAGGTCGGTCACGCGCTCGATGCACTCAAGGATTCCGACGTCACGCTGGCCAACTTCGCCGAGAAACTGGACGAGCGCCACACGGCGAAGCCCCTCGATCCGGAGTGGTTGCAGTGGGTGACGCAGATTCTCGCGAAATTGAAACATCTCAAATGGCAGTACACCGAAGGCGTCGGAAAGCGCGGACGGTCCAGCATGGGGATGATCAATTCCACGGGCTGCACCTCGGTTTGGGCATCGACGTATCCGTTCAATCCGTATCCGTTCCCGTGGGCCAATCACCTGTTCCAGGATTCGACCTCGATGGCGATGGGCGTTTTCGAAGGCCACATGTCCAAAATGGCGGAGGGCTTCAAAGCCGTCCGCATGGCCGAAATCGAACTGAACGGCGGTTATAAGAAGGACAAGTACGACGAGTTCTTCACTTACTTCAACTGGCAGAAGTTCAACGACGAAGAGTTCGCGCTGTGCCCGCCCGTGGTTGCGGTGGGCGGCGACGGCTCCATGTATGACATCGGCTTCCAGAATCTTTCGCGCATGATGATGTCGGGCAAGCCGGTGAAGGTCCTCATTCTTGATACGCAAGTTTATTCCAACACCGGCGGCCAAGCCTGCACGTCCGGCTTCACCGGCCAGGTTTCCGACATGGCGCAGTATGGCAAAGCGCTTCAGGGCAAGGCGGAAATTCGCAAAGAAATCGCGCTGATCGCCATGGCGCACCGTACTACGTACGTCCTGCAAAGCAGCATTTCGAACACCACTCACCTGATTGAAGGCTTCATCGATGGCCTCAATGCGAAGCGTCCCGCGCTGTTCAACATTTACGCCGCTTGCATGCCGGAACATGGCATCGGCGACGACATGGCGGAGCACCAGAGCAAGCTGGCCGTGGAATCGCGCGCCTATCCCCTGATCAAGTACAACCCCGATAAGGGAACGCTTCCCGAAGAATGCTTCGACATCGATGGCAATCCCGCCATTGAACTCGATTGGCCGACGTACTCGCTCGAATACACCGACGAAAAGGGCCAGAAGTCGAAGATGGAAGTGCCGCTCACGTTCGCCGATTTCGCGGTGAGTGAAGGCCGCTTCCGGAAGCAGTTCCGGACAGCCCCGCGCGACACCTGGAACGAGAACATGGCGCCGCTCGCCGAATTTCTCGATCTCTCGGCCGACGACCGCGAAGGCAAGTTCCCGTTCATCTGGGCGGTCGACAAGAAGAATCGTCTCATCCGCATCATTCCGGCCGAGCCAATTGTCCTGGCCTGCGAAGATCGCCGGAATTTCTGGCGTGTTCTAAAATCGCTGGCGGGTATTCGCGAGACCGTGGATGTCGCGCAGATTGCCGAACATGCCAAAGCCGAATTCGCACAGACCATTGCCGCGCAGCTCATGCAGATGGCCGGCGACGGCAGCATCTTCAATGGGCCGGCGCCAACGGTGGCAGTCGCGCCCGGGCCGATTTCGAGCGCCCCACAGGCCGCTTCGGGAAACGGTTACATCGCGCCATGGATCGATTCCGCGCAGTGCACTTCCTGCGACGAATGCACCGGAATCAACGCCAAGATTTTCGCTTACGACGATCACCGCCACGCATTCATCAAAGACGCCAAGGGCGGACCTTATAAGGATCTCGTACGCGCCGCCGAAAAGTGCACGGCGCAAGTGATCCATCCTGGAACTCCCTTCGACCCGAAAGAGAAAGACATCGACAAACTATTGAAACGGGCCGCGAAGTACAACTAAAGGCTGCGCGCATGAGCTTCCTCGGATTATTTAACGGAAAGAGCTTCACGGGCGGAGTGCACGTCCCCGAATTCAAAGAGACGACGTGTCATCTCGCTATCCGCCGCTTTCCGTTCGCGCCAACCTTGATCGTTCCGCTCTCGCAGCACACCGGCGCGCCGGCGATTCCCATCGTGCGTGAAGGCCAGGAAGTGGTGCGCGGCGAACCGATCGCAAAAGCGGGCGGATTCGTTTCCGTCCCCATGCACGCGCCCGCCACTGGACGCGTGGAACGCATCGCTCTGGCTCCCAGCGCCCGCGGCGATCTGTCGCCGGCGATTTACATCAAACCGTATCCGTCGGCCAGCCAGGAAATCCTCTACGGCGCTCCACAGGATATCGAGCACATGTCTTCCGCGGAGATCATCGCGGCGGTTCAGGACACCGGCGTCGTCGGACTCGGCGGCGCCGCTTTCCCAACGCACGTCAAGATGAAGCTCCCGGCCGGTAAAGTGGTGGACACTGTCATCGTCAACGGCTGTGAATGTGAGCCCTATCTCACAACCGACCACCGCGTGATGGTGGAAGAAGCGATTGAAGTTTTGCACGGCGCGCGCATCGCGATGAAAGCGATGAACGCCCCTCATGGCATCGTCGGCGTGGAAGACAACAAGCCGGATGCCATCGAAGCTTTGAAGAAAGCACTCGGTTCGGATACCGATATTGAAGTGCGCGCGGTGCCCACGAAATATCCGCAGGGTGCCGAGAAGGTCCTGATCAAGGTTCTGCTGGGCCGTGAAGTCCCATCTGGCGGCCTGCCTTCCGAAATCGGCGTGGCGGTCTTCAACGTGGCGACGTTGGCCCAGATCGGCGATTTGCTGCCGCGGAGCCGGGGACTGATCGAACGCGTGGTTACGATAACGGGTCCCGGCGTGACCAAGCCCGGCAATTATTTGATCGCCCTCGGGACGCCGCTGCGCTGGGCACTGGAGCAGGCAGGCTGCACCAACGAAGCCGCTTCCGTTATTCTCGGTGGGCCCATGATGGGTCCGGCCATCAGCTCCTTCGACGTTCCGTTCACCAAGGGCGTCACCGGCGTGCTGGTTCTGACGAAGCGCGAGATCAACGTTGTCGAGCACGTGTATCCCTGCATCAAGTGCGGCAAATGCGTTGGCGCCTGCCCCATGCACCTGAATCCTTCGCGCCTGGGACTGCTCGCCCGCAAGAGCCGCTACGAGGAAATGGAAACCGAGTTCCACGTCAACGACTGTTTTGAATGCGGATGCTGCACCTACGTTTGCCCCTCGCACATCCCGCTGGTGCAATATTTCCGGATCGCCAAGCAGCTCAATCGCGAGCGCAAGGTCCGCGTCCAGCAAACAGAGTCGATCGCCGAAACGGTTGCGGCCGTGAAAGTCAGCGCATGAAAACCACCATCATAGAAGTCCGCACTTCTCCGCATCTTCATACCAATCGATCCGTGCCGATGATCATGCGCAACGTGATCTACGCCTTGATCCCGCTGTGCCTTTACGGAATCTGGCTGTTCGGAATCAGCGCGTTGTTTTTGATCGTCACCGCTGCCGCGTCCTGCGTTCTCACCGAACACATCGGCTGCAGAATTCTGGGACGCGAATCCACTATCGGGGATGGCAGCGCGGTGGTGACCGGCATTCTGATCGGGCTGATCTTGCCTCCTGGCCTTCCGCTCTGGATGGCCGCTCTTGGCGGCATCATTGCCATTGCGCCGGGCAAGCTGATCTTCGGCGGCCTTGGCTTCAATCTTTTTAATCCGGCATTTGTCGCCCGGGCTTTCCTGCAAGCGGCTTTTCCGGTCGCCATCACGGCCTACACTCCCGCGCTCGCGCGGCAACGATTCTCCGAATTTATCCCTTCGACGTTGGCGTGGCCATTCATGAAGGCCGCTCCTCTGGGCGCCTGGATTCAGCGCGTTCGCGTGGATGCTTTCACTGGCGCAACGCCGCTGATGCAGCAAAAATTCGAGCACGTCACGACCGGCAGTTGGCCTCTCTTATTAGGACTGCGCGCGGGCTCGGCCGGCGAAACCTGCATCATTCTGATTCTTCTCTGCGGCGCCTATCTCATCGCACGCCGCATGATGAACTGGCGCATCCCGCTCGCAATGTTGACAAGCGCTTTCCTGGTCAGCGGCGCGTTTCGGTTGATCGATCCGGCACACTATCCGACACCCTGGTTCATGCTTGCATCAGGCGGCCTGATGCTCTGCGCATTCTTTATGGCTACCGATCCGGTTGGCGCTCCCGTGACGCCCAAGGGCGTCTGGATCTATGGCGCGCTAGTCGGATTTATCACCGTTATCATTCGGCTAAAAGGCGGGCTGCCTGAAGGCGTCATGTACGCCATCCTGCTGGGCAATGCACTCACGCCGCTGATCGACGATCTCACGCAGCCTCGCACGTTCGGGGCCCCGAAGAATGTTAAGGCGGTGGTGGCATGAGCGGGCCAGTCAATACCGGGCACACCTCGGCCGCGATTCCGATGATCAAGGTCCTGGGCATCGTGTCGCTCCTCTGCGGCGTGCTGATCGTAATTACGCAGATCACCACGCTCGGGCGCATTCGCCACAATCAGGAACTTCTGATGCGCGAGTCGGTGGAGCAACTCCTGCCTGGCTTCCAGAAACAAATTGTCTATGGGGTGGAACCTTCCGGCGATCTCAAAGTCCTTCAGGGACTCGGAGTCGAAGGCCATCGTTTTTTCGCGGGCTACGATAATTCCGGCAACTTCCTCGGGGTCGTCATCGAAACCAGCGACCGCGGCTATGCCGACGTGATTCAAGCCATGTACGCGTACTCGCCCGACTCGCAAACCATCACGGGATTTCAGGTCGTCGATATGCGCGAAACGCCGGGCCTTGGAAATCGCATCGGAAGCGACAAAGACTTCCTCGATAACTTTAAGAGTCTCGACGCGAAGCATCCGATCTCAGCCGTGAAGCACGGCGCGAAAAAGAACCCCTGGGAAATCGATGCCATCTCCGGAGCTACCGTGTCGTCGCGAGCCGTCGGCCGCATGTTGAACAAGAGCGTTCAGGCCATGGCGCCCATCGTGGCGAAAAACCTGGACCGCATCAAGCGAGGGAATTAAATGAGCGAACCGATCTCCTGTCATACCCCAACGGCCCCTCCCACAACCGACAACCCGTTTCTGAACGGGCTCTGGAAACAGAACCCGGTGTTCGTTCAAGTGCTCGGCATGTGCCCGACGCTCGCCATCACCAACAGTGTGCGCAACGCCATCGCGATGGGGCTCGCGACCACGTTCGTGCTGGTGTTCTCGAACACGCTGATTTCGGCTGTCCGCAAGCTCATTCCTAATCAGGTCCGCATCGCGAGCTATATCGCTATTATTGCGACCTCGGTCACCATCGTCGATTATCTTGTGAAGGCTATTAGCATCCCGGTCTATAAAGCGCTTGGTCCGTTCATTCCGCTGATTGTCGCGAACTGCATCATTCTCGAACGCGCGGAGGCCTACGCTGCCAAGAAGCCGGTGGTCAAATCGATGCTCGACGGCTTCGGCATGGGATTTGGATTCGCGTTCGCGCTCACTTGCCTCGGCACCGTTCGCGAAGTTCTGGGCGCGGGAACGTGGCTCGGATTTCCGGTGTTCGGCCCCCATTTCGAGCCCTGGGTTTTATTCGTGCTCCCACCCGGCGGCTTCATAGCGCTGGCAATCTGGCTTCTGACGTTCTCGAGTTGGCGTTCCTGGCGAATGAAACGCAAGCTGGCCGAAGAAAACTCTCAACTTGTTCGCGTTTCGGAGGTTGCATGAATGAATCCCTGAGTCACATTTTTCTGGACGCGTTCCTCATCAACAATTTCGTATTGTGCGTGTTCCTCGGCATGTGCTCGTTCATCGGACTATCGGGAAAGTTCTCGACGGCCTGGCGCATGGGACTCTCCGTAATGTTCGTCATCACGGCGAGCGGCATTCTTTCGTACTACATGAACCAGCTTTTGATCGCGGTTCATGCGGAGTACTTGCGCATCATCACTTACATCGTGATCATCGCAGCCACGGTGCAGCTTACGGAGATGTTCATCAAGAAAACCAGCCCGGCGCTCTTCCGCGAACTCGGCGTTTATCTGCCGCTGATCACAACGAACTGCGCGGTTCTGTACGTGCCGCTGATGCTGACGGCGCGAAATTACAACCTGGTGCAAAGCACCGTGTTTTCTATCTCGGGAAGCGGCGGATATTGTGCCGCCATCTGCCTTCTGTCACTGGTCCGCGAGCGCATCGACCTGTCCGACGTCACCAGCCTCGCGAAGGGCACGGCGCTGACGTTGGTCCTCGCGGCCATTCTCTCCATGGCATTCATGGGATTCGCCGGCATGGGCGGAGGCGCTTAGTATGTGGAGCGCGATTCTCAGTATTGTCGAAGCCGTCGCAGGAATCGCTCTGGTCCTCGGCTTGTGGTTCGTTGTTCAATCTTATGTCCGTTGGAAATCGGGATGCGGCCACGATCGCGATCTCCTCGAATACATGGCGCACGGTTGTGCCAGTTGCAAAAGCCCTGGCGCATGCGAACGCCTGAAGGAACACCATCATGAACTTATCTGAATACGACATTAGCAATCGGTACACGGCCATGCTCTTGAGCAGCCAGCGGATCACGCCTCCCGATTCCGACGCCGAAGTGCGCCATCTCGTGATGCAGCTTCCCGTCAAACCGCTCGAATACAGGGAGGGCCAGAGCATCGGCGTGTTGGTGCCGGGTCCTCACGAATTCGGCAACCGCCAGCACCTGCGACTTTACTCGATTGCAAACTCGCGTAAGGGCGAAGGCGGCCGCGGTAAGACGATTTCGATTTGCGTGCGGCGATGTTTCTACATCGATGAAATCAGCGGGGAGCGCTATCCCGGCAAAGCTTCCAATTACCTTTGCGATGCGCAGCCGGGCGATCCCATCCAGATCACCGGACCGTACGGTCTCGCTTTCAACGTCCCCGAGGATCCGACGGCAAATCTGCTGATGGTCGGCGCGGGGACTGGTATCGCTCCGTTCCGCGCCTTCACGCGGCATATTTACGAAGAGAAAGGCGGCTGGCAGGGCGACGTCCGCCTGTTCTACGGCGCTAAGACCGGCCTCGACATGCTGTACATGAACGACGTCAACAAAGACTTCGCCCTGTACTACGAGAAGGAGAATTTCAAGGCCTTCGAAGCGCTCAGCCCGCGGCCGGCGTTCAATGCTCCGCCGGATCTGGAGCACGTTCTCGCCGAGAACTCTTTCGATGTTTGGGATATGCTCCAGAAACCCAACACGTACGTTTACATTGCCGGGCTCATGGACGCTGCGCGCAACTTCGAAAAAGCCATGATTGTTCGGGCTGGCTCCGAAGGTGCGTGGTTCGGAAAGCTCGCCGAGTTGATGGAGGAGAAGCGGTACGCGGAAGTGTTGTACGAGTAAGTAGAAGAACGCAGACGACAAAAAACGATCGTCTGCGCCACTTGTTCATAACCTTTCGCCCTCTCGCCGGTTATTACTATTAGAGAATGGCGAGAGGGCGGCCGCTAAGAGAATCTCGCAGTGACACGCCCGATGAGCGACTGCTCGTCGAGGCGGCGCAGCGTGATCCTGCCCAATTCGCCGATCTCTACGACATTTTTTTCGACCGCATCTACGCCTATATTGTGCGGCGCGTGATCGATCGAGCTGAAGCGGAAGACCTGACATCGGAGGTCTTCCATCACGCGCTCGCGAACTTGCGGCGTTACGAGTGGCGAGGCGCGCCGTTTGCGGCCTGGTTGTATCGCATTGCCGCAAACGCTATCGCGGACCGCTCGGAGCGGCTGGCGCGAGAACGGAAAATCGAGCCTGGCCCCGAAGCCGAAGAAGCCTGTCAGGAGGAAGCGCAGGATCTCGCCAAAGTTTTCGCGTTGGTGCGGGAACTGCCCGAGGATCAGCGGCGTGTGGTGGAGTTGCGCTTCGTCGAACAGAAGAGTACACGCGAAGTGGCCGAAGAAATCGGCCGCAGCGAAGGAGCGGTGAAGCAGTTGCAGTTCCGCGGACTCGAATACCTGCGGACGCGAATGGGTGGCAAGAATGGCTGAGCGCGATCTCATCGAGCAATTGCATACCGCGCTCGAAAGCACGGCGCGACCCTCGGATCTGCAGATCCGCGAGCTACGCTCTCTCGCGCTGCGCCTCGGCGATATGCCGCGCGAAGACTTTAGACAGCGTCTGAGAAATCGATTGAAGGAGCAAGCAATGGCAACAGCAACAGTAAACCCGATTCGCGAAGGATTCCCCACCCTTACGCCGTACTTCGTCGTGACCGATGCGGTAGGATTCATCGACTTCCTGAAGGCAGCCTTCGGGGCAGAGGAGAAGATGCGGGCTCCCGGCCCGGATGGACGGATCATGCATGCCGAGATGAAGATCGGCGATTCGCCGGTCGAGCTCGGGCAGGGCAACGAACAATTCCCATCGCGTCCCGCAGCTATCCACCTCTACGTGCCCGATACCGACGCCGCTTACGCGCGCGCCATCGCCGCCGGCGCTACATCGATACACGGCGTGCAGGAAATGCCTTATGGCGAGCGCTCCGGCAGCGTGACGGACGCGTTCGGCAACAACTGGTACATCGCAACACAGCACGGTCCGAAACACATCCCCGCTGGTCTTCGAACCGTGAACGCGTACCTGCACCCGGTGGGAACAGGCGATTTAATCGCTTTTTTGAAAGAGGCTTTTGGCGGCGAAGAAGTCGAAGTGTATCGTGAACAGGCGGACGGGCCGATCGTTCATGCCAAAATCCGGATCGGAGATTCCATTCTCGAAATGGGCGAGGCTCACGGCCAAATTCAACCGATGCCGATGGGTCTCCACATGTATGTTCCCAACGTCGATGAAGTGTATCAACGCGCTCTAGAAGCGGGCGCGACATCTATCTTCCCGGTGACGGACCAGCCTTACGGCGAACGCAGCGGCGGAGTAAAAGACCCGGCAGGCAATCAGTGGTTCATCGCCACTATGTTGCCCGTGCGAAAATAGCGGCATCCTGAAGAAAATCGACTTTATCTACTTCGACGCGGGCGGTGGTCATCGCGCCGCCGCCAACGCGCTCAAGGCAGTCGTCGAACATCAGCAGCGGCCATGGGAAATTCGACTCGTCAATCTGCAGGAATTGCTGGATCCCCTCGACATTTTTCGAAAACTCACCACCATCCGGCTCGAAGACGTTTATAACCTCTGTCTCAAGAAAGGCTGGACGCTCGGGTCGCCGCAACTGACGTGGGCGATGCACCAGATCATCCGCATCTACCATGGTGCACAGGTGAAATTATTGAAACAGTTTTGGGCGCAATCGCGGCCCGATTTACTGGTTTCGGTGGTACCGAATTTCAATCGCGCGCTCTATCAGAGCCTTGAAGATCGCACGCCAATGGTTACGATTCTGACGGATTTGGCCGATTATCCGCCACATTTTTGGATCGAACGCGAACAGCGGCAATTCTTCATTTGCGGCACGGAATACGCGGCCGAGCAGGCTCGCGAGATGGGCCATTCCGCAGATCGGATTTTCAAGACTTCGGGCATGATCCTGCGTCCCAAATTTTATGATCCGCTCGAAATCGATCGTTGCGGTGAGCGCATCAAGCTCGGGCTGAAGCCTGATCTACCCACCGGTCTTGTGCTATTCGGCGGTGAAGGTTCGAGCACGATGCTCGATATAGCGAAGCGCGTGAAGGGCAGTCTTCAATTGATCTTCATCTGTGGGAAGAATCAGAAGATCGCGCAGAAGCTGCGTGCGCTCGAAACGCCGTTTCCCAAATCGGTACAGGGATTCACTTCCGAGATTCCTCCCAAATCGGTACAGGGATTCACTTCCGAGATTCCATTTTTTATGGGCTTGTCAGATTTCTTCATCGGCAAACCGGGTCCAGGCAGCATCAGCGAAGCGCTCGCGATGAAACTCCCGGTGATGGTGGAGCGCAACGCCTGGACGCTTCCGCAGGAACGCTTCAATGCGGATTGGGTTCGCAATAAGAAGGTGGGCGTGGTAGTGAAATCTTTTGGCGATCTGAACGCCGGCCTCGCCGAACTGCTCGATCCCACGAACTTCAAGCGCTTCCGCGCCAACGCGGCCGCCATCCACAATCAAGCCATCTTCGAGATCCCGGACATTCTTGAATCGCTCCTGTAAACTGGGAACCGGCATGCGTGTCCTTGCTGCATTCCTGCTCTCCTGCACAATCGGCCATGCCGCGGACGCACCAGCCGATCTGCTCCGCTGGATGGACGACATCGCGCAAAAGCAACTTGCCAAGCGGGTGGAAACCGTGGCGAAGATTCAAACGAAAGAAGACGCGGTGAAGCGCCAGGCATTCGTGCGCGCCAAGGTACTGGAGTTGATCGGCGGCATACCCGATTATTCCGGTCCGCT
>JBEKUT010000241.1:0-10435 GCA_049514735.1 Bryobacteraceae bacterium
GCAAACGCAAATAGCCATTTGCGAAAATCTGCCATTTCCTTCTCCTTGTGAAAATGTGAATGTGAATTGATGGAAGTTCTCTTTTCCAACCTGAGCCTTTAACTTGGTGTAATCCCATGGAGATCATGAATGCAACTCAAACGAGCCTAGCGGCAGCCGGCTGCTCACAGCGCCCGCTCCCACTCCGCCCGTTTAACTCTCATCGCGATCGCCCATCGGCTCAATTTGTTCAAACTTCTCGTATATACTTTTGGTGCTCGCGGGATTCACGCATCAAAATGAATGCCGCCAAACCCTTGGACGCAGTCAAATCATACATAACACCCTACACCTGTCAAGTCAAGCGCAAAGTGTAACTTGCGAAGAATCGCGTCTCCGGGTCGATGCTACGGCCCAGTGGTTGATTACAACACACTAGCCCCGAACCGTCAAAAACTTTCACCGAACGGCAACAAACCGTTACTGAATGGAAACAGAGGCGCGATTACCGGCTAGTACTCATGGTCCTAGACCCGCTCACAGGTCTAGAACGTTCAAACCGTAAGCGTTGTTACTATTTCTCTTATAACAGCCGGTGGTGAGCGCGCCACAAGAAGGACAGGCCACGAAACCCGATGGCCTGTCCCACCGCCCGGAAGTGCCCAAGCTGTCGAACGATGCACACGGAGCCCCGGTTTTGAACACCGGATTCCGACACTTGCTTCGGCATGCAACTGCAAATGCGCCTAATCACGGGGAATGCGCGGTCTTCGAACTTGGCCGGCCGCGTGCAGCCTGAGCCGGCGAGGCGGGTTCGGAAGTAGCTCCGGAGACGCGACGACAACCGAGAGCACGTATCGGGTTGGAACGCTGGTAGTCGACTGTTCGACTCCAACTCAAAGAAACTGATTTGGCGGGGGTCGTCGGGCGAGGCCCTGTCGGACAAGTCCGCCAAGAATATCAAGAAGCTCGACAAAGGCGTGGAGAAGATGTTCGACCATCTTCCTCCGGAAGCGCGTCAGGAGCCGGCGGCAAGTTCCCCAACTTCCTGAATCGAACGAAGGAGTTTCGACGATGAGTACGACTAAGAAATCCGAAGGAATCGACCATGATCGCCGCCGCTTTTTGCGCAATGCGGCCATGACTTTCGCGGCCGCCGAGCTCGCGCCAAGCGGCTTCGCGGCATCGCAATTACCTCCGATTAAACCGGGGACGAACACATCGTTCGGCCCACTGAAGCAGATAGACGCGGGTCTCCTGAACGTGGGATATGCCGAAGCCGGACCCGCCGATGGCCCGCCAGTAGTTCTGCTGCACGGCTGGCCCTACGACATCCACAGTTTTGTCGATGTCGCTCCGTTGCTTGGGTCGGCCGGCTATCGGGTAATCGTCCCATACGTGCGAGGCTGTGGCACGACGCGCTTCCTTTCAAGCGATACATTCCGGAACGGCCAGCCAACCGCGGTCGCTCGCGATGTCATCGATTTGATGGACGCCCTCGGTATCCAAAAAGCGATCGTCGCCGGTTATGACTGGGGAGGACGGTCGGCCGACATTGTCGCGACACTCTGGCCGGAGCGCTGCAAGGCGTTGGTCTCCGTGAGCGGTTATCTGATCTCCACCCCGGCCGCCAACAAAACGCCATTACCGCCAGAGGCTGAGTATCAATGGTGGTACCAATATTACTTCGCTACGGAACGCGGCAAGCTCGGCTATGACAAATACCGGCATGATTTCGGGAAGCTCATTTGGCGGATCGCTTCACCGAAGTGGGACTTCGACGATGCCACGTTCGATCGCACGGCGGCATCTTTCAACAATCCGGACTACGTCGCAATCGTGATTCATAATTACCGGTTTCGGATCGGCTTGGCCGATGGCGATTCCAAGTATGACGATCTGGAAGAGCGGCTTGCCGCGGGTCCAGCGATCACGGTGCCGACAATCACCCTGGAAGGCGACGCCAATGGCGCGCCGCATTATCCGAACGACGCGGCCTATCGCAAGAAGTTCTCGGGCAAATATGAAAGCCGGATCGTTAGTGGAGGCATCGGGCACAATCTGCCTCAAGAAGCTCCGCGGGCTTTCGCTCAGGCGGTAGTGGATGTAGACGGCTTCGCAGGATAGCGCCTACTTATGGACCGCAGGAGCTTCCTTAAAACTTCGATGCTCGCCACTGGCGGGGCTCGCGTTGTCGCGTGGTTCGCGAGCCCTGCTCCGATAGCGAACGCCGCAGGATCGCCGCGTGCCCTTAGAGACGAGGGGCCGTTGCCTGAATTGGACGGCGCCACCGGCTGGCTCAACTCCGCTCCGCTAAGTAGAAAGTCGCTACGTGGGAGAGTCGTGTTATTCAATTTTTGGACTTACTCCTGCATTAATAGCTTGCGGGAACTCCCCTACATGAAGAGCTGGGCGGCTAAATACAAGGATGCGGGTCTGGTTGTGATCGGTGTGCATGCGCCGGAGTTCGGGTTTGAAAAAGAACGTGCGAATGTGGAAACTGCCGTGCGCGATTTGAAGATTACTTACCCGGTCGCCATCGACAGCGATCATTCGATCTGGCAGGCGTTCAACAACGAATATTGGCCGGCGGATTACTTTATCGATGGCAAAGGGCGGATCCGTTATCACCACTTCGGCGAGGGCGAATATGTTGAGTCCGAGCGTGTCATCCAGGAACTTCTGAAGGAAAACGGAGCCACTGGCCTGGATGAGAGCACGGTTCGCATATCCGCTAGCGGAGCGGAAGCGCCACCGGGCGGCGATGTGCAATCCTTCGAGACCTATATTGGCTACGCCCGCGCCGATAATTTCGCGCCGCCTGAAAAATTGGCGCAAGACTCGCGAAAGACCTACAGCCCACCCGCGAGTCCTGCATTGAATGAATGGGGATTCGGCGGAGCGTGGAACGACGGCGACGAGAAGGCGGTGCTGCAGGCGGCGCCTGGCAAGATTGTGTTCCGCTTCCACAGCCGCGACCTGCATATGGTGTTAGGTCCAGCGAAGAACGGCAAGCCCATTCGCTATAAAGTGAGTTTGGACGGCGCCGCGCCCGGCGATAATTCGGGAGTCGATTCCGCCCCCGACGGAGGCGGCGAGGTCCGCGAGCCGCGGATGTATCAACTCATCCGGCAAAAGGATCGCATCCAAGACCGGACTTTTGAGATCGAATTCGTAGATCCGGGCGTTCAGGCCTTTTCGATTACCTTTGGTTAGGTTGGGAGAAACTCGACAATACAAAACATGACGGCGCTTAATATACGAGGTGACGTTGCCGAACTTTCCAAAGCTGTCGTTCTTGTTGTGGCCGCGCTATTTCCAATAGTCAATCCGTTCGGCAGCGCGGCCATCTTCCTCGACATGACAGGACCGATCAGCCCGCGGCTCCGGGATCTGCTGTCGCGCAAAATCTCGACGTTCTCTTTCCTTCTGTTGATCGGGTCCATGCTCTTCGGCGCGAAGATCCTGACGTTCTTCGGAGTTACCCTCTACGCGGTTCAGATCGGCGGTGGACTGGTGGTTGCGGCGACCGGCTGGTCGCTGCTCACTCAAAGCGGCAGCGGAGCTTCTTCTCGTTCCGCGACCGAAAGCGACATCCTCGCGAATGCTTTCTATCCTTACACCCTGCCCGTCACCGTAGGTCCGGGCTCCATTTCCGTCGCAATTACGCTGGGCGCAAATCTGCCGCCGGAGCTTCACGTTCACTCATTCCTCGCGCCGTTAGTACTTATCGCCTCGTTCATTGGGGTGGTCCTCATCTGCGTGGTTCTCTACTTCTCCTATCGTTATGCGAATAGCGCGGAGCGATTGATCGGCGCCACCGGGACCACCGCTCTTATGCGGCTGCTCTCATTCATCATGCTGTGCATCGGCGTTCAGATCGTGGCTAATGGGTTTCAGTCCTATCTGGCGATAACGCAAAAGTAACGCGCGCTCCGGGCCTGTTATATTCAAGGTTTATCGGGCCTCGCGTGGATCCTTTGATGGCACTTCGGCATGAGTAGCGAACTTGAAAAGGCAGACAACAAAAAGCGATGGTCTGCCCTGCTGGCTTCCGTTTACGCGGCGTTCAACGCGCGCGAGATCGATACGGTTCTTGCGAATCTGCATCCCGATGTAGACTGGCCCAACGGAATGGAAGGCGGAAGGATCCACGGCCGCGAAAACGTGCGCGAATATTGGACACGGCAATGGGCTATGCTCGATCCCCATGTCGAGCCTGTGCGCTTCGAAGACGAGCCGGGTGGCCGGACTGTGGTCGAGGTGCACCAAGTGATCCGGGATCTGGCCGGAAACACGATTGTGGACCAGATCGTTTATCACGTGTACTCCATTCAGAACGGTCTCATCGAACGGATGGAAATCGGGAATTGATACAGGGCGGCGAGTATAAATGGCCGCGGATGGACGCCGATAAACGCAGATACCCCAAGCGATGAATTAGGGAAGGCCGAGGCGGCCGCCTACCGACTTCAGCTCAATCCATTTCGTTGGTTTGCCGATCGCGAAGGCGCAGGGTGCGTCGCCGTATTTTGCTATGCGGGCGGCGATCCAGTTGTCTTGAGACAGCGGCCAGGCTAGCACAACGGGTGTGCCGGGGAAGGATGCCGTTCGTGCGCCGAAGGACGGGTCCGATCTTCGAATGGGCTCCTCCAGGCCGTACGCTTTTCGATAGATCGCAATGGCTCCATCGAGATCTTTCACGGCGATTAGCACTTGCGTGATGCCGGAGAACTGGGACGCGCTCGGTTTTCCGGACGGATAGACGCGATTTTCGTGCGGCGTGATGTCGTGAATCAGGAACGGGAAGAACGCTCCGCGATCGCCATGCACTTGCGAGGTCTCCCAATCGAGACGCACGCCGTCGGGGCGCTGGCGTCCACTGGGAGCGACGTCGTCCATGTCGATGCCCGCCGATTTAAGGCGCTTGACTGCGTCTTTGAAATCGACCGGGCGAACGGCCCAGCCACAGGGGCCCGCGTTGGTCTCGATGTACTTCGCCCAGGCGTGCTCAGCGAAGGATTTAGGATCGAAATCGGGCTGGCGGGAAATCAGTTCGAGATAGGAGCCATCGGGAAAACTGATGGTCGCCATTTCTGTCGCGTGATTCGCATGCTTGCCGCCGTATTCGCTTGGCAGGCCGGCAGCCGCGAGTTCCTGTTGCATGCCTTTGAGATCGAGGCCGGCGAGAGTGGCGTGGTCGACGCGGAGGTCGGCGGCTTGAGTGGTGAGCATGGCGAGCGCGGTCACGATGAGGGGCTTCATAGAGTCTTTAATGTATCGAGGTCGACGTTGCCGCCTGAAATTACGACGCCAACGCGGCGTGCAGATTTCGGGATCTTGCCAGTGAGCAGAGCGGCGGGAGCTGTCGCTCCGCTGGGTTCGGCGACGAGCTTCATGCGGGTGAGAAAGAAGCGCATCGTTTCTCGGATTTCGTCGTCGGTGACCAGCACGATATCGTCCACGAGTTTCTGAACGATCGGGAACGTGATGGCTCCGGGTTGGGGAGAACGCAGGCCATCGGCGATGGTCGCGGGAGGAGGAATTTCGACGCGCCGACCTGCGCGGCGTGACAGCCAGGTATCGTTGGCCGCGTCGGGCTCGACGCCGATCACGCGGATCTGAGGATTCAGTTCTTTCGTTAGTGTGGCGCTGCCGGAAATCAGGCCGCCTCCTCCGATGCAGACTACGAGCGTGTCGAGATCGGGGACTTCTTCGAGCAACTCCAGCGCGGCGGTTCCTTGACCCGCGACGATCCATTCGTGATCGTAGGGCGGAACGAGCGTCGCGCCGGTCTCTTCCGAGATGCGCTGGCCAATTTCTTCGCGGTTCTCGCGTAAGCGGTCATACGAGACGATACGCGCGCCGTAGTTGCGGGTCGCCTCCAGCTTAGAGCGCGGTGCGTCGGTGGGCATCACGATGGTGGCTGCGATCCCAACGGATTTCGCGGCGATCGCGACGGCTTGGGCGTGATTGCCGGAGGAGAAGGCCACCACGCCGCGAGGCAGGCCGGCTTGGGGGATGGAGTAGACGAAATTCGCCGCGCCACGGATCTTGAACGCACCGCCGCGCTGGAGGTTTTCGCACTTGAAGAAGGCTTCAACGCCGGTGAGCTGATTGAAGATTCGTGACGTCAGCACGGGCGTGCGGTGCGCGATGGGCGCGATGCGGGCGGCGGCCTCTCGAATATCCGCGAGCGTGACGCTCATTAATATCCCGCTTTCTTGTCGACGATGTTTTCGAGCGGCTGCCCTTTTGAAAAGAGGTCGAAATTTGAGAGGAAGCGGTTCATGGCGAGGTCGATCCAGCCGGGCAGGTGGTCGGCGCAATGGGGCGACAGTAGCACGTTCTCCATGCTGTAGAACGGGTGTCCTTCGGGAAGCGGCTCCTTGTCGAAGACATCGAGCGCCGCTCCTTTGATGCGCTTCTCTTCGAGCGCTTTTATGAGCACCGATTCCACGATGACCGGCCCCCGTCCGACGTTGATTACGACAGCGTCCTTCTTGAGCTGGTTCAGCTCTGCCTCGCCGATCATGCCGGTGGTTTCGGGAGTGAGCGGTGTCGCGATGACCAGGTAATCGCAGCGGGCGATGATTTCATGCAGGCGCTCGAGCGGGTAGATAGCGGTGAGGTGCGGATCGTCCACCGACAGCGCGGCGCGGCGGCGTAGGGCGACCACTTTCATTCCCATGGCATGCGCGAGTTTCGCCGTTGTGCGGCCAATGTCACCGTAGCCAATGATGGCCATGGTTGTGCCTTCGATGGCGTCGACGTCGAAGGGCTCCCAACGCCCTGCCACTTGGTTGCGGATCATGCGGCGGAAATCCTTGGCGAAGTAGAGGACGCCGGCGATGACGAACTCGGCGAGGATGCTGCTGAAGACGCCGCGTCCGTTGGTCAGCGGGATGGGGCTGGCGATCACTTCGGGTGAGAGAATGCCTTCGACGCCCGTGGAGAGATTATGGACCCACTGGGCTTTCGTTACTAGTGGGAAAACCTTGCGGAACAGGTCGGCGTGGAAGCCGCCGTTGAGGAGGATGTCCGCCTTAGGGGCGACCTCTTTTAGCTTTTCGAAATCGTCCGAGACGATGGTTTCAACGCTGCTGGGGAGCTGTTTGAGCAAGCGTATGTGGCTGGCGTTGGGGTCGCCGATTACAACGAGGGTGAGTGGAGGCATAAAAAGGGGAAGGTAGCACGCGGCGGCGTTGGGACGTTCTACGTTCAAGAAAGCGTTGTTGGTTCGTGGTTGTCGATTAATCCGGCGTGCGGCGTACTGCGTTCGGCTGTGTCAAACTGAAGTCGTGCCTGAATTCTGCACATGCGGCGCTCAATTGCCGCCGGACGCCCGGTTTTGCCATAAGTGCGGCAAGCCGCAGTACGATTATCCGGGGGTCGAAGAGACGGAGCAGGCGCAAGCGCCTCCACCTTTGCCGCCGCCGCTTCCGGACGCCGTGGCTGCTGCCAGGGCGGCGCAGGAAATCAGTTTCCGCAACAAGACCGCCGTGGGGATCGGGTTTATGGTGGCGGTGGCTGCGATGCTGGCTTTTCTGCTGCCGGGCGGGCTGCTGTTCCCGATCCTGCGTTTGATTGTCGGTTTTTTTCTCGCTGGTTTTTTCGCGACGAAGTGGTACGCCCGCAGGACGGGTCAGCCACTTTCCATCCGCAGCGGGGCGCGAATGGGTTGGATTACCGGGATCTTCTCATTCGCCATGTTCGTCGCGTTGTTTACGGTCCAAGTGATTTCGCTTTCCAATGAAGGGGGACTAGTGGCGTTTTACAAAAAACAAATGCCCACGCAGGATCCCAACATCGAGCAGATCATGAAAGGCCTGGGGGACCCGGTTATTTCCGCGGTGCTGATCATCGCGGCACTCGTCATGTTTTTCGTCCTGTTCACCACTCTGCCCATGCTTGGCGGAGCGGTCGGGGCCAAGCTGTCAGACCGCCGGGCATAGCGGGTGTTTGGGGACCCGCACGGACCAGGGCGTCCGTCCTTGTTGAAGGAGCTCACGTGCAAATAACCGATCAAGTGCGATCCGTTCTGGATTTCAAGGGACACGATGTATTTTCCGTGGAGCCCTCGGCATTAGTCTACGAAGCTATCGAAACGATGTCCGACAGGGGGATTGGGGCGCTGCTTGTCATGAGCGGCGGAAACCTGGTGGGACTGTTTTCGGAGCGCGATTATGCGCGCAAGTTGATACTACGGGGGCGCTCGTCACGCGACACGCGGATCGAAGAAGTGATGACGCATCCGGTGGTGTGCGCCGGCCCGTACGACACGATTGATGAATGCATGCGGCTGATGACGTCGAACCGCATTCGGCATTTGCCGGTGGTGGAGGGGAATCGAATTCAGGGGATTGTGTCGATTGGGGATTTGGTGAGCTGGATCATCTCGGCGCAGGCGGAAACAATCGATCATTTGCATAGTTACATTGCGGGTGCGTATCCGAGATAACGTGGTACAGACGATCGGTTTTTGTCGTCTGTGTTGCTTGACAGACCAGGCAGACGACGCAAGGCGATCGTCTGCGCTACTGGCTAACAGTCGCGGTGGGCGGCGAAGTAGCGGTCGATACTGGCTTTGAATTTGCCGGAGAGCTCTGTTGAGAAGTCTCGCATTTCTTGCTCGGACAGCGGCTTGAAATTCTTCGCCGTCTCTACGTTCCGATTGATGAAGTCCAGCTTCGGCATGCCGATCACCGTGGCGGCTACGGGCAGCGACATCGAGTAGCGGATCAGTTTTTCCGTCGCGGCCTTGTTCGTAAGCTTGTCCTGCGCAAAGATTTTCATCGCCGTGATGCCCATGTTCTTGCGTTGCGCGACGGGTAGCGCCAACGATTCAAAACTCGTCGCGGGATTATCGTATTTGACATCGGCGGCCATGCCTATGCGGGCGGCGTTCAGAGCCATTTGGGTGCAATCGAGGTCGAAGCGCTCGAGTGCCGTTTTCAGAACCGCGGGATCGGTGTGGCAGGTAATGCCGATGTGCCGCGCCACCTTCTGATCGCGCAGTTTGTAGAAGCGGTTCAGGACGCCATCTTTTGCTTCGATGGCGGCGAGATCTTCGGGAGTGGTGAGGCTGTGCATGTGCAGCAGATCCACGTAATCCACCTGGAGATTCTTAAGGCTGCGCTCGACGGTCCGCATAGCTTCGTCGCCGTTGCGCGGCTCGATTTTCGTGGCGAGCCACAGGCCATTTCGCCCGCGCGCTTTGAGAACTTTCCCGACACGCTGTTCGCTCAACCCGTCGCCGTAGCTGGCGGCCGAATCGATGTAGGTGATTCCCAGATCGAGCGCGTGGTTCAGCGCGGCTAACGCCTGTTCCTCGTCTTTGTAGGCGAGAAAGCGGCTGCCGCCGCCAAACGCGAGGATCGAAACGCGCGCACCGGTCTTGCCGAGGGTGCGCATCGGCATCCCGGTGGGCGCGGCGGCATTCGCGCCAATGGTGGCAATGGCGGCCGATTCAATGAATCTGCGGCGGGAAATACTCATAGAAATTTAGTTCTCCATCAACAAGTGAAGCACAACGCTGCGGCGGTGGGGGTGCACGCGATGCTCGAATAGATAGACGCCCTGCCACGTGCCCAGCGCAAGTTCTCCGTTACGAATAGGGATGCTCAGGCTGGTCTGCGTCAGGGCACAGCGGATATGAGAGGTCATGTCGTCGGGGCCTTCGAGGGTGTGCCGGTAGGCTTCCATGTTCTCTGGAACGAGTCGTTCGAAAAAGTCGTTGAGGTCGGCGGTGACATCGGGATCGGCATTTTCCTGAATCACGAGCGACGCGGAGGTGTGCTGGCAGAAGACGGTGAGCAGACCGGTATGTGGCTCTTGCGGCGCGAGCCAGGAGTGGATCTCGCGAGTGAAATCGTAGAGGCCTTTGCCGCGCGTCGCTATGACGATCTGGTGCGTGGACTGCTTCATTCCACCGTGACGCTTTTCGCGAGATTGCGTGGCTGATCGACGTCGCAGCCACGGCGCACGGCGATGTGGTAAGCGAGCATTTGCAGCGGGACCACTTCGATGATCGGAAGCAACAGCTCACTGGCGGGCGGAATATGAACGACGAAATCGGCCATGCTGCCGACTTCTTCCTCGTCGCCGATGCAGGCGATCGCGATCACGATCCCGCTGCGCGCCTTCACTTCCTGAATGTTCGAGAGCGTCTTCTCGTAGCGCAGGCGGCTCTCGGGATTATCGGGATCGCGGGTGGCGAGAACGACTACGGGAAGGTTCTCGTCGATCAGCGCGTTGGGTCCATGTTTCATCTCGCCGGCGGGATAGCCTTCCGCGTGAATGTAGGAAATTTCCTTCAGCTTCAGAGCGCCTTCGAGCGCGATGGGGAAGTGGATGCCGCGTCCGAGGAAAAGAAAATCGTTGGCGCGGAACATACGTTTTACGATGTCGTCGTAAACGGAACCGTGATCGAGGATCGATTCCAGCTTGCCGGGGA